>CAZSBQ010000132.1:0-11141 GCA_964604795.1 uncultured Victivallales bacterium | reverse complement strand
GCACCGGCTGGAAAGCCAGTGCCACGTTCATCCCCAACACCACCGGCTGGAAAGCCAGTGCCACGGCCCTCGTGGCTCTGCCTTTCAGGCGGAGCTGTGAGTGCCCGCCCCCACCCGGCCGACTGGACAGCTTCACGCCCCAATCCCGAAAAGCGTCAATCCACGCCCGCCCTGGACGGTGTTTGCGGATTGCTTCAGGAATTCGGGACCTGGTGGAGGGTGGCTCGTTGGCGCATGGTGTCGGCGTGCAGTTCCAGGCTGGCACCGTCGGCGAGCTGCTCGTGGTCGACCACTCGGACGACATCCGCGAATCCGGCGCGTTCGGGCAAGAGTTCTGGGAGTTGGTTCGGCAGCGCGGCAAGGGCTTCGAGATCAAGCTGGTGTCCCTCCTGACCGGGGGAGACGGCCAGGTAGAGCATTTCCAGCTCGACGAGATCGTTGAAGAAGTGGGTACCGAGCGAGATGTCCGGCACGAGTCCCTCGTGCATGAGGGCGACTTCGCAGATGATCGACACCGTGTTGATCTGCCCGAAGGTGACCGGCACGCCTAAAGAGGGAGTCGAGGTTCCCCAGCGCCCCGGGCCGACCAGCATGATGGTGCGTCCGTCGGCGCCGGCGTCGTGGGTGAACGTTCCGATGAGGCGCGCGACCTCGTAGCGCTTCTGCTCCGGCAGTAGGCTGTAGGTGCCGGGCACGACATGGATGAGCCGGTCCACGCGCGTCGCAAGGCTGGCGCCGATGATGGGGCCGCGTGAACTCAGCAGCTCGGTTCCCTGCGTGTCCTCGCGGCAGGCCAGACTGCGGGCGGCGGTCTCGTCCGTGATGCGCACCTGGAACGGCCGGCACTGCACGAGGTTGATCAGGAAGCGCCCGTCCCGGAAAAAGTTGGTGGTGAACTCCACGTCCACTTCGTAGTTGTACGCATCGCGCAGGAGGCGCAGCATGCGGCGCATGGCGGGAATGAACTCGGTGCGGTGCAGCAGTCCGTCGAAGTCGAGTACCCAGGGGAAGATGTTTTTCATGCCCTGCTGTCGCGCACGACGGAGCAGCGCGCCGTCTTCGGAGGCCAGCAGCGGCAGAACGTCACCCAAATCGTTCTCGGCGACGGACTCGAAGGACAGCTCGACGAGTTCGTTGCGGGGCAGTTGCAGGGCGTCCAGCCGGCGCTGGCTGTAGCGCGATGCATCGTCGCCGGAGTGCGGCGTGCGGTCCGGCGCGTTGAGGGCGATCAGGCGCGTGTAGTCGTCGTCGGTGCGGTCCACGGCACGGGTTCCGAGCCCGCAGACCAAGCGGACGAGGCCGGCGGCCGGCTCGATCTCCGGGCTCCAGACATAGCTGTTGAAGGAGTATCCGACGCCGGCCAGATGGGGAAAGAAGTGGTCGCCGTAGGCGGCGCCCGAGACCCGCTGCACGAGCAGCGCCATCTGTTCGTCGCGGTCCATGAGACCCCGCTGGTGCCGGTAGATCAGGGCTTCGCGGTTGAGCGTGCTGGCGTAGACGGCGCGCACTGCCTCGATGAATTGCTGCAGGCGCTCTCGGGGGGTACCCTGGTTGGCGCAGAACACGCTGTCGTACTTGCCGGAAAATGCGTTGCCGTAGTTGTCCTCGAGCAAGCTGCTCGAGCGCACGATCACGGGCGACTGGCCGAAATAGTCGAGCATCTCGGCGAACTGACTCTGAATGTCCTCGGGGAACATGCCGTGCAGCATTTTGAGCCGTGCGCTTTCGGCCCGTTCCAGGTAGTCGTCGAAGTCCTCGTTCGGTCGACGGCGTCGCAACCACCAGCAGCCGTTGCGCACGATGTAGGTGTAGAAGACGTCCGAGCCCACGTAGAATGAGTCGTGCGCCTCGAGGACCTCGGCTAGGTCATCTCCGGATTTTTCGACGATCGCCCGGGCCAGCAGCATTCCCAGCGACTTGCCGCCGATCAGGCCGGTGCCGATCATGCGCTTCATGACGCCAACCAGGTCGGCCAGGGAAAAATAGGTCTCCGCAAGCTGCAGCAGGCGTGCGTCGCGGGTCACGGCCATGCGTCGGAGTCGGTCGGCGCAGCGTTCCACGGCCGCGTCGTCGCCCTCGCCGCGCCGATACTGTTCGAGCACCTCCTGGGCCTCCAAAAAGGTTTTGGTCCACACACCCGGTCGATTGACCGAGAAATCGAGCCAGAGCTGAGGCGTTTCGGAAAAGATTTCGGAGAGGATTGCGCTGCTGGTCACCGGCGTGAACTCCTGGCCCTGCCAGTGATGCACCAGGAACATGGTCGGCGAGTAGCGCTCGTAGACCTTCAGCGGCTGGACATAGGTCTGTTCGCGATTGTGGTACACGTCCATGATCACCTGGGCGGTGTTGTGGATGCCGTCGATGGCGTACGCCGAATGATGGTGCCGCAGCAGCGCGAAGTAGGCGACCGTGTCCAGCTCGTAGAGATACGGGCAGGTGATCATGAAGAAGTTGGCCAGCATCCGGTCGCTGTACCAGTCCACGGCCAGGTCCGACAAGCAGTCGAAAATGTAGTAGGCGCCGTGCCCCGCGGCTTCGATCTCGTCGATGATCTCGGTCAGGAAGCGTTCGAATCCCACCTCCGGATGAACGGTAACCCGTCGAATGCCCGGCTGTTCGGGAACCAGCGCGGCGTGCCGGGCAAACCGAAAGTAGATCAGCGTGCGCCGCTGCCGGAGCGCATCCTCGGCATACGCCCGCACCAGCGGGCGGTAGTCTTCGGTAGACTCGACCCGGTAGACCACGTTGTCGCCGGGGCGCAATCCGTGCAGCATGGCGTCCTGCCCCGGCAGTCCCGTGCTCAGCCATCCGTTGTATCCGATTGCAGCCATGGGCATAGTCCTTCGATTTGAACAGGCGTGGATGCCTGTTGCACTTTGGCAAGCTCGTTCCGAAAAAATCCCAAAAAAAGCACGATGGCAGGAACAACCGAAATGCGGCTGTGTCAATGACGTGTCGGCATTGGTGCGCACGATGTCGAAAGCTCCGGCGAGTTTTAGCCTCCTTCCTCTTTTATCGCCGGGGCGCTCCTTCTCCGCCGGCCGGGCAACCGGCCGGCCTTTTTTTTTTTGCTTCGGTCGCGCCCGACACCGCCGGTGCCGGTTCAGAGCACCATCTTCACGCCGTGCAGTTGCTCCAGGCCGTCGGTCACCGCCGCAAACACCTCCCGGTCGGGGATGGTCAGTGAAATCCGATACGTGACGTAGCGCCCGTTCTTCGAGGTCCGACCCCGTTCCGCGGACTCCGCAAACCCATGCGCCTGCAGGATTTCGTCAATCCGCCGGCCGACTCCGTCGAGATCGTGCACGATCACCCGCCCGTGCCAAACCAGGGGGAACTGCAGTTCGCCTTCGCCCTCATGCTGTTCCGCGTCTCGCCCGCTCATTCGCCCGCCACCGCGCCGATCGCCTCGATTTCGACCCGCGCCTGCTTGGGCAGACCGGCGACGGCCATGCAGCTTCGCGCCGGATAAGGCGCCTCCATGAAGCCGGAGTAGATCTCGTTGACCCGTGCGAAGTCCGCAATGTCGGCCAAGTAGATACGCACCTTGACGGTTCGGCGCAGCGAGCTGCCGGCCGCGGTCAGGATCGCCTTCAGGTTCTTCATGGCCTGGCGGGTCTCTTCCTCTACACCGCCCGAGACCATGGTCATCGAATCCGGATCCAGCCCGAGCTGGCCGCTGACAAAGACCAAATCGCCGCAGCGCACCGCCTGCGAGTACGGCCCGATCGCGGTGGGAGCGTCACCGGAACACACTGTTTTGGGGATCATCATTGCTTCATTCCTCCGTTGTTTGCGACTTCGTTCGACCGACACTTCGGTACAGTATCGCATCATGTCTTTTTTTCATCCTACTGAGCGGCCGGGTCACCGGACAGTGGATTCCGCATTGACGCCGATGAACGTTGGCGAGTTGGGACCGTGCCTGGTCGTCGCGACCACGGTCCGTCCGATTATGTCCATGACATTGCTCCTACTCGCCGCCGTCCTCGTCGCGAATCATGCGGTAGAGAAAGATGACCGGGACCATGAACAGCGTGGAGATGAAGACTGTGACGCGGGGGCCGACCGGCTCCAGATCCAGCAGAAGCCCGACAATCGGGAAGGCGAGCATGCGCACGGCGGAATTGAGCATTTCCTCGAAGCTGCCGGACGTGCCGCGGATGGCCGAGGGCACGAAGCGGTGGAAGAACGTCCGGTTGATGGGCATGCGGAAGTCGAACAGAAAGGCGCTGAACAGAATCATGCCGATCAGCATAATCAGCGATCCCGTGATCAGAATGACCAGCCCGTAGACCAGCGTGATCACGGACAGCCAAATCAGCGCCTGGCGGTCGCGAACCCGCCGCAGCATGCGGCGTGCCAGCAGCGGCGCGACGATGCCGAGCACGTTCATGCCCGACCACAAATAACCGTACCCGTGTTCCGGAAACTGGAACTGACGCAGAAAGGGCGTCCAGGAAATCATACTGCGGAACGGTCCCGCGGCGGCAAACACGGCACTGATGGCATACACCAAAAACAGCGACCGATGGGACAGGGCGTAGCCGGCCGTGTCGCGAGTCTGGCGCCAAATTTCGGTGACGGCAGCCCTGAATGTGGACCGTTGCGGTGTGAATTCCTCCCGTCCGAAAAGCAACAGGCCACCGGACATGAAGTAGCTGATGCCGGTCACCAGCCATACCGCGCGCAACTCAAAGCGGGCGACCACCCACGCCCCGACCACGCCGGAGACCACAAACGCCAGGTTGAACAGGCTGTGATACCTGGCAAAATAATTGGAGCGCAGATCGTCGCGCCCCTCTCCCTTGAGCAGGTCCACAGCCCAGGCTTCCTTGGCGCCGGAGGTCAGCGTGCGCGAAATCCCCAGCAGAAAAAACAGCACGAGAATCAGCCAGTGAGTGGTGGTGAGGAACAGCATCACTGCGCACATCCCCTCCAGCATATGCCCAGTGATCACCGAGACCTTGCGCCCCCAGAGGTCCGCGACCGCGCCGGTGGGCACTTCCGCGATCAGCGACGCCAGAGGCCAGGCAGACATCAAAAAACCGATCTGTGTCGAACTCAACCCGATGGAGTTGAAATACAGCACCATGAACGGCACAAAAACATATAGCATCGTGCCCAGAGATGCTTCCAGGTAAAACGGCCAGAGAAGCCGCCATTCAGTGCTGCGGTACCAGTGAAGCATGGGCGGAACCGGGGGTTCGTCGATTCAGGAGGAGGGTTAAACCTCGGGCAGGGAATACCGCCTGCACACCGCGTTGTAGGCCCAGTCGTCCCACTCGTTTTTCACGCCTATACCAGGCAAATCCGGATAGTTTTTGAGGATCAGCATGCCCTCGAAAATTTCGCACATTCGTTTGGTTTCCGCTTCGATGTAGTCCTTGTCGCCGGTGGGCAGAACCTTTTGAATGTCGACTGGGCTCCACAGGCAGCCGTGGCGCTCCCGGAATTTGTTCGCGAGCCAGGGCATGTCGTAGACGGCGGGTTGATCGAACTGGAAGCAATCCACGCCGACATCCAGCAAGTCATCGATGATCTGCCAATTGCTGCCGCAGGAATGCAACAGCACCTTCATGCCGTAGTCATGGGCAATGCCGATCAGGCGCGTGTACAGCTGCTTGAAATACTGCTCGAACATGGCGGGCGAAAACAGCAGCCCTTGCTGCGTGCCCATATCCTCGCCGATCATCAGCGCATCCGCCTTGGCCAGGCCGGCGGCGTGAATGCGCTTTTCATACAGTTCGGCCACAATCGAATGAAGACGGTGCAGCTCCTCCGGATACAGGGCCATATCCAGAAAATAGACGTCCATCCGGCGCAGATACCGGGCGTTGTCGAAAATCCACCCGCCGGCTTGGGCCACCTTCAGGCGGGCGTCGTCGTCCGCGGCAAAGGCGCGCCTCAACTGCGCCGCCCCCGCCTCCACATCAAACTCCGGAGCGCGCAACTCCTCCAACTGAGACCAATCATCGAGCACGGGTTTGCATATCTCGCCCTTGACGCACCCGTCTTTCATGCGCTTCCACAAATTGCCCCACACATCGTCGTAATACTCGATGTCTCCCTCGGTCCAACGCTTTTGCCGATACGACAGCGCCTCGTTCATGCCGCCCCCGCAAAAATCATTGATCCGACCCCGGTCGAACGTCATTCCCGGACGAGGCGCATCCCCGTGCTCCAAATTCGCCAATGCAATCTCGCGTGATGTCATCCTGAACTCCATAATCGTTGAATGTTGGCCTGGATCCGTGCAAGATACATGCGGACCCCCGAGCCGCAAGTGCAGTCAAGGCCTAAAACCTCCTGATCGCCTTCCCGAACGCCGTCGATCCGGGCAGAGGATACACACAATCGTTCCCTGCCCGGAAAGGAGTTCGCGCTCGGCTGGCATCCCGCACGGGTATGTCTGCGGTCTACTGTCGCCGCGCTTGGCGAACCAAGTCGTAGAAGCGGTCTTCGTACTGTTCGAGGAGTCCGTGTTTGCGCAGTTTGTTGCCGAGCGACCGCAGTCGGTCGATGTCGCCTGCGGCTTCCCGAAAGTCGGTTTCCAGCTCTTCGCTGACGGCGGGCGGCACGTCGTTCTCGTTTTCGGAAAGCAGCCCGCGCTCGGCGAGGTCTCGAATATTTTTCGGAACGGACGCGCCGATCAGCTCGATCCCGAAGCGCAGCAGGGAAACTTCCCACAGGTCGTCCACGCCGACGATCACGCCTGCAAAAGCCTGGTCGCTGCCCCGAACATCTTCGGCCACCTCCTCGGCCACGGCTCTGAGTTCGCCGGAGACCACGGACTGATTGCGCTCCTCCTTGCGGAAGCGCAGACCGTACTGGAGAATGCGGAGGCCGTCGTGGGACTGCGCGAAGCGATCCGCGTACTCGCGCGCCTCCTCGCCGAAGTTCTCCACCAGCTGACTGGCGTAGTGGGACGGCGTGATCAACTGGGGGCGCTCGACGTGAAACCGTCCCTGCCGAATGCGAATCTGTCCCACAGTATCCAGCAGTTCCGTGACCAGGTGGTAGTCAACAACCGTTGCGCCGAACGTCTCGAGCCCCTTGGCGGGGCGAAGCACGGTTTCGGTCATCTCCGAGGCATATTGAATTTCTTCTTTTGAGGCCATGTCGATTGGGGGGATTCCGAGGTTGTTGAACAGTAATGCGTCGAATACTCAGTGACCGTAGTGTATTGCGGGCATTATTCAAGCCCGCGGAGTTCGCACGACCCAAACTGTCGCTGCATGTTGACATGTTGACATTCTTCGCTATGGTTGAGCAGGTTTGTTTGTCTTGCGGAAACGCAAAGGGTGTGTGCATGCGTTTTCAATGTTTTCAGCGATATCTGAAACTTGTTTTTGGAACCCTCGCGGTTCTTTTCGCATGGCCCGCCTGCGGTCAAGAGGGTGCGGCGGACCGGCGGACGGAAACGGCGATGCGCTCGCTCGATCTGGATGAGCATGCCGACCAGGGCCTGATCGGCAGCAGTCTGCCGGGAGACTGGCGCCCTTTCTCCGAGGACTCGCCCTGGAACACGCCGATCTCCGAGGACGCCCAAGCCCATCCGCAGTCGGACGCGATCGTGTTCACGCTCGCCCAGGATCGCGACCACATCAGCCTGATCAACAGCTACCTCTGCCCCACCTGGGTGGTCAACTCCGAAAATGTCGACGGCATCCGCATCCGTAGTGATCGGATATTCGACCGATGGGATCAGGACGGAGACGGCTGGACCGATGTCCTGGTGCCGGTGACCCGGCAGATGTATCCGGAACCGACGGGGGACGGGCAAATGTGCATTGTCGATCCCTTCAAGCATCGGTTGTGGGACATCTCGACGTTCGCTTGGCCCGACGAACGTCCCTTTCCGACCGGCACCACGTTCGATGTCTGGGACCTGACCGGTTCGGGCGTGGCCGATCCGCCGCCGGGCACCCGTTGGACCCGCCGTGGCGGACGCGGCTCGGGGTTCCCCGGCATCGCCGGCATCATCCGGCCAGAGGAACTCGAGGGGGGCGAAATCCGCCACGCCATCTGCTTCACCTCCAAAATGGTGCGCCAGCACGCCACCGGCGCCAACATCTTCCTGCCGCCCGCCTGCCGCAGCGACGGACGCGACGTCGGCCGCCAGTATCCGATCATGGGCATGCGCTTCCAATTGAATCCCGAACTCAACGAGGAGGACTTCGACGAGTGGGGCCTGAACCGCGCCGGCAAAATCCTGGCCCGTGCGCTGCAGCGCTACGGCATGTACCTCGGCGTCTCCGGCGGCGCGATGAAGCTGCAGGTCCAACTGCTCGGATCGGACAGCGAAGCCAACCGCCGGGAGTGGGAACGCCGCGTGCCGGGCTTCTACGAAAACGTCAAACGCATCCCGACCCGCGAATTCCGCATCCTCGACACCGGCGATCCCATCATCCGAAGCAACTGAACGACAAAATCAAGCCAAGAACTCAAGAGTTCTGAATTTCCACCAACAGATAAATTTTACGCGTGTCCCATCCCTCCACCATCTTTAACAAGCTCCGCGGACTCCGCAAACCCTCCGACTGGTACTTTCGCGAGCAGGGATCGCGCGAGACGCTTGGCAAGGACAGCGCGCGCGGAGGAGTCATCTCGGTCGTCACCCAGGTGATCAAATTTCTGGCGCAGGTGTTGACGCTTTCGATACTGGCTCGCCTGCTCAGCCCGGACGACTTCGGGTACATCGCCATGGCGCTGGTGCTGATCTCGATTCTCAAGATGTTCACGGGTCAGGCCTTGGCGACGGGGATCATCCAGCGCCACGCCATCACCTCCGGCCAGGTAAGCGGTTTCTTTTGGATCAGCGCGGGACTGTGCGCGGGTTTGGCGCTGTTCGCCTCGCTGCTGAGTCCGGGAGTGGCCTGGTTCTTCCAGGAGCCACTGCTGGTCGCGATCATCCCGGCCATGTCCGTGCAGATTCTCTTTGCCGGCGCCTCGGCCTCGCACCTGGCCCTGCTGACCCGTTCGATGCAGTTCGGGACCATCTCCGGAATTGACCTGACCTGCGCTTTGCTGTCCAAGGGCATCGGCATTGGCGCCGCGGTTTTGGGCGCGGAATACTGGGCGCTGGTGCTGATTCCGGTATCCTACGACGGTCTGCGTGCGCTTTTGCTGTGGATTTTCTGCGGCTGGCACCCGCACCGGGGCACCTTCGAACGCGATACGTGGGAGCTGCTGCACTTCGGCGCCAAACTGTCCGCGACCTCGCTGATAGACAGCATCTCCGCGCAGATCGACCGCGTTCTGATCGGCAAATTCTGGAATCCGGCATCCCTGGGGATGTACACCAAGAGCTACGAGCTGGTCCATCTTCCCGGCAAGCTGATCAACTGGCCGCTCGAGCGCGTCTCCATCGCCGCTCTCTCGCGTCTGCAGCAACATCGGGAGGAGTATCGCGACTTCTATGCCGCGGTCGTGGAGAACTACCTGTTCTTCATGCTGCCCGCGATCCTTCTGCTCCACTTGGCGGGCGAGGAGGTTGTCGCCATTCTGCTGGGCAATCAGTGGACCGCCGCCGTCCCGATCCTGAAGATTCTTGCCCTGGTGGTCCTGCTGCGTTCGCTGCTGTACCCGCTGCACTGGTACCTGGTTTCGCGCAGTCGGCTAAAGAAGCTGCTGATCCTGAACATGGCCATGCACGCGCTGAACATTGCCGGGATCGTGGCCGGTCTGCCTTGGGGGCCCCAGGGCGTGGCCACCGCCTTGCTGGCCAGCGCCGCAATCTCCCTGCCGTTCGCCTTTCATTACGTTTTTTTCGGAACTGTCTTCTCCGTTTCTGACTACCTGCGGACGATCTGGCGCATCCTGCTGGCCATCGTCGTGACGGGTGTGTGTGTGACCGCCTTTCGCGCCGCCGCCTTCGCTTCCGCGCCCCTGCCAATTCCGGCGTCGGCGGCGAGCGTGGCGCTGCTCAGCGCCGGCATCTATCTGGCCTGCATGCTGATCATCCCCGGCGGCTCGACCGTGATCACCACCGCCATCGAAACCATGCGGCAAATGCTCCGTCCCGGGGAGGGTAAACAGTGAACAGTAATCAGCATCCAAATTCTTCTCTGTCAAATCGCAACACGGGGGTGTCCGGGGCGGCCGAAATGTCCCCCCTAAAGGGGGAACTACAAGCAGATCCCGGGTCGGCCGGAGGGGCGCCTTCCATAAGACTTGATGGTTTCAGATTCCTAATTACATATCACAGACTACAACTGATTACTGCCCCCCCCGCCGGAGCCTGACCGTGCAAATTGACGAGCGCCAATACTGGAACGAACTTGCCGACTCCTACCAGCGGCAAACCCGGATTTCCCGCAGCGATTTTCACTACGGCCCCCTGCTGCCCGGCGACGGCCAACTCCGGCTCCTGCCCCCGCAGCTCGCCGGTCTGCACTGCCTGGAGCTTGGCTGCGGCGGTGCGCAGAACTCCCTGTTTCTGGCCTCGCGGGGGGCATCCTGCACCGCCGCGGACATCTCCGAGCGACAACTGCAGCTAGCCCGGCAGTCCGTGACCGCCTGCGGCGCGGACATCGGTCTGCTCCAGGCGGACATGGACACACTGCCCATCGCTCCGCCGAGCCGTTTTGACTTGATTCACACCAACTCGCTCGGCTTCAGCCGCGATCCGTCCGCCGTCGTCCGTCATGCCGCGAACCTGCTGGCGCCCGGCGGCACCCTGTTGGCCGCCACCCATCACACCGCGTTCGCCGGCGAATGGCTGGAAGTCGACGACGACGAGGAAGGCATGTTTCTGACCGACTACCACCATCCCCGCGCCGACCTGCGCGAATCGGAAACCGCTTCCGGCGTTGCCGCCTGCTGCCGAGCCTACGCCCCCTCCGAAGTCCACCGTTGGTTTACGGACGCAGGCTTGCTCGTGGACGCCCTCCTGGAACCGGTCGCGCCCGACCTGGCCGCCATGACCGATGCGCAGATCAACCAAACCATCCCCTACGACAGCCCGGATTGGCGTCCTCTGCTTCCTCAGCTGCGGCGCTTCCCATTCCTGAGCATTCTGAGGGGACGAAACGTGCGCGGGCAGTGACAATGGCATCGAACGACTCCACCTCCGCCGCCTACCTCAGCTTTCCCCAGTGGATGCTCGACCACTATGGAACAATCCTCCATCGCGTCCC
>CAZSBQ010000131.1:0-11189 GCA_964604795.1 uncultured Victivallales bacterium | reverse complement strand
GCCCGCGTATCCGGGAACACGCGGCCTGAAGGCCGGTGGTACACTAATTACTGATCATCGATTACTGGTCACTGATTACTGATTACCGGTCACTGGTCACTGGTCACTGGTCACTGGTGCATGTCCGTGTGCGGGCGTGCGTTTGGCGTCAGGCAATCTGAAACGGCACAAAATCGAACCGATTGACGTCCACGAGTCCGCAGTCGGTGATCTTCAAATTGGGGATGACCGGCAGGGACAGGAAGCTGAGCGCCATGAAGGGGTTGTCCATGGATGTTCCGGTCCGCCGCGCGGCTTCCAGGAGCGTCCGGAATTCGCGCACCACGTCGTCAATGGGCTGATCGGACATGAGGCCGCCGATGGGCAGAGGCAGCAGTGTGGTCTCCCCCTCCACGCATACGGCCAGCCCTCCGCCGCATTCGCGCAATGCGTCGCAGACGGCGACCAAATCGCCGATGTCGACCCCGGCCGCCACCAGGTTGTGGCTATCGTGGGCGACGGTTGAGGCAATGGCGCCGTGCTTGAGCCCGAGGCCCCTCACGAACCCCGTGCAGTGAGTTCCCGGTCCGCCGTGCCTTTCGAACACGGCGATGACGGCCAGGTCGCGGTCCGGGTCGGGCTGAACGGCACCGTCCTCGGCTGCGAGGTCCGCAGCGGTCTCGCCGGTCAGCAGCGAACCGCCTTCGCAGTCGATGACCCGAACCGTCACGCGCTCGGAGTCGCTTTTGACCGGCAACGCGAAGTCGCGGGCGTCAATCTGGTGGTTTAGACGGACGGAGCCGCGCAGTCCGGCGGGGATCCTCTGTGTCGGAGGGGACGATTGGAGGTCGTGAATTCGCCCGCCGTGGACGGTGCCGACAACGTTCAGGGAATCCAGCGAATCAAGAATGGCCACGTTGGCGCGCGCGCCGGGCTCCAGCGTGCCGCAGGGGGGGTGCCCTGCGGATTCAAGGAATGGTGCGAAATATGCGCCGACGTTGCGCGTTGCCAGGCGGATTGCCGCAATGGCCGCCGACTCGGGGTCCAGCCCGGCCGCGGCCGCAAGGATGGATCGCGCCCGGCGTATGATGCGGTCGACATGCCCGTCATCGACGAGTTCCGGGGCCGAAACATCGTCGCTGCAGAGCATGAATCCGCGCAGGTCTCCCTTCATGGCCTCCCACAGACCGGGGAGAATGCGGTCGATATCCTTGGATGCCGTGCCGCAGCGCAAGACGATGGTCATTCCGGCGTTGTGCTTTTCCAGTGCCTCGTCCAGGCTAGTGCATTCGTGATCGCTCATTATGCGCGCGACACCGTCATTTTCGCCGTTTGTGATGTAGGTTTGCAGGTCGTCGCCTGACAGCCCCGGCGCGTGGCCGTCAACGATTTTACCGGCCTCGCAGGCCATGTTCACCCGGGCCCTGGCGTCGCCGAGCCCCTGGACAATACCCGGGAAATTCATCATTTCAGCCAAGCCGCAGACGCGCGGATGCTCCAGCAGGCGGTCAATGTCGGCCAGCTCGACGGCGCCGCCGGCGTTTTCCAAGTGTGTTGCCGGCACGCAGGAGGGGATGCCGACAAACAGATCAAGCGGCAAGTTGTCGGCCTGTTCGAGGAAGAACTCGATCCCTTCCACGCCGGCCACGTTGGCGATCTCATGCGGATCGACAAACACGGCGGTGGTTCCGCACAGGGCGGCGGCGCGCGCGAACTCCGCGGGCGCCAGCATGCTGCTTTCGATGTGCAGGTGCGCATCCATGAACCCCGGCACCAGCACGCGCCCGCTCACATCCACAATCCGATCCGCCTCCCCGGCTTCGCCCGGCTCCGCCCAAAACTGGACAAGACCGTCGGAAACGCACAGGTCGGCCCGCTTCACCGTGCCGCTTTCCACATCCAGAATATCGCCGCCGCGCAAAACCAAATCGCATGCCATGATCAACCTCCTTGGTACAGTGACTCATCAACCGTGCAGATGTGCGGCAGCATGCGGAATTGCCCGTCCACATCCGTGCCGTAGCCCACCACCCAGCGGTCGGGCAGATGAAACCCCGCGAAATGCACCACCAGGGAATCCCGCAAGGCTTTGACTTGCTCCGAGGGATTCTCAAGCTCCTTGACCAGCAGCGAGCAGATGCGGACACTGGCCGCGCCCTCGTCCTCGAGAATCCGCTGAATCCGGGCCAGCGTGAACCCCTGGTCCAGAATATCCTCGACAAGCAGCACGTGCCGTCCCCACAGGCCTTCGGGGCGCAGAGTCACGCGCACTTCCCGTTCGGTCTCCGCCATGTCTTTGATCTGGTTTGCGTAGGTGCTCACCGAGATGAAATCCGCGCGCAGGTCAAGCAGGCCCCGGCGCACGACAGCCCGTCCCAGATCGGCGGCGAACATGAAGGCGCCCCGGAGAACCACCAGAGCCACCAGTTCATCGATCCCCTCGTCAATGTAGGTGCTGCCGACTTCCTCCGCCAATGCCTCCACACGGGCGGAAATCGCCTCGGCGGGAATCAGCACGCGGTCGACATTTTCCGCGATTTTGGGGGACAGGCGAACGTCGGCCGCCCCCGGCAGTCCGGTTTCCGGGACTTCAATCACATGCTTGGAAACATCCATAAACAACGCTCTCCATTTTTCCTCCGTTCAACTTGGGGCGCCACGGACCACACAAAGCTTCCGGAAAGGGATGTCGAACACCCTTCCCGCCTTGTCGCGCCGGGGGAATCCTGCACATGGCGCCGGTTTGTTTGCAGACAGCGGGGGGCAGGCTATGGTACCTGCTTTGCAAGCCACCCTGTTTGCTTCAGCAACCGTGCAGATTCGGAGGACTAGTATGTCACATAAAAAAGGCCAGTCAAGCACCAACAACAATCGCGACAGTAATCCCAAGTTTCTTGGGATCAAACTGTACGGTGGCCAGGATGTCCGCACCGGCGGCATTATTGTCCGCCAGCGCGGCACGCGCTTCAAGCCCGGCAAAAATGTGGGCTGCGGACGCGACTACACGCTGTTCGCCCTCGCGGACGGGCAGGTGAAGTTTCACCCCGGCAACCGCAAAGTCAGCGTCGTACCCCAGGAGTCCTGACCGACGCCAATGTTTGTTGACCGCGCAACCATTTTAGTCGCTGCCGGCGGCGGAGGCAACGGTTGCGCCAGCTTTCGTCGGGAGAAGTTTGTCCCCAAGGGCGGCCCCGACGGCGGCGACGGCGGCCACGGTGGAAATGTCGTTCTGCGCGCCGTCACGGGCGAACAGAGCTTGGTTCGCTACCGCTACAATCCCGAGCACAAGGCTGGCCGCGGCGAACACGGCCGGGGCAAGAAGCAGCACGGACACCGGGGGGCGGACACCATTCTCGATGTTCCCTGCGGCACGGTGGTCAGAGACGCGGAAACAAACGAGTTCATCGCCGATCTGGATGCGCCGGACAAGGAAATCGTGGTTGCTCGCGGTGGTCGCGGCGGATTCGGGAACTGCCACTTTGTGACCTCCACGCGCCAAGCCCCGCGCGAATGCGGCGAAGGCACCGAGGGCGAAACCAGACGACTGGCTCTGGAGTTGAAGACCATTGCGGACGTCGGACTTGTGGGATTCCCGAACGCGGGCAAGTCAACGCTGCTGTCCGCGATCAGCAACGCCCGCCCCAAAACCGCCTCCTACCCTTTCACCACCCGACACCCTGTGGTGGGCAACATCGAGTTCGAGGACTTCACGCGCATCACCATTGCCGACGTGCCGGGACTCATCGAAGGCGCTCACCGCAATGTCGGCCTCGGACACTCTTTTCTGCGCCATATCGAACGCGCGCGGATGATCGTCTACGTCCTCGATTTGGAGGGCACCGACGGACGTGATCCTCTGGACGACTTTCACAGCCTGCAGAACGAGTTGCGTCTTCACCAGGCGGAGCTTCTCGACCGCCCTGCCCTGATCGCCGCCAACAAAATCGACGGCGCCCACGCCGAGGAGAATCTCGAACGGCTTCGCCAGGCGGTGACCTTGGACATCTTCCCCGTCTGCGCCGTTTTGGAAGAGGGCACCGACGAACTTGTGCAGGCCATGCGACAATCCCTCCCATAAGACGGGGCGGGAGGGAGAGGGGGGAGGGGGGCCCCTAACACCTGACACCTGCCTGTTCGAGGCGATTTGTGCGCTACAGGCAGGGATGCCTGTAGTACTGAAAACCTGACACCTGAACACTGAAACCGCCCCAGTACCCTGCCTGTTCGAGGCGATCATTGCGCTACAGGCAGGGATGCCTGTAGTACTGAAAACCTGACACCTGAACACTGAAACCGCCCCAGTACCCTGCCTGTTCGAGGCGATCATTGCGCTACAGGCAGGGATGCCTGTAGTACTGAAAACCTGACACCTGAACACTGAAACCGCCGCCGGCCGCCGCCGTCATTCGTGGCGGAGAGCTTCGATGGGATTGAGCCGGGCGGCGCGCATGGCCGGGTAGAGTCCGAAGACAATGCCGATGCCGACCGAAATAACCAGGGAGAGGATCACGCTCCACGAGGTGATGACTGTGGGCATACCGGCGAATTGGGTGATCAGCGCGGGCAGCAGGAAGCCGAGCGCAACGCCGATCAACCCGCCGGTGACCGAGAGCACGACGGTTTCGATCAGAAACTGACCGATGATCTGCCGGCGCTTGGCGCCGATGGCGCGGCGAACGCCGATCTCGCGCGTGCGCTCGGTGACGCTGGCCAGCATAATGTTCATGATGCCGATGCCGCCGACCAGCAGCGAGATGCCGGCAATTGAGCCCAACACGATGTTGAAGGTCCGCTTGGTCGCCTCGGCCTGACGCAGCAGAGACAGGGGCACGCGGATGCGAAAGTCCCCCTTCGGATGGTGGTGGCGAAGCATGTGCTCGAGCCCGGCGGCGAGCGCTTCGACCCCCTCCAGACGCTCGGCTTCGATGATCATTTCATGCAGTTCTATCCGTTCGCGCTCCTGCGAGCCCGCGCTCCGACGCACAACCACGTCACCAAAGCGCTGGCGAGCCACTGACAAGGGAATGTAGGCATCCACGTTCCGGTCGGGAGTCTGCATGGCGCCGCCGGCTTCGGCGCTTTGGATGATGCCGACAATTTCGAAGGTTTCCCCGCCGATCTGGATGGTCTGGCCGATGGTGTTAGAGGCAGGCAGCAGGCGACGGGCGGCGTATTCGGTCAGTACGACGACGTTGGCGAAATTTTCCGAGTCGATATGGGTCAGGGTGCGCCCGACCAGCACGGGACGGCGAACCAGGTCGAACCAGGCGGAATTGGTGCCGACAACCCGCAGTTCGAGCGAGCGGGCGCCGAGCCGCGCGTCCTTGCGGACAATCTTCGCCGCCGCAACACGGCGCGCATCGGGGAACCCCACGCGCACGCGTTCGACATCCTCGTAGGTCAAACCGTAGATGACCATGCGGACCCGACCCGCGCCGCCGGCCTGATCCTCGGTGGGCTTGACGGAACTGACAATGATGTTGTGACTGCCCAACTTGCGAATCTGCTCGAGCGCCTGCTGACTGGCCCCCTCGCCCACCGCCAGCATGGCCACCACGCTGCCGACCCCAAACACCACCCCCAGCATGGTCAGCACCGAGCGCATCTTGTGCAGCAGCAGCGTTTTCACGCCGAGCTGGATGTTTCGAATCAGCCGCAGTTTGCGCATCAGGACACTCCCTCCATACGGTCGATGACTCCATCCTTGAGGTGGAGTTGATGATCGGCGCGCGCGGCCACGTCGGGCTCGTGCGTGACCATCAGTATGGTTTTGCCCCGGCTGTGCAGCTGCCCGAGCAGGGCGAGGATTTGCTCGCCGGTTGCGGAGTCCAGATTGCCTGTGGGTTCGTCGGCGAGCAGGATGTCGGGATCGTTGGCGAGGGCTCGGGCCACGGCGACGCGCTGCTGCTGCCCGCCGGACAACTCGGCGGGACGGTGATTCAGGCGTCCGCTCAAACCGACCAGCTCGGCCAGTTCGGCCGCGCGCGCGGCACTCTCGTCCATCTCCCACCCCTGGTAGTAGAGGGGCATTTCGATGTTTTCGCGCACCGTGAGCTGCGCGATCAGATTGAAGCTCTGGAAAATGAAGCCGATATGGCGGAGACGGACCTCGCTGAGTTCATCATCGTTCATGCCGCTGACGTCGCGGTCCCGCAACAAATACTTCCCGCTGCTCGGGACATCGAGACAGCCCAGCACATTGAGCAGCGTGCTCTTGCCCGATCCGCTCGGTCCCATGATCGCCCAGAAGCTGCCCGCGGCAAACTCCAGGGAAACCCCCGCCAGGGCATGCACATCCTGCGATCCCATACGGTACACCTTGCGTACATCGTCCAAAACGACGACACTGCCCCCAGTGTCCGCGGCAAGACCCAAACTCGAGTTGACTATGTTCGTTCCGTTCATGGTCGGTGATTCCGGGATGCTTTGGGGGAATCGGTGCCGTTCGGTTCGGCGGATGACTTCGGTGACGGTTCCGCATCCTGAGTGGCAATGGCGCTTTTCTCGTCGAGGGGCGGGGTCAGCATGACGACGTCGCCGGGGGATAGCCCGTCGGTGATGTGAACCACTTGGTTGTCGTCCAGTCCCAGGCGGACTGGCTTCGGTTCGAACCCGGTTTCGGTTCGAACGTAGACCACAGGTTGCCGACCGTGACGCAGGACGGCATGCACGGGCACGTGCAGCGCCTCGTCGTACCGGGCCGCGATGATTTCGACGGTGCAGCTCATGCCGGTGCGCAAGCCGTCGGTGTCACCGTCGAGGAGGATTTCGGTATCGTAGACCTTTAGGTCCGGGTTCAGGAAAACACTTGTGGCGTTGGGGAGCGGCGCGATTTTGTTGACGGTTCCGCGGTAGGTCCTGCCGGGCAAGGCGTCCGCGCTCACGACGGCGGGCAGGCCCGTTTCCAGTATCTGGACCTTGGCTTCGGGGACGGTGACTTCGGCGATCATGGAATCGGTGGTGGGCAAATGGATCAGTTCCTGGCGTTCGCGCACCTCCTGTCCCTCCGCGAGCGGATCCTGATTGCCCCGCCAGGAGAATTGGGTCGAGGTGGCGTAGATCACCAATCCGGCGCGCGGCGCGCGGATGGTGGTTTTGTCGATCTGGTCCTGCACCTTTTCGAGCTTGGTGCGCTGCTGCTCCAATTCGGCCTCCTTGGCGAGCAGATCGGCTTCGGCCTGCACGATGTTCGCGGACGCCTTGCGTTCGGCGCGCTCGAGTGCCATGTCCGCCTGTTCTTTGGCGGCATTGAGTTCATCCAGCCGACGCTGATGCGTGTATTCCTTGAACAGGGACAGCTCATCCTCGGCCAGCTCCAAGTCCAACTCCGCCTTCTTCGCCGCCAATTCGTCACCCTGCAGTTCGTTTTCCGAAATGAATTTTTCGGCGAAAAGAACTTCCGAGCCTTCGAGCGTTCGACGGGCGCGCTGCAGTTCCTCGGCCGCAAGCGCGATCCGAGCTTCCATCTCCTTGAGTTTTTTCGGATATTCCCCCTCCTGGTACATGCTCAGGTCCTCGGCGGCGAAGCGGGCGTCCAATTCAGCTTGAGCGACATCGGCCTTGGCCTGGTTCTTGACCACCTCCAGATTTTCGCGGGCGCGCACGAAGTCGGAGTTGTCATTGCGCACGCGAATCTCCTGCTCGACGAGGCGCTCCTTCAAGCTACTGGCGTCGAGTTGAATGAGCAAATCTCCCTCCTCAACCTGAGTGCCCTCTGCAACTAGGTCCAATATGGTCGCCCTGCCTTCAACTCGGCTTTTGATCACCACCTGCTCCTTCGAGCGGATGGTTCCGGATTCGGTGATGCTGATGGTCAGGGGCGCCGGGGCCGGGACAACGAAGGTGGCAACCACCTCCTCGGACTCCTCGCTCAACCAGCCGGCCTGCCATGCCGCAAGGCCCCCCCCGGCGACAACGACAAGCAGCAGCGCCGGAATCCAGCGGATGGACTTGAACGAGAATCGTTTGACGAGGTTTCGTGATTCCTGTTCGGACATTGTCAGTCCCCTTGTTTCGGGTTCAGATCATACTCGGTCCACAGCCCGCGGGCATCCACTTGGAGCACGCCCAGGTCGCGCTGAAACTGCAGCTCGGCCACGCGGTAGCGGACGATGGCTGCGGTGCGCGCGTTTTCCGCGGAAACCAGGCTTTCGCGCGCCTCGAGGACGTCGCGAATTTCCGCCCGTCCCTGCGCCAGAAACAACTCGGTTCCGCGCACGCGGCGTCGGGCCACCTCGACCGCGCGCATCTGAATTTGAGCGGCCTCGCGAGCTTCGAGCAGGACGCGCAATTGGTCCCGCACCTCGAATTTGATCTGGTCCTCAAGCCGCTGCGCGTTGCGCACGGCCTCCTCGAGATCGAGCCATCGGACACGGTAGCGATTGCGTTCCGCCGTCCGCTCGAAGGGCAATTCGGCGGAGAGCAGGCCCCGGTACGCGCCGCGGTCGAAGCGCAACTGCGCATTGGGCTCGTCCGCGCTTGCCCGCGAGCGGCGTTCGCCCACCGTCACGCCGCCCAGCAGCTCGAGGTCCGCGCGCAGATCGTCCGCCGCCACCACAATGGCTCGCTGCACATCATCGATTCTGCCGAGAGCCACGCGAAAATCCAGCCGATGGTCCAGCGCCAGTCGGATGGCCCGGCGAGGCTCGATTTCGTAGCGTCCGCCGTCCTCGCGCGTGGGCGTATCCAATTTAATGGGTGCATCGGCGGACTCGATCGCCTGCGGCTCAATGTCTTCGAGCTTGTCCTTGCCGAGCTGATCGCTGAGCTGGGACAGCGATTCCAATTCGTTCGGATCCGGCCGCACTGCAGCATCGACAGGCAGGCCCAGCAGCTGCTTGAATCCGTCCCGTGCGCGTTCGAGCGCCTGGCGTGCGGCAATCCAGCGGTCGCGGGCGCGCAGCTCGTCCTGAACGGCCTGGTCCACCTGGATTTCGGGAAGCCTCCCCATGTCGGCCAGGCGACGGGCGCGGCGCGCGGAGGCCACCAGTCCGCGATAGTTCTCCTCGGCATTGCGCACCCGGTCGCGCTGCTGCAGAACCCCTAAATACTCTGAAGCCACCTGCACTGCGAAGCTGCGCCTGAAGCGCTCGAATTCGCAGATCGCGTACGCGACATCGCGCTCGGCCTGCTTCATGGCCTCGGTGACCACGAACCGACCGCTGCCGCGCATCAGCGGCACACTGATCGAGCCATCGCCGAAAACCCCCAGCGACGAGCTGCTGCCGCCGGCCAGAAGCTGCACCAGATTGATTCCCAGGCGGGCGGTCATCCGCGCACCGCCTTTGAACAGACGCTGAACATCGAGTGCAGTCAGTCCCTCGCTCCAACTCTCGGCGTCCCCGCTGCTGAGGTCCGACTCGATCTCGCCGGAAAGAATTCCCTGCCATGTGCTTCGGAAAGCGTCGCGCTCCAAGTCCAAGTCGAGAGCGGCACGGAACACCCCCTCCTTCCGCCTGCGATAGTCGCGGCTGTTGCGGGCGGCAACCTGCAACGCTTCGTTTAAGGAAAGGATCAGCGGTTCTTCAGCCCCGCTGCGCGCCAGCCACGGCGCGGGCGACGACAGGTCGGCAGCCTCCTCTCTGCCGCCCACTCCGCCCCGGTCGGCAATTTCCGGGATCAGATCCAACTCCCATGTCCCCCCGGATGCCTGAAAGCCGGTCGGCAGAGCCTGATCCCGCAGCAGACGCCGACGCAGCTGCTCATCAGGCGGAATTATGGAAAAAGCGTCCTCCGTACCCAGGGCCCCGTCACTCTTTTCCTTCAATATTCGATAGGCCGCCCGGTCCGCCTCCTCCGCATAGTCCCGCGGAGTCCGACAACCGGTCGACACAAGCACAACACTCAGCAACAGCGTTAACCACTTCATCATGCGCATGCCTGCCCCCCCCTCTTGCCGGCACCGTTCAAAAAAATATCCACAAGCTCCGCCACCGCCGCCGACCGTTCCCCCTCTCTCTCACCGCCATAGGCCGCCGACTTCAGCATTCCCAACAAAATCCCAGCCTGGCGCTCCGATGGAATGTCCGAGCGCAGTTCGCCCGCATCCACAGCCTCCTGAAGAAGCGCTCCCAGAATCCCGGTCAACCGCCGGCGACGCTCCCGCCACTGGTTCCGCATGTGCCCCCGCTTGAACGCCAGACGATTCTCCTCCGCCTGCATCATACCGAACAATTGTCGGCGCTGCTTGAAAAACAGATCAATGCGACCGCAGGCGCACCGGAGCCGTTCCTCCAAGGCCGCATCCGCAACCTGCTCGCCGCACTCCAAAAACTCGCACAACTCCTCGAAACCATGCATCGCCGTCTGATGAAACAAATCTTCCTTGTTCCTGAAATATCGGTATATCGTGCCCTTGCCGACACCCGCTGCCGATGCGATCTCGTCGGTCGTCACCTCATGAAACCGACGGCTGGTGAACAGCTCTTCCGCCGCACTCATGATCTGTCGCCGTCGTTCCTGCCCGTGCATTTCAACCTCCATGCATACATGCTGACTGACCAGTCAGTTTTACGCAATATACCTCCGCCACCGACAGTATCCACCCCGTTCGCGGCGCACCCAGGGCAATTCCTTTCTGAGGAGGACCGGCGTGATCCCGCCCCCCGGTGGAGGGCGAGACTCCGTCGAGCCGGGGTTGCCGACACTGGAACCTCGGGTGTCCCTTCGAAGGTGACGCGCCCTCCCCCACGGGCCGTCGAGGCGCCGGCCCCTACCAAGTAGAGGGCGCGGCCTCCGCGCCCCGTGTCGGCCTCCCGATGACGATGCGTTTCCCGGCGAAGGCGGCCTGCCTCGCCATTCGTTCGACGGCGGGGCTCGACGGAGTCTCGCCCTCTCAACGCGTCCCGCGCGAGTTTTACATTCCCATACAATCTTTTGCAGAAAAACATTTTACACGTTAGAAAAGAAGTGCCCTGATTAAAGGAGACCGCAGGTCCGAAACGAACGGTTCCCGGTGCGGCGGCAAAGCGGTCACTGAGCCAGGGAGAAGGGGCGGGGGGTTCCGCTGGCCAGATCCATTTCGCTGGATTGCTCGAAGCAGGCCTGCATGAGCGCTTCAAAGGGATCGCGTTCGCTGGTGTTTTCCGCGGAATTCAAGATGCCTGCGACCTCGAGAAGGTGCCGCTCCTCGTGCTCGAGTTGGTGCGGATGCGCGCCGGTTGTCGGCGAGGAGGGGGCGAAGACCGTGCAGCTGTCGGGCACATCCAGAT
>CAZSBQ010000130.1:0-11278 GCA_964604795.1 uncultured Victivallales bacterium | reverse complement strand
GACGCAAGGTCGGCGGGGGCAGGGAACCCCTTTCCGGACAGGGTCTAGCGTGAACGTTCGCTCCCGCCACGCAAGGTGGCGGGGAAGGTGGCGGGTGGCGTAAAGAACGTAGTTGAGGTTCGGTCAGATCGAGAACACGCCTTAAGTTTCGGGGCATTCGGTGTGACCCCAACTTCCCCTTTGTGACGATCACCTGCCATGTTGGCCCTTTCGGCTTGGCTCATTTGCACATGCTGACATGATGCGGCATCCTGCCGGGGGCGCACTCCGTCCCGGTTTCCTGAAAATCTGACTGCTGCGAGCCGATTTACAAGTGCAGCTTGAATGCGAAACGAGGATGGGGGAGTAGCGGCGGTTTTGCGGATCCCGTTTGCGCGTGATCGGGAGAGTGCATCTTCGGGCTGGAGGTGGAGGTGTGTGATCAAGGCGGATTCAAGGGCCAGGCTGATGCGCGCCATGGGCTTGAGGGTGAAGTTGGCATCTCTCCTCTTGGCAAAGCAAGTCGGAGGATTGATCCTGTATGCGTTTGAGCCACCCGCAGCCACATTGCGGGATTTTCACTGCGGAAATAAGGGATTGCCCGAGGCCGATTTTTTCTTATTCGTGGTAGTGTTCAAGAATTAGCGCGGATGCTTCTCCGGCAGCGGTGTCGTGACCCTCCGGAGGAGACCGGCAAACAGAACCGAACAAGGAGTGTAGATAATGGAATACAGAACACTTGGACGAGCAGGAGTCGAGGTATCACCACTTTGCCTGGGATGCATGAACTTCGGAGGACCAACCTCGGAAAAAGACAGCATCCGCATCATTGAACGTGCGCTGGAAGCCGGAATCAACTTCATTGACACAGCCAATGTCTACAACAATGGGGTATCCGAGGAAATCGTCGGCAAGGCGCTGCAGGGCAAACGAGATCAAGTCGTTCTCGCCACCAAGGTCCACGGTGGCATGGGACCGGGGCCCAACGACCAGGGCAACTCCCGGCACCACATTCTGCGAGAAGTCGAAAACAGCCTCCGGCGCCTGCAAACCGACCATATCGACCTCTATCAACTCCACCGGCCCGACCCGAAAACTCCTGCAGACGAGCAGCTGTCCGCTCTGAACGATCTGGTTCGTCAGGGAAAGGTTCGGTATCTCGGCACGTCGACCTTTCCGGCTTGGCAGTTGTGCGAAATGCAGTGGACCAGCGAACTTCGCGGATACGAAAAAGTGGCGTGTGAACAGCCTCCCTACAGCATCATGTGCCGGACCATCGAGAAGCGCGTGCTGCGGTTCTGCGCGGAATACAAGGTGGCGGTAATTCCGTGGAGTCCTCTGGCCGGCGGCTGGCTGGCGGGCAAGTATCGCAAGGGACAACCGTTTCCCGAAAATTCGCGCGCCGAGCGTCGAGGGTGGGACCCGGAATCGGAGGAGGTGCAACATCGTCTGGACGTGGTCGAGGACCTGATTGGCTTGGCTTCGGATTGCGGCGCGACTCTGTCGCAGTTTGCGCTCGCGTGGCTGCTTGAGAATCCGGTCATCACCTCGCCCATTATCGGACCGCGGACGATGGACCAGCTGGAGGACAATCTGGGGGCGCTCGAAATGTCCGTTTCGCCGGACGTGCGCAGGGCAGTGGACAGCATTGTCGCACCGGGCGAAGACCTATTCGGCCCCGGCGAAGGACTGTAGGCGGCGACCGGTCAAGGAGACCTATGTCCACAGAATTTTGTTGGATTGCTTACGTACTGCGGCCATCCTGGGTGCAGAGAACCTCACAACAGGCAGGGATGCCCGTTGATACTAAAGCCATTGCGAACTCAACTGACCGGATCCAACCAAATTCTGTGTACATAGAAGGAGACCCCGTCCAGAAAATGTTTGATCCAATACTCATTTTACCATTTTTCATGCGGGGATTGGAGCTTGAGACAAAAAGACAAAAATGCAAAAAAAAGGAGTATAGTATGTCTAAAGTAAAACTCATCACTCTTGAAACGTTGTTGGAAATGAAGGAGAACAATGAATCCTTCACGCTCGTGGACACGCTTGGCGAAGATTCGTATCGGGAAGAACACATCCCGGGGGCGATCAATCTGCCCGTTGAATCCATCGTTCGTGAAGCCAAGGGAAAGGTCGACGCCAACGCACCCGTGGTGACCTATTGCGCCGGCTACACCTGCGAAGCGAGCACAACCGCCGCCCGAAAGCTTGGCGATACCGGATTCGACCGGGTGCTCGATTTCAAGGGCGGCCTCGAAGCGTGGAAAAACGCTGGATTCGACACGGAGTCCTCGTGATCGGAACCCAGGCGCCTGGAAACCGAAGTGCCAATCACAACGAGGATGGACCGGAGTGAATACACAAAAAACGAATGAGTTGGAACTGGAACGCCGGGAGTGGCTTGAATCGCTGGACTATGTTCTTGCGCAAAATGATCCGGCCCGCGTGCGCACTCTGATGCGCGCGCTGGCTGGTCGGGTGCATCGGTCCGGCATAGAAATTCCCCACTGTACCAATACGCCCTACATCAATACGATCCCGGCCGATCAACAGCCGCCGTATCCCGGCAGTCGCGAGATCGAACGCCGCATCAAAAGCATTGTGCGCTGGAACGCCATGGCCATGGTTGTGCGAGCCAACCGCGAAGAGTCCGGCATCGGCGGGCACATCTCCACGTTCGCTTCCGAGGCGGCTCTGTATGAGGTCGGGTTCAACCACTTTTTCCAGGCCCCGGACGCCGGTGACTCGGGCGACCACATCTACTTCCAGGGACACGCGTCCCCCGGAAATTACGCACGCGCCTTTTTGGAAGGACGTATCTCGGAAGAGGAGTTGAAAAACTTCCGCCACGAATACCACTCCGGACCCGGCTTGCCATCCTATCCCCACCCTTGGCTGAAGCCCGACTTCTGGCAGTTCCCGACCGTGTCCATGGGGCTGGGCCCTCTCCAGGCAATCTACCACGCGCGTTTTGACCACTATCTGGCGGATCGCGGACTGGAGGATACCGACGGTCACCACGTTTGGGCATTCGTGGGCGACGGCGAAACCGACGAGCCTGAGACCCTGGGCGCAATCAGTCTTGCGGGCCGGGAGAAGCTCGACAACCTGATCTTCGTCGTCAACTGCAACCTGCAGCGTCTGGATGGTCCGGTCCGCGGCAACGGCAACATCATCCAGGAGCTGGAGACCGTCTTCCGCGGGGCCGGATGGAATGTCATCAAGGTAATCTGGGGCAGCACCATGGATTCGATCCTGGAGCGCGACGAGGACGGCATTCTGGTCCGCACTCTCGACGAGATCGTCGACGGCGAGCACCAGAATTTCGTCGCGCGGGGCGGGGCCTACGTGCGCGAGCACCTGTTCGGGCGCGATCCGCGCCTGAACAAGATGGTGGAGCATCTCTCCGACGAAGAACTCGGCAAGCTTCGGCTCGGCGGCCACGATCCGGAGAAAATCTACGCCGCCTACAGCGCCGCGCTGGCCAACGAAGGAGCGCCGACCGCGATCCTGGCGCGGACCATCAAGGGCTACGGCCTCGGCGAGGCGGGGGAGGGCCGCAACATCACGCACCAGCAGAAGAAGCTGAACGAGGAGGAACTGCGCGAATTTCGCACGCGGTTCGCCGTTCCGCTGTCCGACGAAGACCTCGCGGACGTTCCGTTCTACAAACCGCCCGAAGACAGTCCGGAAATGAAGTACCTTCACGAGCGCCGCCAGGCGCTGGGAGGATACATCCCCGCCCGAAGCAGCGGGTGCGGACCGTTGGACATGCCGGACGACGCCCCGTTCGCCGAGCTTCGCGAGGGCAGCGGCGACAAGGAGGTCCCGACCACCATGTCGTTCGCGCGGATGCTTTCCGGCCTCCTGAAGGACGACAACGTCGGCTCGCTGATCGTGCCGATCATCCCGGACGAGGCGCGCACGTTCGGCATGGACGGGCTCTTCCGGCAAGCGGGCATCTATTCCCACGTGGGCCAGCTTTACGAACCGGTGGACAGTGAAAATCTCCTCTACTACAAGGAGGCGAAGGACGGGCAGATTCTCGAGGAGGGGATCACCGAGGCGGGATCGATGGCGTCCTTCATCGCCGCCGGCACGGCCTACTCCAATCACAGCACCCCGATGATTCCAGTCTTCATGTTTTACTCGATGTTCGGCTTTCAGCGCGTCGGCGACATGATCTGGGCCGCCGGCGACAGCCGGGCGCGGGGCTTTCTGGTCGGCGGCACATCGGGTCGCACCACGCTGGCCGGCGAGGGATTGCAGCACTGCGATGGCAACAGCCATCTCCTGGCCTATCCGCCACCCAACCTCCACGCCTACGATCCCGCGTACGCCTACGAAATCGCCGTCATCTTTCGGGAGGGGATGCGGCGCATGTTCCACGAGGAACGGGACGAAATCTACTACCTGACGATACTCAACGAGAAGTATCCCCAGCCTCGCATGCCCGAAGACGTTGAGGAGGGAATCCTGCGCGGAATCTATGCTTTAGACAGGGACGAGACCGACGACGACAAGCCAAGGGTCCAGCTGTTCGGCAGTGGGGCCATCCTCAACGAGGTGCGCCGAGCCGCCGACATGCTGCGCGACAAGTACAACGTCGCCGCCGACGTCTGGAGCGTGACCAGCTACAAGGAACTCCACCGCGACGCCCTCATTGCCGAGCGGTGGAACCGGCTGCATCCCGATGAGGAGCCGCGCCAGCCCTACCTCATGCAGGTGCTCGGCGACAGTGCCGGGCCGTTCGTCGCCGCCTCCGACTATCTGAAGGCGCTCCCGGAGACCATTGCTTCCTGGTTGCCCGGACCGCTGACATCCCTGGGCACGGACGGGTATGGGCGCAGCGACGGACGCGCCCACTTGCGCGCCTTCTTCGAAGTCGACAGCGCCAATATCACCCTCGCCGCCCTTCACGCCCTGACCCGCCAGGACAAGATCAAGAAGAAAACCCTTTCAAAAGCGGTTGCGGACCTCGGGATCGATCCCGACAAACCCAACCCGATGGAGGAGTGATCGGTGATCGGTGATCAGTGATCAGTAAACAGTAAACAGTAATCAGTGATCAGTAAACAGTAGTCAGTAATCAGTAATCGGTGATCTGTAATCAGTGAACAGGGGATCAGTAATCGGTGATCAGTAACCGTAATCTCAGAACTTTTGATCTCGCGGAAAACTCGGTGGTACTAAATTGCCTTCGGGCTGAAAGCCCGGCCCACTCCAGCCCAGGGCTGGCAGCCCTGGGTATAGGAAACATCCGCAACTTCTTGCTTGAATGTACCCCAGGGTCGCAGACCCTGGGCTAAAATTGGGCCGGGCCGTTGGCCCGAGAACCAAGCAAATCCGCCACAATTGTACCACTGCCATTTTCCGCAACGGCAATGGCGTTTGAGTTCGAACGGCCCCAAGAGATCAAGAGTTCTGAATCTGGACCGGTGATCAGTCATGAGGGTGACTACTATATGGATTTTCGCTACATATCCACGAGAATCTGAATCGTGGTAACTTCTGATAACTGATAACTGATGACTGATGACTGATGACTGGTAACTGGTAACTGACACCCGACACCTGAAACCCGAACACCGAGCACCAACACCGATCCACGAGAATCTGAATCGTGGTAACTTCTGACAACTGACAACTGATGACTGATGACTGATAACTGGTAACGGACACCCGACACCTGAAACCCGACACCGAGCACCGACACCGACTCAAGCCTAGTAGGAGAGACACCATGGCCACGGAATTCAAAGTCCCGGAACTTGGCGAAGGCGTTGAATCCGCCTCCGTCGCAAAAGTGCTTGTGGCTGCGGGCGACACCGTCCGGAAGGACCAGCCCGTCGTGGAGCTGGAAAGCGACAAAGCCGTGGCGGAAGTGCCCTGCGACACGGCGGGGACGATCGAAACGGTCGATGTCGCCGAAGGCGATGACGTGAAAATCGGGCAAACGCTGTTGACCATCAGCAAGGAAAGTGAGGGGGAGGGGGAAGCCCCCGCGAAAGAGAGCGAAGCCGAGAAGGCAGAACTCGAGGAGAAAGCGGTCCCGGAGAAGGAAAAGGAAGCCAAGGGCCAGGCGCCGAAATCGACGCCGGAACCATCGAAGGCCAAATCCCAGGCCAAATCCGAGGAGAAAAAAGAGTCGGCCGACGAGGCGGAATCCGCGGCGTCCGAGGGCAAGCAGGGGCCATCTTCCACATCCCAGCCAGCCCCGGCGGCGCCGTCGGTGCGGCGCTTCGCCCGCGAGATCGGTGTCGACATCTCTCTCGTTCAGGGCACGGGCCCCAACGGACGGATTTCCATCGAGGACGTCAAGGAGCACGCCCGCACGGGGAGCAAGCAGGCGGAAGGCGGCCCTGCGGAGCAGCAAGACCTGCCGGACTTCAGTCGCTGGGGTGAGATCCGGCGCGAGCCAATGAGCAAAGTCCGCCGTTTGACGGCGCAGCGCGTTTCGGGCGCCTGGCGTCGCATCCCCCACGTCACGCAGTTCGACAAGGCCGACGTCACTGAGCTGGAGGACATGCGCAGTCGGGCCGGCGCAGCCGAAGACAATGCGACAACGATCTCGTTGACCGCCATTCTGCTAAAAGTCGTCGGTCGCGCTCTACGCCAATTCCTTCGCTTTAACGCCAGCATCGACGTGGCAACCGAGGAAATCGTCTACAAGCAGTACATCAACATCGGCATTGCCGCCGACACGGAGAGAGGTCTGGTCGTGCCCGTGATTCGCGAGGTCGACCGCAAGAGCATCGCCGAACTGGCGGAGGAGCTTAATGACCTGGTCGGTCGTGCCCGGGAAGGCTCGCTCTCCGCAGAGCAAATGCAGGGGGGAACGTTCAGCATCTCCAATGCGGGCGCGTTGGGGGGCGGTGCCTTCACCCCCATCGTGAACTGGCCCGAGGCGGCCATTCTCGGTGTTGGTCGAACGCGGGCCGAAGCCGTCCCGGTCGACGGTCAATTCGAGGCCAGGCAGATTCTCCCGATGGGACTCTCGTACGACCACCGACTGATCGACGGCGCCGATGGAGTTCGGTTTTTACGCTGGATCGTCGAGTCGCTCGAAGACCCGACAGACTTGCTTTGGCGACTGTAATGCCAGCACAACGATATCGATGTTTGTAGCGGGGTCGTGTGGCTCTCGGGGCAACGCCCCGACCCATTTCAGCCCAGGGTCCGTGACCCTGGGTTTGACGCCGGAAAGGAATTGCGGGCTATAGGCCCGCACCAATGCTCGACATATCGCAGCAAACCCACAGCGCGGAGTTCGCAACACCATGCCAGAATCCGAATCCACAAGAGAACTGCTGATCATCGGCGCGGGACCGGGGGGCTACCCTGCAGCCTTTCGCGCCGCCGACCTCGGAATGAAGGTGACCTTGGTTGATCCCGAAGTAAATCCCGGCGGGGTCTGCCTCTACTGCGGATGCGTGCCGTCCAAAACGCTCCTGCATGCGACTGTATTTCTGCACCAGGCGGAACTTGCCGACGAATGGGGCATTTCCGTCGGAAAGCCTTCCGTGGACACCAGCAAGCTGCGCAACTGGAAGAACGACGTCGTGAAGCAGCTGACCGGCGGCGTCGGCCAGCTGGTCAAGCAACGCGGCATCGAATACCTTCGCGGTATGGCCGAACTCCTGGGCAATGGACGCGCCAGGATTAAGCCTCACGATGGAAAACCGTACGAGCTGTCGTTCCAACAGGCCATCGTCGCCAGCGGTTCCCTTCCCGGCACCATCCCGGGGACGCCGGAGACGGAGCGGGTGATGAACTCGCAGGACGCCTTGGAAATCGACACGATCCCCGACAAGCTCCTCGTGGTCGGCGCAGGGTATATCGGGGTTGAACTCGGGCAAGTCTACGCATCCCTTGGATCAAGCGTGACTCTCGTGGAAATGCTGTCGCACATCCTTCCCTCATCGGACCGCGACCTGATCCGCTTCGTCAAGCAGCGCGTCAAGCACCAGTTCGAAGCCGTGAAGACCGGAACGTCCGTGCACGAGTTCTCCGAAGTCGACGGAGGAATCAAGGTTGCGTTCGAGGGCGAGCAAGCGGGAGAGGACACCTTCGATAAGGTGCTCGTCGCCGTCGGCCGCAAACCGCTCACACAGGGGCTCGGACTCGAAAACACGCGAATCGAGCTTGATGGTGGCGGATTCATCCCCGTCGACGAACAGATGCGGACCAAAGAGCCGGGGGTTTACGCGGTCGGCGATGTCGCGGGTCATCCCATGCTGGCCCACAAGGCGACGCATGAAGGAAAGATTGCGGCGGAGGTCGCCGCCGGGCGGAACGACGCCTCGGACGTTCGCGCCATGCCCGCCGTCGTCTTCGCCGATCCGGAAATCGCCTGGTGCGGACTCACGGAAAAGCAGGCCGAAGATCGAGGCCAGGACATCCGCGTCACACGCTTCCCTTGGGCGGCCTCCGGACGGGCCGCCACCTTGGGACGCAAGGACGGACTGACCAAACTGATCTCCGCTCCCGACACGGGCCGGCTGCTCGGCGCCGGTATCACCGGCCACGGAGCGGGCGAGCTGATCGCCGAAGCTTCCCTCGCGATCGAGATGGGGGCGGTCGCCGACGACCTGGCCCGTACCGTTCACACCCATCCAACCTTGTCCGAAACCATCATGGAGGCGGCGGAAGCCGTAGCCGACGGAAAATGCACCCACTTCGCGGGCAAAAAAGCCCGATAACAAACAACCCCGCGACTCGGTCGCGGAGCAACCAAGGAGAACCCCATGCAACCCAGAAAATCACAAGCCGTATGGTGTGGAAGTCTGAAAAAAGGCAGCGGCAGCATGACTGTCGGCACCAACAAGTATACCGGGCAGTATTCGTTCGGCTCGCGATTTGAAGACGCGGGCGGGACCAACCCCGAAGAACTGATCGCCGCCGCGCATGCGGGATGCTACTCGATGGCTCTGGCCAACATGATCGGCGAAAACGGCTACGAACCCAAGCATGTCGGCACCACCGCTTCGGTTCACCTTGTCGCCGAAGGCGGAGGCTTCTCGATCGCCAGGATCGACCTCATGACCGAGGCTCAAGTCGAGGGTATGGACAAGGACGCGTTCCTGAAGCTGGCCCAGGACGCCAAGGAGAACTGCCCCGTGTCCAAGGCTCTCGCCGGTGTGGAGATCACTCTGGATGCAACACTCGTGTAGTAGGACGCATCCTCGCCAACGGAGAACTGCACGACCCAAAGGGTAGATCATGGCAATTCGATTGAAACGGGCGTACGACAAAGCCGAGCCGGACGACGGGCGTCGCGTTCTCGTCGACCGGATCTGGCCGCGGGGCATTTCCAAGGACGACGCCTGCATTGACGACTGGCTTCGCGACGCGGCACCCTCGAATGATCTCCGAAAGGCCTTTCATCGGGGGGACATTGCCTGGCAGGAGTTCCGGCAACGGTACCTTGGGCAGTTGAAGGACCACCGACAGCGAATTCGTCCCCTGGCTCAGGAAGCCAAGGAGCACACCGTCACGCTGGTCTACGGCGCCAAGGATGAAAAGCGCAACAACGCGGTCGTTCTCGCGCAATACATGAAGATGCTCTGCTGATTCCCTCCACGGAGAGAGAAGTGCTAATTTACCGCAAAGATCGCAAAGCACGCCCCCCCTCTCTTGCAGCGGTATTCGCTCCATCGCTCCCCCCGCCGGCTGGAAAGCCGGACCCTAGTGGCTCTGCCTTTTAGACGGAGCAGTGAAATTAGGGAGTCGGAAGGTGCCAATTTACCTGGATCGCGCCCGGATTTGGAGCAGATTTGGCCGTAACGATTGAGCAAAACCACAGGCGTCGCTGAGCTACGTTGAGGATTTTGCGATTGAGGTGCGGTCAAAGATGCCCAAATCCGGGATGCGTGATGGTAAATTGGTGTTTTCCGACTCCCTTAGTTCTGACTAATGCGGGCCTTCGGGGGTCGCCCCTGCATTCGAACCACGCAATGAACTGCCGCTGTCACCGGATGTCGGTGTTGGCCTCGACCCAGGCCTGCAGCCTGTCGTTACGGTGGGGTGGGACTTCGGCCATCAATGTCCGGCACGCGTCGAGCTTTTCCCATTCGTTCCAAAAGACCGCTCCCTGGATACGCTCCTGCCGTCGATAGAACACCACTCCTTTCTGGTGGTCTTCGGTCCAGAAATCCACCATTTCCAAGTCCTACGAGGACCGTCCAATGGCCTCGTACCCGAGGTCGAAGAGGTCCGAATAGAAAAAGGGCAGGTGGTCGTAGCCGGTGGAGTCTCCCGTCATCGCGCGTCCGGCTGCGGTCCCCATGCTGTTGGCATTGTCCTCGTGCTCCACGCGGATCGTATCGTCCAGGAGAGAACACGGAAAACGCGCGACATCATCGGCGGCGTAAATGTGCGAGTCCTTGGTACGACAATGCTTGTCCACAACGATGCCGTCTTCCGTTCGGTCTCCGCGATTGCCTGTGCAGCGGCGGCGGCAGTCATTCCGCCGCATGCTGGCGTCCAACTCCAGTTTCGCCCTCTTCACTCTCCCGTACTTCAACAACTTGGAATTTCACCCAAATTGAACGCCTGGTTTTTTGGGGACGCTTCTTGTATACGCATCCTTGCGCACGGGCTGGGTGCTTGTATCTATGTCCACAGAATTTGGTTGGATCCGGTCAGTTGAGTTGAGTTCGCAATGGCTTTAGTATCAACGGGCATCCCTGCCTGTTGTGAAGTTCTTCGCACCCAGGATGGCCGCAGCACGTAAGCAATCCAACCAAATTCTGTGGACATAGGGGTGAAGGATGCCACATCAGCCATGTACTGCCCGCGAAACTCGCAACTACTGAGGAGTCAGCGCCCGAAACCGCCTGAGAAGGGATTCTTGAGGCAGCCATCGAAGCGACAACCGACATCGGAGAGCCCAAGGTGCCCGCAAACGAAAAAATACGCATTCTGCTCGTCGACGACCCCTGCCAAGTGCGGCCCCCCTGCGCCTAGCCGCAGGACTCAGTCCTATTCCAATGATTTCACGAATAGAGATGCCCCCGCCCGAAAACTCGCCAAACACGAGGCTGTTTAGGGGAAACCCCCGTTCAGTTTGCGGGGTTCCCTGATGGCTTCGAGTCGACGGGGGCGCGATAGTTTAATTATATAAGCGCAACTGTGTGATCGTCTTGGACGCGCCAGCGCTTGTGAAATGCCCGAAACCTCGGGACTGGAATTCGCACCAGGACAATGCGCTCTCTCGAAATAACTCCATACAGGAGGCGAACATGGCACATGTGGCACGACAAATGGTGGAAGACGCCGGCGTCAACGTGGA
>CAZSBQ010000129.1:0-11336 GCA_964604795.1 uncultured Victivallales bacterium | reverse complement strand
ACCCAGGATGGCCGCAGTACGTAAGCAATCCAACCAAATTCTGTGGACATAGGCCCTCTCCAGGGGGCGGGCTTGCATCCGTGCCCCCTGAAAGAGGAATTGTCCTGGTTTCTCCTTCTGCTTGCTTTTGTTTCGAAATTGTTGTACATTAAAGATGTATTTGTCAGGCAATTCACTTGCAAGCGAAGGAGGACTACATGATCAATCGCACGGATACGGTGTCGGCGTTCACATTAATCGAACTGCTGGTGGTCATTGCCATCATCGCGATTCTGGCGTCGATGCTTCTGCCGTCGCTGCAGCATGCGCGGGAATCGGCGCGACAAACCGCCTGCGTCGGCAATCTGCAGCAGATGGGAGCAATGACGCAGATGCATGCCAACGACAAGGACGGGTGGTTCCCGCAGACACTGCGGGACAACCGCCAGAGCAATCAATATTCCGCCTACGGGCGGCCGGCATTCTGGCGGGTCGAGGGTGTGGATCCGCAAAACGACAACTGGCACGGCAACAGACTGAATGCGGCCAATTGGAACGAGTTTCAAGGCAACGATGATTGGGAGGAAATTGTCGATGCCTGGAAACACTACGGAACTCCCATGGAAACGTGGCAGGACTACGGCATGGCGGATCCCCTACTGCTCTGCCCCTCCGACACCCGCGAAAATCTGCTGACCGAAATCGACATCGCCGGCTGGAGCGGCGCCAAGAATACCGCGGTCGAAACCAGCTATACGCATATCTCCGGACTGTTGCGCGATCCCCGCTCCAATCACTTCCTGACCCGCAGCGCCGGCTCTTCGTCAACTCCCGGCGACAACGAGCGAAACCATGCCATGTACGACAATCAATCCAGACTCGACCGCAAGGTCCTCGCCTCATGTCGCGTGGTGGGCGGCTCCACCAATGATTCCCCCCGCTACAGCGGAGGAGGCGTCGACTGGGGAGAATGGAGCGAATTTCCCGATCCGACTCTGGTCAATCACGGCAACGGATACACCGTGCTCGCCCAACCCATCCTGTTCGGCGACGGACACGTGGAGGTGGAAAGAGACTACTACCGAGACGGGCTGGTCGACAAAGAATTTCAGTACCGACGAAATTTCAGCTGGAATAATGGCTATCATCTGCATTTCTGGGGTACGGGAAACTGAGCGCGTCTTAATACAGCCCTACAGGAAGCTTTGCGGACAGGGCAACGCCCGGCCCATTTTGCGCCCAGGAGCCGAACCCTGGGGTGGGATACGGGCGACGAACGGGGGACTACGTAAGCAATCCAACCAAATTCTGCGGACATAGGACTGAAGTCCGCAAAGGGCAATATGCTCAATCCCAGGCCAGGGATTGAAAGTGAATAGGACCGTTTGCCCGAAAACCGACACCGGGTCCGGTCGTTCAACTTGCGCACTAACTCTTCCATGACTGTGCCGCCGCCCGGAATTCTGATTCTGCAACGGTTTGCCGCTCCCGCAGATGCGTCATTATGTCACTTGCATAACGCGCAAAAACCCGCGTCATATTGTCTCTCACCTCGCCAAATATCCGCATCTCATCCAGCGCTTTCCCTCGTTTTCCCTCATCCTTCGCCCCGCCGCAGCATTTGGCACGCTCCATGCTACCATTCAAGCGGTTCGACAACCGAAGGCAACAGCGAGCCAAACCAGGCAAAGGCTCGCGCAAACACAACCCAGCAACGAAAGGAGGTGCACCATGTTGTGGAACCCAACGCAAAGAAACCCTTGGGCCATGTGGAGTGATCTCGACTCGCTCCAGCGCGAAATGGACCGTCTGTTCACCGAAGTGTCCAGCGGTCCCGCGGCACGGGAATTCCCCGCGGTCAACGTCTACAGCTCGGACGAGGATGTGGTGATGACCGCAGAGCTTCCCGGCATTGATCCGAAGGAACTCGACATCAGCGTCAAGGACGACACCGTGACCATCCGCGGAGAACGCGCCGCAGAGGAACCCGGTGAAAACGAGCGCATCCTGCGCCAGGAGCGCGGCAGCGGCAGTTTTGTCCGTTCGTTCACGCTCCCCTTCCGCATCGACGCCGACAAAGTCGACGCGGAATACCAGCGCGGGATTCTCATGGTCAAACTGCCCAAGGCCGAAGAGGACAAGAGCCGCAAAATCAGCGTCAACGCCGCGTAAGCAAAGGAGGTGATCCCCTATGATGAACAAGATGGTCCATAGAAACAATCAGCCGCAAAAGCGCAGCGAGGCGGAAACGGCGGCCACAACCCCCACGTTCCTGCCCCGCGTGGACATTCGTGAAACCGACGACGCGGTCACCCTGATCGCCGACATGCCCGGTGTGGACGATAAAAGCGTCAACATCGACGTCGAGCGCAACACGCTCACCATCCACGGCGATTTCAACGCGCAGCCCCCCGAGGGCTACTCGTTGACCTATCAGGAGTATCGCGTCGGCAACTACGAGCGTGAGTTCACCCTCAGCGACGATGTCGACCGCGACAACGTCGAAGCCACGGTCAGCAACGGCGTGCTGCGCATGCGTCTGCCGAAAGCCAAACAGGCTCAACCGCGCCGCATCGAAGTCAAAGCCGGCTGACCAGGCAACCCCAAAACAGCAAACCCAAATGCAGCCCCGCGCATGCCGCCGCGGGGCTGCTTTCCTTAAGGGAGTCGGGAGGCGCCAATTTACCTGGATCGCGCCCGGATTTGCACCGGATTTGGCCGTAACGATTGAGCAAAACCACAGGCGTAGCCGAGCTGCGTTGAGGATTTTGCGATTGAGACGCGGTCAAAGATGCCCAAATCCGGGATGCGTGATGGTAAATTGGTATTTTCCGACTCCCTAACTCCGGAATCCGCGAAGAATCCGCCGATGCTTCCTCCGCGCAAAACCGCGTTGCACGCGTCCATTCGAGAGTGTACTGTGGTGGTCGTCAACCCAGCTTGCATGTGGCCGCGTCGACAAACCATTCGGCACCCGGCGAGAAAGCGAAATCATGAAAGCCCTGCGCTTGTTCATTCTAATAGCGGCGGTCCTGACCCTCCTGCTGGGCCTGGGCATTGCCGTGCACCTCGGATTTGACGAAGCCCGACGCGAGCGGATTCGCTCCGAATGCCTGCCGCTGATTGCTGAGAGCGCCCGACGACATCATGTGCCCCGCGCCCTCATTATGGCGGTCATTCAGCAGGAAAGCCGATTTGACTCACAGGCCCGCGGCGGGGCGGGGGAGGTCGGCCTGATGCAGATCACCCATCACGCCATTGCCGACTGGGCACACGGGGTGAACGTGTCCGCGCCCGGCAAATATCTCGCTCACGACCCCGCCTGGAACATTGAGGTGGGCACGTGGTATCTCGGACGGGCGCTCGAACGCTGGCGCGGATACGCCGACGCCGAGGTGCTCGCGCTGGCCGAATACAATGCAGGCCCCTCTAACGCCCGCCGGTGGGCGCCGGAAATTGCGGGAACCAGCGCGCTCGACAATATTAGTTTTCCGGGAACGCGCCGCTATATTGATCGTGTTTTGAACTTTCGAGTGCGATTCGACGAGGACTTCCGCAATGCCCGAAAAGAACCATCCGCCCATCGACGTTCTACTGGAGCTGATGCGCGATGACAACATCCGTGTTGCCTCCCTGGCCATGGAGCAAATGCTCAAGCTCGGCGAGGACGTGGACAACGCTCTCGCCGAGTACCAGGAGGATACGGATCCCCAGCTGCGCGGACGCATCCACCAGCTCGGCGCCATCATTGCCCGGCGGCGGGCGCGCGAGCGCTTTCTGGAGGCCGTGCGCAACGAAACCATCTCACTCTGGAGCGGCGTGGTGGAAATCAACGTGCTCTACGATCCGGAATGCAGTCCGGCAAGCATCGAGGAGACCATGGACGAGTTCGTGGCCGAGGCGCCGACGGATTCGCCCTCCGCCCCCGCCGTGGCCAGTTACATGCGCGAACTGCAATTCGCCTTTCCGGACGAGGACACCCTGGACATCGATCTGTACCTGATCGAGCGGGTCATGGGCACCCGGTTCGGTTCGCCCGCCCTGCTTTGCGCTCTCGCCCGCACACTCGGCGAGCGCATCGGCTGGCAGTCGACCGTCGTGCTCCACGAGGGACGGTTCTGCCTCATCGACGATGACGGCTACGTCATGGACCCCGGTGCGGGCTGGCACCTGTCCAGGCTGCGCTCCGAAGACCGCTTTCATCCCTGCGGACGCCGGGATGTCTGGCTGGGAATCCTCGCCCAGATTTTTGTCATCGCCCTAGTCGACGGCAACCTGCGCGATCTGCACCACTTCGGAGATTTGGTGACCTCGCTCGACGGCGGAACCGTTGAAGCCCTGCCCTACCCGCTTGGCGAGACGGCGGCGCCGCCCGAACAACCAGAATCCTGAAAGCAACTCAAAGGAGACCCATGCTCTACCGAGAACTAGGAAAAACCGGCTACAACGTCTCGCAACTCGGATTCGGCGCCATGCGCCTGCCCATGACCGGAGAGGGCGAGAAGAAACAAGTCAACGACGAACTGGCCGTGCCGATGATTCACCGGGCGTTCGAGGACGGCGTGAACTACATCGACACCGCGGTGATGTACTGCAACCACGACAGTCAGCGGGCCGTCGGCAAAGCCATCAAGGGCTGGCGCGACAAAATCGTTCTCTCCACCAAAAACCACTACTACGGAGACAGCGAGAAGGAATGGCGCCAAAACCTCGAGGACAGCCTGCGCCTGCTCGATGTCGACTGTATCGACATCTACAACAACCACGGCGTCTCCTGGCAGCGCTACCAGGACGCCATCGAGCCCCGCATCGGCAAATGGATGGAAAAAGCCCGCGATGAAGGCCTGATCAAGCACATCTGCTTCTCCATGCACGACAACAACGAAGGTCTGATGAAGCTGGTTGACACCGGATACCCCAGCGTCATCACCCTGCAGTACAACATGCTGGACCGCCAACTAGAGGAGGGCATCGCCTACGCCGCCGAGAACGGCATCGGCATCGTCGTCATGGGCCCGGTCGGCGGTGGACGCCTGGGCGTGCCCAGCGACGTGCTCACCCAGGCCGCAAACGGCGTCGAGCGCGTGCCCGAACTGGCCCTGCGCTTTGTTCTGGCCAATCCGAACGTCAGCGTTGCGCTGTCGGGCATGAGCACCATGCAGCAGGTCGAGGAGAACATCCGTGTGACCTCCGACCCCACCGCTCTTTCCGAAAGCGACCTCGAACAAATACGCTCGCATCTCGAGCGCCTGGACGCCATGCGCGACCTGTACTGCACAGGCTGCCGCTACTGCCTGCCCTGTCCCGCCGACGTGGACATCCCAGGCATCTTCGCCCACTACAACCTCGGGCGGGTGTACGGTCTCTGGGAAGCCGCCAAGCAGCGCTACTCGGGCATCCTGCGCAAAAACAAAGGCGCGGACCAATGCACCGAATGCGGCCAGTGCGAAGAGAAATGCCCTCAGAACCTGGCCATCCGCGAGGACCTGAAAAAAGCTCACGCCGCCCTTCGAGAGTGATGTTCCGATTCATGCGTAATGTGTGTGCGTGGGTGCGTGGGTGTGCGGGTGCGTGGGTGCGTGGGCAGTGTTCGGTGTTGGGTTCAGAGATCAGGAAATTTCGGTTGCTGTCGGTAGCTGCCGAAATTCTTCTTCGACAAGCCTCACGCCGGGGGTGTCCGGGACGCACGGAGGGTGCTCTTTGATGAAAGCTGCCGGGCTTGTCGTTCCGCCTTTAGGCGGATTCCGGCTGAAGCCGGAACTACAAACAGGTTCACTGTACCCGCAGAACGCGCGTCATCCTTACTTTATATTGTGCGCAATCCGCAAAAAAGTGCTCATGGACCGATGCCATGGTTTGACACCTCGGCCTTGTTCCGGTATGATGCTGCGATCCTCGCAAACCAATCCGCCGCCGAACTCATCTGTTCCACCATAGCACCGGACAGCCCATGCACACTGCCGACTATACCGTGTTTGGTCTCTATCTGCTGATCGTTCTGCTGATCGGCGTCTGCGCCGGGGCGTTTCGCCGAACGCGCCGGTCGGACGCGAGCTACTTTCTGGCGGACCGCTCCATGGGGTGGTTTCCGCTGGGCTTGTCGGTAATGGTCACCGCGTTCAGCGCAATCAACTTCGTGGCCATGCCCTCCGAGGTTTTCGGGCACGGCCTGTACGTGGTCGCTTCCCTGCCGGTATTTCTGCTGGTCGCGTTTCCCATCACGCGTGTCCTGATCCCGTTTTTTCACGACATGCGTCTGACCTCGGCGTACGAGTACTTGGAGCACCGATTCGACGACCGCGCGCGCTGCCTGTCCAGCGCGCTGTTCATCCTCTGGCGCGTGGCCTGGATGTCGACTGCCCTCTACGCATCCGGCACGATACTGGCCAAAGTGGCGGGGATTCCGCCGGCCGCAGTGATCATCACGGCCGGCATCATCGCCATGCTCTACACCACCCTGGGCGGCATCCGCGCGGTGATGTGGACCGATGTCCTGCAGTTCTTCGTCCTGGTGGGCGGCATTCTGACGGGTCTGGCCCTGGCCGGTCAGGCCGTGCAGTCCAATCCGCAGGCCCTGGAGTCCTTGGTGCAAAGCAATCATCTGCAGCCGTTTGTTCCGTTTGATCCGGATTTTTTGTCCTTTGATCCCCGCATTCGGATCACGCTTTGGAGCGCGCTGCTCGGCACCTTTGTGGCATTCCTCACCCGCTACGGCGCCGACCAGGTCGTGGTTCAGCGCTATTTCACCGGACGGAGTCTGCGCGACATTCGCCGCGGCTTCTGGCTGAATATCGCCGCAGCGCTTTTCGCCATATCCCTGCTGGTTCTGCTCGGTCTGGCGACGGCGCTGTGGAGCACGACGCAGCCGCCCGCGCCCGAGGGAGCCAAACCGCTGTTCCACCTCGCCGCCCTGTTCCGCGCTCTGCCCGCCGGACTCACCGGGCTCGTGGCCGCCGGGCTGATGGCCGCGACCATGTCCAGCATCGACTCCGGGCTCAATGCCTGCTGCGCGACCTACACCACGGATTTTCACAAGCGCCTGCGGCCCAATGCCCCGGCGCAAAGTTCGCTCCGCAACATGCTGATCACCCTGGCGATAGGCGCCGCCGTCATCGCCTTCGCCTTTCAGGTTGGCCGCATGGGCGAACTGTTTGCGGTGGTGAACCGGATCATCCACGGCCTGGGCAGTCCGCTGCTCGCACTGTTTCTGCTCGGAATGTTCTCGAAGCGCACCGGTCCGCGCGGCGCCTTTTTCGGTGGGCTGGCGGGCACCCTGTTCAGCATCTGGATTTGCTGGACGGTCCATACGCTGGCGCTGCACTACTACGCCGTGGTGAACTTGGCGGGCACACTGATTGCCGCCAGACTCATCAGCGCTATCCTCGGCGAAACCGTGTCCGAACAGGCGCAAGCCTGGACCTGGAGCGCCCGAAAAGCCCTCGTCAGCCAGTCATGAAGCGCCGCGCAACCACCAGTATCGGGCCCGACGATGCCGGCGTCGCCCTCCTGGATTTTCTCCAGCGCCGCTTCACCTATCACAGCCGCGAACAGTGGCTGGCGCTGATTCGCGAACACCGCGTGCTCCTCAACGGCAAACCCGCTGCACCCCAGCGAACCCTTGCCGCAAACGACCAGCTCGAATACATTCCCGAGGACATCCCCGAGCCGCCCGTCAGCACCGATTTCGGCGTGGTCCACGAAGACAGCGACATGCTTGTCGTCGACAAACCAGGAAACCTCCCCTGCCATCCGGCGGGAAGGTTTTTCCACAATACCCTTTGGCGCATCCTGCAGCAGCGCGGCTTTGGACCAGATCTTCATTTCGTCCATCGCCTGGACCGGGAAACATCCGGGCTCGTCGTCATTGCGAAGTCCGCAAACGCAGCACGAACTCTCGGCCGCCAGTTCAAACGCGGCGAAGTGGGAAAGCTCTACCTGGTGCTCGTGGAAGGCCAATTTCCGCCAGCCCTGACTGCCGAGGGCGAGCTGCATCCGGACTCCGACAGCGACGTCCGCAAAAAACTGCGACTTCGGCTGGACATCACTCCCGTCCGCGCATCCTCGGCCTACGCGTTCACAGCATTCCGCAGGATTGAGACCCTGGGCGACCTGACGCTCGTGGAAGCTCGGCCGAGCACCGGCCGACTCCATCAAATCCGCGCATCCCTGCACGCGCTGGGGTTCCCCGTGGCAGGCGACAAGCTCTACGGGCTCGACGACACCCTGTTTCTTCGCTTCATACGCGATGCCCTCACCGACGATGACCGCGCTCTCCTCCGCTTCCCCCGCCAGGCACTGCACGCCTCGGAACTCACCCTAACCCACCCCTCGACCAACTCCGCCCTGCATTTCCATGCTCCCCTGCCACCCGACCTGACCATCCGGCAATAGTACTACAGGCATCCCTGCCTGTAGACCAACAGACAGTACTACAGGCATCCCTGCCTGTAGACCAACAGACAGTACTACAGGCATCCCTGCCTGTAGAACCAAACCTCAGAACTCTTGATCTCTTGGCGTAGCTTGACCTCGAACGGCGTTGTCTTTGCGGAAAATGGAGGTGGTACAATTGTGAGGGTTTGGCTTAACGCCCCCAACGGGCTCGCCCCGTTGGAGCGCATGATCTGAATTCTGATCGCGCCATGTCCCTACCCCTTGCACAAAACCACCGCTCCGACAGCCAAACGCCGCCCCGTAAACCCCAGGCGTCGCCGCAAGCGTCCACCCGGTTTTCGTTTTCCCTTCCTTGATTCTCGGGCCAACGGCCCGAAGACAATTCGGCACCACCTACTCTTCCTCGAAACGCAAGGTCGGCGGGGGCACAAGCCCCTTTCCGGACAGGATCCAGCTAAGGGATTTAGCCATATCGTTTCAGTCTCTCCCCAATGGCGGGCGGCGGCGTTCTCCTTCATAATACGTACTGATACCGTTCCAGTACATACCAACAAAGGCTCATGCAGCAAGAGAAAAAATTGCTGTGAACGTTCCCTTATTCATCAAGCAAGCCGCGCAGAAACGCAGCATCACCATGGCGGTCAACAAGAAAGTTGACTACATCCACCAAAACCCGGATGAGCGCATTGGCACCGCAATCGAGGCTTTGCGGAACTTGGAGACCATGGTCGGCGAAACCCGCAACATGTCGGAGTTCGCCGATTGGGTGGAGCGCAACCCCGGCACCAAAAATTGGTTCACAAACCTGTTCCGCAAAGACCCCGAAATCGTCAAAAAATTCTTTCTCAACTTCCTGGTCAACGTCAACCTCAAATGGCTGAAGAACACGCAAAGCAAGGCGACGGGCAGCTACGGGCTCTCCACGCCATACTCGATTCTGATCAGTCCGACCATGCGCTGCAACCTGCGGTGCAAGGGCTGCTACGCCGGCGAATACGGCAAAGGAGACGACTTGCCCACCCGCGAAGTAAACCGAATCATAAGCGAGGGCAAGCAGCTCGGCACCTTTTTCTACACGATTCTTGGCGGCGAGCCGCTGGTTCGCTGGAACGAGCTCTACAAGATCATGCGCAAACACGATGACTGCCTGTTCCGGGTATTCACCAACGGCACGCTCATCACCGACAAGGTGGCCGATCAAATCCTGAAACTGGGCAACGTCTATCCCGTGCTCAGCGTCAACGGATGGGAGGAAGCCACCGACGAAATTCGCGGCCCCGGCGCCTTCGAGCAGATTCTCGAGACGGCCGAGCGCCTGCATCGGCGCGGCATTCTCTTCGGCAACTCCTTCGTCTTCATGCGCAACAATTTCGAGGACCTGACCTCGGACCAGTTCTACGATTTCTGGATCGAAAAGGGTTCGTTCTTTGCCTGGAACTTTCTCTACATGCCCGTGGGAGACAAACCGGATTTGGAGTGTATGCCCACTCCGGAGCAGCGCCGGCGGATGGGCGATTTCGTGCGCTCGCTTCGCGAGCGCAAGCCGTTTTTCCTGATGGACTTCTGGAACGACGCCCCCGCTGTGGGAGGGTGCATCGCAGGTGGACGGCGCTACCTGCACATCAACCACAAGGGGGACGTGGAACCGTGCATCTTCGCGCACTTCGCAACCGACAACATTCACGACAAGTCGCTCCAGGAGGTTCTCGCCTCGGATTTCATGACCGACATACGAATGCACCAGCCCCACTCCGACAACCTGCTCACTCCCTGCATGATCATCGACAATCCCCAAATCCTGCGCGAAGTGGTCGAACGCCACCAAGCGTACTCCACCGACGGGAATTCAAACCAACTCCTCAATGACTACTCCGAACAGCTCGACAACTATGCCGCCGAGGCGCACAACACGCTGGACCCCGTCTGGATGAGCGAGAAATACAAGGAAAAGCGCGCAAAAATGCATGCCGGTGAAGGTCTGCACAGCGGCGAAATCGACCGCCTCAGGTTGGCGAAAGACCCAGTGGTGGCCGAAGAGGTTTCCCGCTCCTACCCGTTCCTCAACGAATACCCCTGGATTATCGGAAACCACCACAAAGCCACCGCCGCAGCATCCGCCAACCAGGAAATGCACACCAAAAGTAACGCCGGTCTCCCGACCCGCCAACTTCCTCCACAATCCCCCGACGACGAAACGCACAGAGCAGGCTCATGACAACCTCCGCACGGAAAATCGCAGCCTTTATCGCTGAATGCATCGAAACCTATGGATATCGCGGGATTGTAATCGGCATCTCCGGGGGGATAGATTCGGCGGTTGCAGCCGCTCTCTGCGTTCAGGCCCTGGGAACGGACCGCGTTCAGGGCGCGACCCTGCTCGAACGCGACTCCGCCCCGGAAACTGGCAACGATGCGGAAACGGTCAGCCGGCACCTGAACATCGACCGCCGGCACCAGGACATTTCCCCGGTACTGCGCAAAATGGGCGTCTATTCCCTGATGCCCTCCCCCTGGTTTGCCCCGCGCACCATGCAGGAACGATATACTCGAAAACGGTGGAACGAACACTCCGAGCACCCCTACATCGATGAACTGAACATGCGCGGAAACGACGAATTCCGTCGCGGAATCGCCTTCTATCGAGCCAAGCACCGCGCCCGCATGGCCATGCTGTACATGGAAGCCGAAAAACGCGGCTATGCCGTATGCGGCGCAACCAACAAAACCGAACTCAAAACAGGCTTGTACGTCAAATTCGGCGATGACGCCGCCGATGTCGAACCCTTGGCCCACCTCTACAAAACCCAAATACACGAGCTGGCCGCCGAGCTTGAACTGCCCGAGAACATTCGCTCCAAATCCCCCTCCCCAGACCTGATCCCCGGACTGGATGACGAGAGAATTCTCGGAGTCAACTATGACGACCTGGACCGCATACTGCAGTCCCTGGAAGCCGAGCAGCC
>CAZSBQ010000128.1:0-11371 GCA_964604795.1 uncultured Victivallales bacterium | reverse complement strand
GCATCAACCCCACAGTGATGCCCCACGACTCGTTGCCCAGAATCCCCCACGGAATGCTGGCCCGCAACTCCAGCGCGGGTATCAGCGTGATCAGTCCCAGCAAAAGCATCTGTCTCAACATGGCTGGCTCCAAGCTCGAAACCGTCGGGCGCATGTCGGTGCGCCGACTTCCGCATTTCAACTCGACGAACGATGAAAAGCGTGTAGATTAACGCTCATGAACCCGATTACCAGTCCAACCGCACTATTTTTCCGATTGCACGCCCTGTCGGCCTGCTGCCTGCTCGCGATGATTATGCAGGCATTCAACGCACCTGCGGACGAGCCGGCGACTTTGGAGGGAGAAGCCTATCGCCGATATCAGGACTTGCGGCGGCAATTTTACGTGGCCGTAGCACTGCCGCCCGCTAAAACCGGCATCCGCAAGGAGCACCAAGCCTACTACCGCAAAGCAACCAAGCTTTTGGACGATATCCCCGAGAGCTTGACGGGCGCACGCGCGGCAGTCCTTTACCGCCGGGGGCGCGTTGTGCTGCATTGCGACCGGCACGAAAGGGCGCGGGCGGATTTCGAAGCAGCGCTGGAGCTGCTTGAGGGGGGGGGAGCAGACGCCCCGGACGCAGACCGACTGGGTGGCGTGCCAAGCCGTGCCGAACTCAAGCTGCATCATGCGCTGACGTTTGAGAACGAGGGAGCGGACGTACTGCTGGACAAGCTCGAAGCTCTGCCCGAAGACGCCGTCACCCAGCACGAGGACGACATGCGGGAACGGCTCACCGATCTGGCGCTGGAACTGGACAGGCAGGAACGCTACCGACTCGAAATCCGCGTCTACAAACTCATCAACAAATTTGGTTTGGCCACCGGTGAAGCCGACGATCCGGACAAACACATCGCCATCCTGCGCGCCAAATTGGGCGAGGACGCTCCACCGGTCATGGATCCCGAAACCGACAACGACCAGAACGAGGAACGATAGCGCATGAAGTACATCGGCTATATCCTGGCGATCATTCTGGCGCTGCTCGCCCTGCAGGTTCACCACGCCTCAAAACAGTCCATTGCCGCACAGAAACAGCGCTGCCAGGACCGGCTGAAGCAAAACCGCAACGACATCAATGCGAGCTTCGCAAACCAGCAGGAGAAGCTGGGACAGCTCGAGCAACGCTTCGCAAGCGAGAAGCAAACCACCAACGACCGGCAAAAAAAACTTGCCGAGCTGGTCGAGCGCAAAAAACAGCTCGAAGAGGAAATCGAATCGCTGGAAAACCAGCTCGAGGAAAACCGCGAACTGATCGACGACTTCGCCGCCAACCGCGATAAATATGTGCGTTCGATCAAGAAAGCCCAGGAACTGCTGAGCCGAGTCCAAAACGACATCGAACTGCTTGAAGAGCACATCGAACGGGTTTCCACAGGCTGGGAGAACTAATATGAGCAGTGCGCAGAACTCGGCACGCCGCATCCAAAGACGACCGGTCCGCAGACGGCCGGCGCCACGCCACGCCAAGAAGGGAAGCAGCCCGTTCAGCATCCTTTTCGGGCTGGTCGGATGGCTGATCTGCGCCGGATTGATCGCTTTCATGGTCAGCGTTCGTCTCGACACCCAAAAGAAACACGAAAAACTGAAAACCCAGTTCAAAAAGGACGTGGACGAGCTGCGGCAAACTCTTGAGCGCAGGCAGGAAAAGATCAAGAAGCGCAGCAGCAACCTGATTGCGGCCATCGAGGAGCAGCAACGCGAGCAACGCGACCTGGAAGCCAAGATCGACACCCTCGATGACGAGCCCCCAAAACTCGAAGAGGAGCGGGAGGAACTGAAGAAGCAGGTCGCCCAGCTCGACCGCAAAGTCGCCAATCTGCGCGAGGAGGCAGGGCTCACCGGAGAAAGCCGCTCGGAAGTCCTCGCCCGCCTGCGCCAGGCGCAAACCCGACGAAACCAGCTCAAGCAGGACTACATCCGAAAATACTATCAGATGCTGGATGACTACCAGGAAGCGGTTCGCAAAAACAGCGCCGAGCAGAGCCGGCGCTTCTTCAACAGCCATCGAGAAACCCCGTTCGCGCCCGCCGCCGCCTACGATGCGGCCGAAAAGTACCGCATGAACCGAAAGGCCGAGGACGCCCTGCGCATGTACCGGGAAATCGTCGACAACTATCCGGATTCATATTACGCGCATCGAGCGCAAGCACGCATCTCGATGGTGGAAGACCGAGAGCCGGGCTGGGACCAGGTCGCCCCCGCAGTCCTGGAGCTGAAACCCTACAAAGCTCTCGACATCGTGAACTGAGCTGCCCGCTCCGCAGCGGCAAGATCCACCGAACGCATAAGTCCTCACGGGCTTCAGCCCGTATGCTCACGCGCCCCCCGCAAAGAAACGCCCCGCAGCGGCCTAAAGGCCGCGTGTAACAGAGGATGCGGGCTGAAGTTCGCAGGCACCAACTGGTACCACCGGGCGCCACTTGGTACCACCGGCCTTCAGGCCGCGTGAACAAGGAACAACGACAGACCGTCGGCACCAAGGAAGGCCTCATAGGAGGCCACCCCTCCGGGCGCAGCCCAACACCCCCGGGTGAGACTCTGCGGCAGGGAAAAGTTAAACAGGCATCCCTGCCTGTTCGAAACGGGCTGATGACTACGGTCCCTGACACCTGAATACTGACACCTGTTCAAGTCACATCGGAGCTTTTCGCCGGGAACGACGCTTTTGGTTGCCGCAACCTCGGCTATAGTATGGTTTTTGCTTCACCCGCACATCCTCGCAACACGAACGAACTCAGGAGAAGATTGGCATGGATCCCACAGCTGACATTGGTGTCGTCGGACTCGCCGTCATGGGCGAAAACCTCATCTTGAACATGGAAAGCAAAGGCTTCACGGTCGCCTGCTACAACCGCACCGTGAGCAAGGTGGACAATTTCGCCCAGGGCCGCGCCGCCGACAAAAACATTGTCGGCTGCCACAGCGTCGAGGAACTGTGCGCCTCGCTCGAACGCCCGCGCAAAATCATGATGATGATCAAGGCAGGCAAGCCGGTGGACGCGTTCATCGAACAAGTTCTGCCTCACTTGGATGAGGGTGACATCCTGATCGACGGCGGCAACAGCCACTTCCCGGACACCATGCGGCGCACACGCGAACTGGAAGCCAAGGGGCTGCTCTACATCGGCACCGGGGTCTCCGGCGGCGAGGAGGGCGCCCTCAAGGGGCCAAGCATCATGCCCGGCGGCAGCCCCGAAGCATGGCCCCACGTCAAACCCATCCTGCAAGCCATCGCCGCCAAGGTCGACAACGGCACCCCCTGCTGCGACTGGGTCGGCGAAAACGGTGCCGGACATTTCGTCAAAATGGTCCACAACGGCATCGAATACGGCGACATGCAGATGATCTGCGAGTCCTACCAGATGATGAAGTACGGCCTGGGCATGTCCAACGAGGAAATGCACCAGGTGTTCAGCGAATGGAACGAGGGCGAACTGGACTCCTACCTGATCGAAATCACCCGCGACATCCTCGCCTACAAGGACGAGAACGGCGAGCACGTGCTCGACCAAATCCTCGACACCGCCGGTCAAAAGGGAACCGGCAAGTGGACGGCCATCGAAGCGCTCAACCAGGGCCAGCCTCTGACCCTGATCGGGGAAGCCGTCTTCGCCCGCTGTCTCTCCGCGCTCAAGGAGGAACGCGTCGCCGCCGCCAGGCAGATTTCCGGCGAGTTGGAATCGCTCGACGTCGACCGCAAAGCCTTCCTGAACGATCTTCGTCAGGCCCTTTACGCCTCGAAGGTGGTCTCCTATGCCCAAGGATATCAACTCATGCGGGCGGCCGCAGCCGAATACGAATGGAACCTCAACTACGGCGGCATCGCCCTGATGTGGCGCGGCGGCTGCATTATCCGCTCGGTCTTTCTCGGTAAAATCAAAGAGGCGTTCGAGCGCGATCCCGAGCTGGTGAACCTGTTGCTGGACGACTTCTTCCAGGGCGTTGTGGAAAACGCCCAGGGCGCCTGGCGTCGGGTGGTCGCGGGCGCAGTCCGCAGCGGCATTCCCGTGCCCGCCATGTCCTCGGCCCTCGCCTACTTCGACGGCTACCGAAGCGAACGCCTGCCCGCCAACCTTCTTCAGGCGCAGCGCGACTACTTCGGCGCGCACACCTACGAACGGGTGGACCGTCCCCGCGGCGAGTTCTTCCACACCAACTGGACCGGCTGCGGCGGCGACACCGCCGCCAGTACCTACACGGCGTAGGATCCGCGTTCACTCCTTTGCGACTTCCCCTGGTACCAACGGCCTTTAGGCCTTCTGGGGAAGTCTCCTTCCGGGGTGTCAAAACGCGCGTGCACACGGGCTGAAGCCCGTGGGTACTTATGCGTTCTGTGGTCCGTGCTCCTATGAGACACGAGCCTTTGGCTCACGGCCGCACCGGCACGTTGTTTTTGTAGGTGGCGTTGATGTGACTGGTGGTTTGCTGAACACGTGTTCGCTGACGCACAATTCTCTCCACTCGGCGCAAGGCCTGCTTCATGCCCTCGACGGGGACGACAATCTGTGCGCCCTTGGTAAACGTTCCTCGGTCGGCCGGATACACGTGCAGAGCGTCGGCCGCATAGTTGAGGCGAATCAGCCGCACCTCGAGCCAATTGCTGTAGGCATTGGCGTTGCACAGTCGGAGGAACTCCAGGCTCGCAAGCAGGCGTTCATCCGCAGTTTTGGAGAACTGCTCCAGGGCGTCGCGGTCCCGGATGCCGGTAATCACGGGCAGATCCGTCAGATATTGGTTTTTTTTGCGGCGCATGTTCCTCGGCGGCAGAATCCAGCCTTCGCCGTCAATGAGCTTGCTGTCCGGTTTGCGCCCCAACCGGGCCACGGGTTGCCGCTCGTAGAGGCACAGTTCGAGCGTATCCGGCAGTATCCGGCGAATCGTCAGATGATTGACAAGCCCGCTTTTTTGGGTCATCATCTTCTTGCGCAAACTCCCCGGATCGATCTCGAACAGGTTGGTTTCCCCCTTCCGGATGGCCCACTGCTCATCCAGCAGCTCGGTCACCTCCTTCGGGGTGAAGCGACCCGTAACATGCACCTCCAACTGCTCGAGGGTGAAATGCGGATTGCCGGTGAAAAAAACATGCTGGAGCCCAAGCCCGGACACATACACTGCGTACACCCCCCCAGCCATGATCAGCAGCCAGGCGGCCACGCGCGCCACACCATGCCAGGGACTGCGACGCCCCGCCCGGCGGGAGGCACTCCCACGCCGAGCGCCGGATTTCGCCTGAGCCCCCTTTTTGGACTTGGACGAGGTCTTGGATGACTTCCTTTTCGTAACCACACGGCCTCCTTGGACAACCACATGACGTTTTTTTCCCGCACGACTTCAGCTTTGTCTGACACGCCTATACAATACTCTCTGCGGTGTCCTATGTCCACAGAACACGGGGCTTCCGTCCTCCATTTCCGGGATCAGGTGCTGAGCTTTTTCTTGAGCATTTCGAACATGGCGGCGGTCTCTTCGAAGTCCAGGGGCTTGAGGACGGTGTCGCCGTCATGCATGTCCAGCGAGTCGAGTGGAAGGTCTTCGAGGAACGGGGAGGGGCGGCGCGGCATTCGGCTGCCTCTGACGCGGCGTTTGCGGGTGTGGAGGATGAGGATTTCGCGCTGCGCGCGGGTGAGGGCGACGTAGAACAGCCTGCGTTCCTCCTCGACGGTACCCTCGGCCAGGGCGTTGCGGTGGGGGAACAGGTCGTGCTCCACGCCGACCAGGAAGACGATGGGGAATTCCAGCCCCTTGGCCGCGTGCACGGTGAGCAGGGTGACCTGGTCCTCATCCTCGTCGCCTTCCTTGCGGTCGTTGGCGTCGCGCAGCGAGATGGAGTCCAGGAATCCGGTGAGCGTTGCGGAGGCGCGGTTGTGCTCGGCGTAGCTGTGGGCGTTGGCGAGAAATTCGTCGACGAATTCGCGGCGTTTGAGCGCGTCGGCGCGCGGTTTGTACATTCGTAGCAGGCCGTCGAGGTAGCCGCATTCGCGCAGGGCCGCGGCGATTTCCTCGGGGAATCGCGCGCCGGCGGTGCGGAAGCGCTCGCGACACTGGTTGAGAAAGGCGTGGAACGAGGCCATGGAGCGCGCAGCTTCGGCGGGCATTTCCTCGCGGCATTCGGGGGCGCCGATGAGTTCCTGGAGGGGGCGGCGGACGACGTGCTGGAGTTCGCGCAGGCGTTTGACCGAGGTGTCGCCGATGCCGCGCGGCGGGACGTTGAGGATTTGCAGCAGGCTGAGGTCGTCGTCGGGGTTGATGATGGCCCGCAGGATGGCGGTGGCGTCGAGGATTTCGCGGCGCTCGAAGAAGGAACGATGGCCCACGAGCATGTGTGGGATGCGCGCTTTGCGGAGGGCGTGCTCGATGGCGCGGGACTGGTGATTGGAACGGTACAGGATGGCGCAGTCGCTGTAGCGGCAGCCCTCGGCCTTGCGCTCCTGGATGAGGTCGGCGACCAGGCGCGCCTCGGCCTCCTCGTCGTCGGTGACGATGGACAGCAGGTTGTCGCCCTCGCCGCGCTCGGACCACAGGTTCTTGTCGTGCCGGTGGCTGTTTTTGGCGATAACCTGGTTGGCCGCGCTCAGGATTTTGTTGGTGGAGCGGTAGTTCTGTTCGAGCCGAATCACCTTGGCGCCGGGAAAGTGGTCGGCAAAGTCGAGGATGTTGCGGACGTCGGCGCCCCGCCAGCCGTAGATGGACTGGTCGTCGTCGCCGACCACGCAGAGATTTCGGTGTTCGGCGGCCAGTGCGGCGACCATGCGCAGCTGAACCGCGTTGGTGTCCTGGTACTCGTCGACCATGATGTACTGGAATTTGTCCCGGTACATCTGCAGAACTTGGGGATATTGCTCCCACAGCTGGATGACGAGACTCAGCAGGTCGCTGAAGTCCATCAGGTTCATCTGCTTCATGCGGTCCAGGTACCGTTCATAAACTGCGGCCAGCAGGGGGCCGTAGGCGGGGGTTGCTCCCATTTGTTCGGGTGTGACGAGGGCGGCCTTGGCATTTTGGATGGCGTTCAGGCAATCGCGGGGGGCGCCCGCATAGTTGCCGCGGAACTCGTCGTCCTTGGACAGGGCGTATCCCAGCTCGCTGAGGATGGTGCGGACCAGTCCCACCTGGTAGGCGTCCGCGGCGATCCCGAAATCCGGGGTGAATCCCAAATGTGTGGCATGGCGGCGCAGGATGCGCATGCCGAGCGCGTGAAACGTCGAGACCGTGAGTTTCGCCGCCTGTTCGCGCCCCAGTATCTCGCCGATGCGCTCGAGCATTTCGCCCGCCGCCTTGTTGGTGAAAGTCACTGCCAGGATGTGTTCGGGGGCTACTCCGCTTTCGATCAGGTGTGCGACGCGGCAGGTCACCACCCGCGTCTTGCCGGTGCCCGCGCCGGCCAGCAGCAGGACGGGGCCGTCGATGCACTCGACCGCTTCGCGTTGGCTGGGATTGAGGGACGAAAGGTTCATTCAGGCGGTGGCGTTCTGCAGGTCAGCATGGTCGCGAAGTTGCGTGATGATGGACTCCAGGCTGTGCTGCCAGCGCCATCCGGTAGCCTCTTCCAGCCGGGTGGTGTCGGGCACGCGCCGGAGCATGTCCTCGAACCCGGGCTCATAGGCTTCCTCGTACGGAATATGAACGACGGGCGATGCGCTGTTGCACAGGCGAATCACCGTGTCGGCCAGTTCGTTGATGCTGATTTCGCAGTTTGTGCCGATGTTGAAGATGGGCTCGGGAGGATGACCTCCGAGTCCGTCCAGGGCCAGGAGCGCCCGGACGGTGTCCGCAACGTGACAGAAGCAGCGCGTCTGACGACCGTCGCCGAACACCCGCAGCGGTTCGTTGCGCAGCGCCGCCTGAACAAACCGCGGCAGAACCATGCCGTAGCGGCCCGTCTGACGCGGACCCACTGTGTTGAAAAAGCGCGTGACCACCACCGGCAGACCACGCTCGCGGCAAAAAGCCAGTGCCAGAAATTCATCGACAAGCTTGCTCGCCGCATAGGACCAGCGACCCAAGTTCGGCGGCCCGATGACCAGGTCGTCGGTTTCGCGGAACGCTGCGGCCTTCGAGCGCCCGTACACCTCGCTGGTCGAGGCGGCAAACACCTTCGCGCCCGTGTGTGCGGCCGTGTTCAGCACGTTCTCGGTGCCATGAACGTTGGTTTCGATGGTCCACACCGGCGACCGCACCACCAGATCCACACCCACGGCGGCGGCGAGGTGAAAGACCGTGTCGCAGCCGCTCATGGCCGCGGCCACGTCCTCGGCCCGACAGACCGAGCCCTCGATGAAGCGGAGGTCGGGGTGCGCCTCCACCCTCGACAGGTTGCGGAACGAACCGGTGGACAGATCATCCAGCACGGTTGCACGGTGACCGCGTTCGAGCAGGGCTTCGGTGAGATGGCTGCCAATGAAGCCGGCGCCGCCGGTGATCAGAATTTGTCGCTGCTTCATGATTTTTGTGGGCGAGGATATGGAATGGACGATGAATTTGGCGGTTATGGACGATACCGTGCCGGGACGAAATTTCAAGCGGGGGCGATATTTCAAGCGTAGGTTGAAACCCGACCGGGGGCCGGTATAGTACGTGCCTTTTGGAGTTTCGGCCTGTCTCGGGCAGCCCGGAGCGTCTATGATTTGTTTGCGGCCAAACTATTTCGGAGCCGTTCAATCACGTTGAGTTGGTAGCTCAGTCGGTAGAGCAACGGCCTTTTAAGCCGTGGGTCCCGGGTTCGAGCCCCGGCCAACTCACCATTTTCTGGCAAACGGAGCAAGAGCATGAGTCGAGTTTGTGACATGTGCGGAAAACGCAAGGTCAGCGGGGGCTCCATTACCCGGCGCGGCCTGGCAAAGAAAAAAGGCGGCATCGGCATGCATGTGGTGAAGAATGTCAAACGGACGTTCTCTCCGAATCTGCAACCGGTTCGCGTGAAGACACCTCAGGGCACCAAGCGCATGCGCGTGTGCACGGCCTGCATCCGCAGCGGACGTGTCGAAAAACCGTAAGGGACTCGGCACTTTTTGCACCCTGAATCCGTGAAAAATCGGTATTCCCAGGGCGGACGGGCCATCAACGAATTCCGTGCGGATTCAGGTTCAACGATCCCCCTCGTCCGCAGTGGCCTTCGCCCCTGCGCATCGGTGGAACCACCATGTACGAATTGTTTGCCGAACGCAGTTTTTCGGCGGCTCATCATCTGAAGAACTATGCGGGAAACTGTTCCCGCTGGCACGGGCACAACTGGACCGTGCGGGTTGTCGTTGTGACCGACACCCTAAACGAAGTGGGTCTGGGCATGGATCTGCGCGACATGAAGATGGCGCTCGAGGAAACCCTCGAGCCCATGGACCACGCCGTCCTGAACGATGTCGCCGGCCTTGAAGACCGAAACCCCACCTGCGAACACCTCGCCGAATACTTCTACCACTGCCTGAGCGCCAAGCTCAACACTGAACACGCCCGCGTTTCACGCGTCGACGTCACCGAAACCCCCACCTCCGGCGCCGCCTATTTCGAATAAGCGTCAATTCCCCGACAGAAAGCGAAAGCAGGGTATCGCTGAGTGTGAATGCGCAGCAACCCAGGAAGAGCGCGTCGCCAGGACGATGCGGGATCGCGGGCGCCCCAAAGCGCCCCGTGAATTGTGCGGGAAACTTGACCGCCAACCGAGGATTCAGCCAATGATCAAACGACCGAACATCATCTTCTTCTTCTCCGATCAGCAGCGCTGGGACACCTGCGGTTGCTACGGGCAGCGATTGCCGGTGACCCCCAACCTGGACCGCATGGCGTCCGAAGGCGTCCGCTTTGAAAACGCGTTCACCTGCCAACCGGTGTGCGGTCCCGCCCGCGCATGCCTGCAAACCGGCAAATACGCCACGCAGGTGAACTGTCCCACCAATCATCGCCTGCTCCCCCAGGACGAAAAGACGGTGGCTCACTGGATGTCCGAAGCGGGCTACGAGGTGGGCTACATCGGCAAATGGCACCTGGCCTCCTTCGGACCCCGCGGCGGTGCCGACGACTACCGCACACGCCCCGTGCCGCTCGAACGGCGCGGCGGATACAAGGACTTCTGGCTGGCCGCCGACACCCTGGAATTCACCAGCCACAGCTATGACGGACACATGTTCGACGCGGACGGCAACAAGCGCGAGTTTCCCGAGGGACGCTACCGCGCCGACGCGCAGACCGACTGGGCCCTGGAATACCTGGAAACGCGCTCCGGCGACCAACCGTTCTTTCTGTTTCTGTCCTACATCGAACCTCACCATCAGAACGATCACCACTGCTACGAGGGACCCAGCGGTTCCAAGGAAAAGTGGGCGGACTACGATGTGCCCGGCGATCTCGTGGACACCGAGGGCGACTGGCGCGCCAACTACCCCGATTACCTGGGCTGCTGCAACGCCCTGGACAGCAATCTCGGACGCATCCGGGCCAGGCTCGACGAGCTGGGGCTGGCGGAGGATACGCTAATCGTCTACACCAGCGATCACGGCTCGCATTTCTGCACCCGAAACGCCGAGTACAAGCGCACCTGCCACGACAATGCCTTGCGCATTCCGCTGGTGGTCTCCGGGCCGGGATTCCGCGGCGGAAAGGTGGTGAACGATTTGGCCAGCCTGATCGATCTGCCGCGAACTCTGGTGACCGCCGCCGGCTTGGAAGCCCCGTCGTGCACGCAGGGCCATGCCCTTCAACGGGTGGTCAACGGCGCGGATGAGGACTGGCCGGAGGAAGTCTTCGCCCAAATCAGCGAAAGTCACTGCGGACGAACCGTGCGGACAAAACGCTGGAAGTATGCCGTGGCCGCCACCGAAGCCTCAGCGGGAGATTTGCACGGCGAAGTCTACCGGGAAGCCTTTCTCTATGATCTGGACGAGGACCCCTTCGAACGCAACAATTTGGTGGCCGATCCCCAGTATGCCGATATTCGCGCCGACATGGCCGCCAGGCTCAAGCGCTGCATGGCCGATGCCGAAGAACCGCCTGCAACCATACTCCCCGCCGAGGATTGACGCGAAGCCAAAGGGGATGTCACGCGCCTGGCGCGCTGGAGAGGGCGAAAGCCCCCTTGAGCCCCGCCGTCGGCCGAATGGCAAGGCAGGTTTCCCGCACAGGCGAAAGCGTCGCTTTCGGGAGGCCGGCACGGGGCGCGGAGGCCGCGCCCTCTACTTGGCAGGGGGCCGGCGCCCCGACGGCCTGCGGGAAAACGCGTCGCCTGCGGAAGACACCCGGGGTTCCAGTGTCGGCAAACCCGGCTCGACGGGGTCTCGCCCTCTCCTATGTCCACAGAATTTGGTTGGATCCGGTCAGTTGAGTTCGCAATGGCTTTTA
>CAZSBQ010000127.1:0-11448 GCA_964604795.1 uncultured Victivallales bacterium | reverse complement strand
CCATCTGGGGGGGCTGGATCCCGCCGCTCCCCTCCCTCAGAAAGGAATTGCCCTGGGGTGGGTGCCCTACGAACTGGCGTCTTCCGAGATGAAGGGTATGGTGTTTCGTCGAAAACCTGCCTGCTGAACCCCCTACGGGTCACGAGGTGGTATCGTGTTTGTTCAGGAATTCCCGATAGAGGTGACTATGTTTGGCCCCGAACTGCAAGCCTGGGAAAAAAAGCTGCGCACGGCTCTGGCCGCGGTCGACCGCATGCTGGAGCAGCGCTACGGCGACCGCTATCCGCTCCGTCCCAATCGTCCCGCTGCAGGCGAAACTGCCAGCTTCGCCGCGGACGGCCTGTTCTCTGTGGGCGCCAAGTACACTGCGGGGTTCGGATCCGGCACCGGTGAAGGATACATCGTTGAAATCCGCATGTCAACATTCGCCGGCGTACCTGCCGAGCTGCGCGAAACCGTGCGCGGAGAAGCCGCCGACTTGCTCCGCAAGCAGCTTGCCGAGATATTTCCCGACCGGGATTTGACAGTCAGTCGCGAGGGCACTGTGCTGAAAATCCACGGCGACCTGGGTCTGTAGGAGAGCACGGAAGTTTCAGGAGAAGACGGACTATGACGATCCTTTTTCACTTCATTTTGTGGTTGTTCGCGGTTGCGTTTTTTTTCGCCGCTGTAGGTTTTGGTGTGCGCATTGTCCGAACATTCCTGGACATGCTGAAGGAAAATCGAGACCGCCGAAAGAGCCGCCAGTGCACGAGGCCCCCCAACGGACGCGATCTTTAAGCCGCAGGCACTCCCTCGTCAAGCGGGGATGCGCGAATTGTCAGGTATTTCGGGCAAGGCGGTTTGCGCTTCCGAAATTTGTCGGTATCGTTTAAGGGACGCTTTTCGACGCAAACTTCCATCATCGGCACGATTTTCACAGGCACCATGATCGAGACCCTATCCATTCGCAATCTGGCCCTCGTGAAGGAGCTGGAGATTGAGTTCAGCCGCGGGTTCAATGTCGTCAGCGGCGAAACGGGCGCCGGGAAATCGCTGATTCTGGGTGCGCTGCAGATTCTGCTGGGCGACCGGACTCCGAAATCGGTGATTCGGCGCGGCTCGGAGCGTTGCGAGATTGCCGCGCACCTTTCCTTCACCGGTCACTCTGGCTCGCTGCTTCCGCAGGTGGAGCGGATTTTATCCGAGGCGGGCCTGCCGGTCTGCGAGGACGGCATGCTGCTGCTTCGGCGGGTGATCACGCCGTCCGCGAACCGGGTACACGTCAATTCCACGCCGTGCACGCTCTCGGTTCTGGCGGATTTGGGACAAATGCTGGTGGACATCCACGGCCCGGACAACAGCCGAGCGCTGCTGCGTCCAGCCTATCAGTTGGAGCTGCTGGACAACTATGCCGACCTGGGCGAGCTGCGCCGGGAGTGCCGGGAGTCGCACGAGGAACTGGCCGCCTGCCGCCGGGAGCTGGAGCAGCTGCAGGGAGTCAGCATGTCCGCGGGCGAGCGCGAGCTGGTGGAATTTCAGCTGAAGGAACTCGACGAAGCCGATCTGAAGCCGAACGAGGATGAGGAACTCAACCGCCGCTACGACGTCCTCGCCAACGCGCGCACGCTGATCGAAACCGCGGGACAATGCTGCTCGGCTCTGGATGACGGTCCCCAGGCCGTCGGCGAACAGTTGGCCGAGACCCTCCGACAACTCCACGTGCTCGAGGAGACCGATCCGGAACGCACGCGCGACTTCCGCGAACGACTCGAGGCCGTGGCCGCTCAAGTGCAGGATCTGGCCGCGGACCTGACCGGCTATGCCGACTCCGTGGAGGTCGACGAGGAGGAACTGCAAGCCGCCCAGGACCGCCTGGACCTGATTCACCGCATGACCCGAAAGTACGGCGGAAGCATCGACAGCACCCTCGAGTATGCCGAGTCGCTCCGCCAACGCCTGAACGAGATGGGCGGACGCGACGAGCGCATCGCGGAACTGCACCAGCGACAGCGACAACTCACCGACCAACACGCGAAGATGTGCGAGCGCCTGTCGAGCGCCCGGCAGGCGGTGGCGGGCAATCTTGCCGACGCCATCGGCGAACGACTCGAACGCCTGGGTTTTCTGCGCAGCACCTTCGAGGTTCAGCTGCACCCCGCCGAACCTGGGCCGAACGGAAGCGACCGCGCCGAATTCTGCTTCTCACCCAATCCCGGCGAAAACCCCCTGCCCCTGCGCCGAATTGCCAGCAGCGGCGAGATCGCCCGGACAATGCTGGCGGTGAAGACGGTGTTGAGCGCCGCCGACTCCATACCCATCCTGGTCTTCGACGAGGTGGACGCCAACATCGGGGGGCGCGTGGCAAACGCGGTGGCCGAGGAGCTGGCGGCTCTGGGGGAAAATCACCAAACCCTGTGCATCACCCACCTGCCGCAAATCGCCGCAGTGGCGCAGCGCCACTTCCGCGTGTACAAGGAAGTGTCCGAAGACCGCACCGAAACCAGCATGGAAGCACTGGATGGAGCGGGCCGGGAAGCCGAGCTGATGCGCATGCTCGGCGGCGACGCCGACTCCGACGCGGCCCGCAATCATGCCCGTGAGCTGCTTTTACCGCAAACCGAAGAACCCCAAGCTGTATCGTGAATCATTCTGACGCCATTTCCGCTCGTGAAATCCGCCTTTGCATGGCCCGTCCCTCCAGGGGATTGCCGGGAATGCTCCTGCCCGCAGCCGCCGGTTGCGCGTTGGTGCTTTTGCTGGCAGCCTCGTGTGGCGGCCCTCCGAACGGCGAAGCGCTCGAAAAGGCGGCAACCGCCCTCGAGGAGGGCAACTTCCAGCGCGCCGCCGAGCTTGGCCGCCGTGCCGCCAAGTCCGAGGATCATCGAATCGACGGGCTGGTCCTCAGCGGCATTGCCCAGGCGCTTGCCGGCAAAAACCGCGAAGCCGCCGACACCCTCCGGCAGGCCTGGCGTGACGCTCCCGAGCATTTCTACGCGGCATACTTCCTCGGCTGGTCCCACGCCCGCATGCAGCAGTACGGCGAGGCGCTTGAACCGCTCGAGCAGGCCGTCCAATTGCGCCCCGACCATACCCAGGCGCGGATTCTGCTCAGCCGATGCTGCCTCGAGCAGAACCTGCCCGCAGGCATCGAGCACCTCAGAGAACTGGAGCGGCAGGACGCGTTTGCAGGCGCGGAAGAACGCGCCGTGCTGCACAACGATACCGCCTACCTCCTGGTCATGGCCGAACAGCATCGCCAAGCCCGCAAATCACTGGACCAGGCTGCCGACCTGGACCCCGGCAACCCACGCATCCTTCAAAACAAGGCCATTCTGCTCGACCGCTACCTCGATGACCCGCGCATCGCGCGCCGATTCTACATCCGCGCCCTCGCCGCCTACCAAAAACTGAACGACGATGGCCCGCAGGCTGCGATTCGCCAACGACTCCGTCAACTCTCCAGCACGCGATAGCCTGAATCATGCCCGGCCCCATTCCCGAACAAACCATTGACGACGTCCGCGGGCGAACCGACATCACCGAGTTGATCGGCGAACATGTCACCCTGAAAAAACGCGGCCGGGACTTCTGGGGATGCTGCCCCTTTCACCGCGAGAAAACCCCCTCCTTCAAGGTCAGTTCCGAGTATCAGAGCTTTCACTGCTTCGGGTGCGGCAAGTCGGGAAACGCCTTCAGCTTTCTCATGGAATTCGAGAACCTGGACTTTCCGGCCGCCGTGCGTGTGCTGGCCGAGCGCGCCGGAGTGGTCATCCCCGAGCGAAGCAACGAGGACCGGGAGGAGGCCTCGCGCCGACGCTCCCGGCAGGAGCAGCTGCTCGAAATCCTCGACAGCGCCGCCCGCTGGTACGCCCAGCTGCTCCAAGGCGAGGACGGCGCGCCCGCACGCCAGTACCTCGAGTCCCGCGGGGTGCCGACCGAGGTGATCAGCGATTTCGGCCTGGGATACGCCCGCGATTCCTGGGACGCAGTGAAGCAGTGGGCGACCCGGCGCAACTATTCCGCCGACATGGTCGAAGCGGCCGGCCTGCTGTCGCGCAACGAGGAGAAGGACCACTGCTACGACCGGTTTCGGGCGCGGCTGATGTTTCCGATTCACGACCACCTCGGGCGCGTGGTCGGGTTCAGCGGCCGCACTCTCGATCCGGAAGACAAGGGCGCCAAATACATCAACACCCCGGAGGGCGAGCTGTTTCACAAAAGCCGCCTGCTGTACGGCCTGCACCGCGCGCGCCGGACCTTTCGCGAGCACGGCTTCGCGCTGGTCTGCGAGGGGCAGCTGGACGTCATCGCCTGCCATCGCGCCGGCCTGACCAACGCCGTGGCCCCCCAGGGAACCGCCTTCACCGACGACCAGGCGCACATGCTGAAGCGGTTCGCCAGTCACGTCTCCTTCGCCTTCGATGCGGACTCCGCAGGGCAGAAAGCCGCCGTTCGCAGCATTCAGGTCGCCCTGCAGGCGGGGCTGGAAACCAGTGCGGTGCACATTCCCGAGGGCGAAGACCCCGACAGTATCCTGCGCGTCCAAGGCGCCGAAGCCCTGGCCGCGCTGGTCCAACAGCAGTTGGAGGGCTTCGACTTCCTCCTGCAGGTCGCCCGACGGGAGCACCCGGGCAACTCCCCCGCCGACACCACGGCCATTGTCGAGGACCTGCTGCCCGCTCTGTGCGCCCTCGACAACCCCGTGCGGCAGAGCGCGCAGATTTCCTGGCTGGCCGAACACATCCGGGTGCCGGAGGATGCCGTCAAGCAGGCCGTGGACCGGCGTCTGCGCGCCAACCAAAAACGGCGGCCCCGTCAGGATCCCGGCGACTCCGCCCCCGCCAACACCACCGCGCCGGTCATGCCGCACAGCCGCCTTCAAGCTCCCAAGGGCCACGCCGGCGCCGAAGTCATGCTGCTCGACCTGGCCCTGCGTCACGGTCCCCTCGCCCACTGGATGGCCGAAAATCTGCCCCCCGAAAAACTCAGCCAAAGCCCCGTCGGAAAAGCCCTGAACATGGTGCTCGCCCACACTCATCAGGGCGAATGGACCGATGCCGCTCTCCACGTCAGCCGGGACCAGCACCTGGCCGAAGACCCCGATGTGGGGCGCGTACTTGCGGACACCGCTTTTCCCAAGCCGCCGGACGGCGAGCACGAACAGCAGAACAACGAAAAACACCGCGAAATGCTCAACCGCGCCATGACCGATGCCATTCGGGCCATCGAACGCGCCGACCTGCGACGGCAAATGACCGACATACAGCGGCAGCTGCCGGAACAGTCCGACCCCGTGCAACGCCAGACCCTCCTCCTGCAATACCAGGACCTGGCACGAAAATACGCCCAACCCTGAATCCGTGAAGGACCGGCACCGCAAATAGTTCATCGTCACGAAGCGCTGTCCAGCACCTCGCGGACCGACCGCAGCAACAGGGTGGGGGCAAATGGCTTTTGAAGCAGTGTCAGGTTGTTCTTGACGATGAAATTGCTGTGGATGGCCTCCTCGCTGTACCCGGTCGCAAACAGGATCGGAAACCGATAGCCTTGGCGCCGCAGTTCCTGATAGACTTCATACCCGCCGCATTGGGGCATGACGACGTCAAGAATCAACAAATCGTAGCGTGCGCCGTCCTGCTCAATCAGTTTGAGTGCCTTCATTCCGTCCTCTGCGCGGGTGACCGTGTAGCCGGCTCGCTCGAGAACCCTGGTGGCCAAACGCGCGACGCTTTGGTCATCCTCGGCCAGCAGCACGGATTCGCTTCCGCCAGGCGCCTGGGCAGGGGCGGCGGAATCGCTCTCGGGAGTATTGGATTCGGCCCTGGGCAGGTAGATGTCGAAGGTGGTGCCGGTGTCGAGCTCGCTGCTGACATGGACTTGACCTTCATGTTGTTTGACGATGCCGTGAACGGTGGCCAACCCAAGGCCGGTTCCCCTGCCCACCTCCTTAGTGGTGAAAAACGGTTCGAATACGTGCTGCAAGGTTTCCGCGGACATGCCGCTGCCCGTGTCCGCAATGGTTAGCATGACGTAGCTTCCCGTTTCCGCCCACGGATTTCGCGCGCGGAATTCATGGTCAATCTGAATGTTTCGAGTTCCGATCGTCAGCTGTCCGCCGTTAGGCATGGCGTCGCGCGCGTTCACGGTCAGATTCATGATCAGCTGTTCGATCATCCCTCGATCGGCATGAATTGTGGTGAGCGAGTTGGCCGGCCGGAATTCCAGTTGAATGTGTTCGCCAAGGAGGCGGCCGAGCATCCTGATGACTTTTTCGACCACCTCGTTCAGGTCGATGTCCGCAGGTTGCATGATCTGGCGGCGGCTGAACAGCAACAGCTGACTGACCAGTTGCGCGGCCCGCTTGCCCGCTTTGGCGATCTCCCCGATCTCCTCGTGCAGTTCGGAGTCCGGCGCAACGGTCTCGAGGGCAAGCTCCGCCGAACCGTTGATCACCTGCAGTAGGTTGTTGAAGTCATGGGCGATACCCCCCGCAAGCTGACCGATGGACTCCATTTTTTGTGCCTGTTGAAGCTGTTCCTCGAGTTTGCGGATCGGCGCCAAATCCACATCCATGCAGTACAGCTCCATGCCGTTGGGGGTCTTCACTGCGGCGCGACTGGAGTAGACGGGGACGGTTTGGTCGTTTTTGGTCACTCGCATCACTTCTGTGGCGGGGTCGGTGTGTCCGCTCTCGCCGGCGCGGCGGATGAGTTCCCGTGCTGAACTTTGCGTGTCCGGCGGGACGATCAGCTCCACGATGTCCCGCCCGATGGCCTCATTGGCACTGTAGCCGTACAGAAGTTCGCTGGCGCGGTTCCAGTAGTGTACCGTGCCGTCCGGGGCATAGCCCTCGACGGCCACGGTCTCCACCGATTCCAGGAGGCGGCTGAAGCGATTCTCGCTTTCATGAAGCTGCTCGGCAAGCTGCAGCCGAGCGTAAGCGGCGCTCAGCTCTTCGGCAATCATCTCCAGAATGGCCGGAGTGTCCGAGCGCACGGTTTCCGGGCGAGCGGTCCCTATGCAGATGGCGGCAACAACCGCCTCGCGATGCTGAATCGGCACAAACCCCAAAAGCGCACGCTCCACTTCATCATCCGCCCTCGCTGGGGTGGAAGGGGGAACCTGCTCGCGGCAGGGATACACGGCAAGTCCCTTGCCAATCTTTGTCGAGACCGATGACTCCGGGCTGAAACGCGCAATGCGGGCGCGCGTCGAGTCCGCCATTCCCTGCGCAACCGCCAGCCGCAGTTCCCCGGTTTCCGGAACGCGCCGGTAGACTGCGCCGAAGTCCATGCCCGCCAACTCCACGGCGCTGGCCAGGCAGATCGTGAAAAGTTGCTCATCCGAAGACGCGTCGGCCAATTCCCGAATCATATTGAGTTGCCGGCGCTGAATGGTTTCGATTCGCTTGCGCTCGGAAATATCATGCAGCACCGCCACGAAGCCTTCGGCTTGACCGGTTCTCGTCGTGGCCTGGCTCAGGCTCATCTCGACGGGGATCGTTTTGCCTGCGCTGGTGAGTCGCCGGGTTTCCACCCCGGAGAGCGACGTTTCCCTTTCCACCTTAAGGCAGAGCGTGCGGTGCTGCTCCAGGTGCTCGTCCGGGATGATGGTCTCGACGGACCGCCCCCGCATGTGTGCGAGCGTGTATCCGAAAAGGGCTTCGGCCCCCGCATTCCAGGCCGTAATCCGCCCGTCCCGTTCGAATGCGATCACCGCTTCGGGTGCGGACGCCATCGCCGCCTGATACTTGCCTTGCAGAATCTCCTGCTGCAAGCGCATGCGGATGGTGGAGAGAGCTGCACCGAGATTGGAGGCCACATCGAGAAGAATCTCGTGCTGATGTCGGCTGTGCGCGTTCCCGGCAGGGACAAGCACGGTGAGCACGCCGAAGACGTGATCGCGATGCTCGATGCGCACGCTCAGCGAGCGCTGGTGCCTGCGAATGCCGCAGTCGCAGTCGAAGCACAGCGAGTCCGCGGATTCGACAACGGAGACGGACGGGGTGTCGAGCGCGCGTTTGACGCAGGCCGGCAAGTCCCCGAGCGACATCAGGCCGGCCAGGCGCTCAAAAGCAGGCTCCATCCCCGCATAAAAGACATCCACGCCCACGTCCTTGGTATGAACGATCCAAGCGCCTTCGCACGCCTCGCTCTGCACCAAAGCTTCGCAGGTTCCCTGCAAAAGCGGTTCGGTCCGTGACTCGCTCGCAATAAGCTGATTTGCCGCCGACCTCGCGGCCAGCGTGCGGTTCATCTGTTCAAGGCGTGTTTTGAGACGGACGTGTCGGGTCACTGCAAGCACCACCACCACCACCACCAGAAGCAGCAGCAAAGCAAACCATGCGGTCGACATCCACCACTGAGCCGCTGCCGGGGGGGCGGCCCAGCCTGCCGGAACCCCATACGCGCTGCCCCAAAAAAGCGCTCCGAAAACCACCCCGCCAACAAATGGGGCCGCAGGTTCACGATCCTTTGCCGGAACTGAATTCATACGGAACCCTCCTGTCGAAATGTCAATCGCTGTTCGGCGTTCCGGAACTCACAATTCAGCGCAAATTGAACGACCAGATTCTGTTGTGGTTTTCGGGCCAGCGGCCCGGCCCAATTGTAGTACCCGGACTGGCCTGCGAACGACCGCGAGCCAGCGGGGTCCGCGAGCGCCGACAAGCGCGAAGGGTCCGCGACCCTGGGTTTGCAGTCGCAAAACGGACGGCGGCCTGAAAGTCCGCTCCACTGTCCTGCACTGCAACTGCTTCCCCTGGGGCGGGCCTTCAGCCCGAGGGCAACAATGGTCAAATTTCCGGCCAAAACATGTCGTTCAACCTGCGCGACCCTTGAGCCTAAGATGCTGAGTTATGGCGTTCTCGCCGTTGCTTGTTTCTGATTCCCTTAATTCGCTTGTGTTTTGTCTTGCAGTTCCTGCATGCGTTGGCTGATGGCGTTCGGATGAGGAGAATAGGGTAGGGCCTTCTCAAGAATACTGATGGCTTCGTGTCTTCGCTCCAGGGCAACCAGGGTCATTGCGCGATGCAGGCAGATGGTGTAGTAGCTGCGGGCGGCATTCGAGTTTGAGGGGGGCAGAGAGTGGCTTTCGTGCCAGGATTCAAGGGCTTTTCGGAAAAGCCGCGCGGCGGATTTAAGATCCTGCCGATGATTGCGTATGATGCGCCCTTTGGCAAGCAGCAGTTCGTACGAATCGGGGTTGCGGCGGATTGCCTTGTCGAGGATGTCGAGTGCTTGCTCCGATTTGTCCAGCTGCGAACTCAGCCAGTAGACGGTTGTGATGCTGGCTTCGATGTTTTCGGGGTCGGCTTTGACGGCGGCCCACATCCAGGGGAGCAGCTCGCGGGTTTGGCGTTCGCCGTGCAGATGTATGTGTCCCCTGGGGTGCAGCGCCTCATTGAGGCGTGTCCACCATCCACCGCCTGTCGACACCTCACGAGAGGTATCCTCTGCGATGTGGATTTTCCCGTCGGAGTCGGGGGGGGCGTCGTGTCCGTCATGTTCATCGTGGCCTGCGTGGTCCTCATTCGGAAGGTGTGGGGTTTCGCATTGCTGATGTCCGACGCCGCCGTGATAATACTGGTCGGCCCGCTCCATCATATTGCCGCTGACCGCCTGCCGCGCGCCGCCGAAAAGCTGTCCCAGCAAGTCGTTTTGGTCGGATGCGGGCGCCCCCAGCCAACCCCGATCAGAGATGAGAACCGCCAGCAGAACCGCCAGAAATGCGAGCAGCGCAATGCCGATGAATGCACGAGCCTTGTCCTTCACAGCGCTTTCCTCCGAAAAACCAGGCAGGCCGCCGTCATGACCGCTGCGGAATAGACGGCTGCGTAGAGTAGAGCCAGCAGGACCGCGCCCCAGGATGCCGCCGGCCAGTCATGAATCACGCGCAGGCGCAGATCGAAGAATTCAAAGTGCGGACCAATCCAATGAATGACGCGGAGCACTCCCGCACCGATACCGGCACTTTGCTCGGCGAAGTGCGGCAGGCGCTCGCCGAACAGCAGCATTCCGACGCTCAGCACTGTGACTACGGCTACATTCGCCGCCGCAGTCAGCAGAACCGATCCGAGCAGTGTGATTGCCGCCAGCAGAACGCAGAAACCGAGGTGCAAAAGCACCGCCTGCACAAATGGAGCGCCGAGAGCAAGATCCTTGGCGAGAGCGAGAACGACAAAAAACGCATAGAACAGCAGTACCGCAGAGCCTGTCGCCAGACTTGCGCCAAGCAGTTTGCCCAGAAGCACGTCGCTGCGGCGCACGGGTTTGGACAACAGCGGCAGAATGGTCCGCCGCTCCAGTTCCTCGGGCAGTTGGCGTGCCGTCATGCTGATGCAGATCACAATCGAAACGATCCAAATCAGCAAAAGACTGACCTCGCTGAGGTATCGCACCACTCCCTCGACGCCGAACAGATTGACCGAGGCAAGCGGTACTACCACCAGCAGTCCCAGAAACAGCGCCACGTACAAGTCCCGGCGGCGATACAGTTGCAGCAGCAGCAGACGGGCAACCGCGATTATGCAGCGCAGGCGATGGCCAAGGCCAAGCCGGGATGACTCGGAGTCGGTTGCAGGTGCGGAGGCGGATGGGGTTGCGGAAGATGTGCTCATCATTGCTCCCCTCCTTGTTCGTTGTCGGAGATGACGGAGAGAAAGATTCGCTCCAGGTTGGTGTCGCCGCTGCCCGCGATGTCGGCGGGGGTTCCCTGCCAGCAGGTTCGCCCGTCCTTGAGAATGGCGAATTTGTCGGCGATCATCTCGGCTTCGGACAGTTCGTGGGAGGAAAAGAAGATGGTTTTGCCGCGCTCGCCGAGTTCGCGGATGATGTCGCGCACGCGTCGGCGACCGAGCGGATCGAGACCGCTCATGGGTTCGTCGAGAATGAGCAGGTCGGGATCGGGCAGCAGGGCCTGGGCCAGTCCCAGGCGCTGTTTCATTCCCTTGGAGAAGTGGGCGATTCGCTTGCGCCCGGTGTCGGGAAGGCCGACGTGACCAAGCACCTTGGGGATACGCCGCTTTTGGTCGTCTCGGGACATGCCGCAGAGCGTGCCGTAGAAGCGCAGCAGCTCGTCGGCCTTGAGAAAGTCGTAGTAGTCGGCCACCTCGGGCAGGTAGCCGATTCGCCGCCGGGTTTCCGGGTGATCGGGGGCCCCCCCGAACAGGCGCGCCGTGCCGGAGCTGGCTGTGCAGAACGCCAGCAGAATGCGGATCGTGGTTGTCTTGCCGGCGCCGTTCGGCCCCAGAAAACCGAAAATTTCACCGGATGAAACCGTGAGGTCCAGCCCTTGCAGCGCTGGATGCTCGGCACCGTAGTCTTTGGTCAGGTTCGTAATTTCAATGGCTGGATTCACATGCGGTCTCCTGTGAGACTTGAGAAGGTTTCAGGGTTTTGCAGCACTACAGGACTATGTCCACAGAATTTGGTTGGATTGCTTACGTACTGCGGCCATCCTGGGTGC
>CAZSBQ010000126.1:0-11463 GCA_964604795.1 uncultured Victivallales bacterium | reverse complement strand
CAAAAAGCGAGACGCGCCACGCTCAAACCGTGCCCCTACCCTTCAAACTTCCGTGCAAAAGCAAAGTGGCACCATATCTCCCCTGCCACATGGGATTCCCAAAATGCCCCCGCCAGAGCAGAACTGAACAGACTTTCGGCACTTTCAAACCCCGACAGAAATGCCGCCAGTCCCGTATCCAGATAATGCAATTTCGGCCATTTGACCAACCGCTTGCTCCGGTTTCCGAAGAAGGGGTCCGTCAGGACAATGCTCGAAGACCTTCCAGAAGGGAGAGCCACTTGCGCGCGGTGTTGGTTGGCCCTCCTGCTGTTGTGATACTCCAATCGCATCTACTTGCATTCTCATCGAATTCTGATACAGTGAAAAGTATGCACACGCGGTCAATGATGGCCCAAATCCGGGATTCGCAATGGTACAGTGGTATTTTCCGAGTCCCAAGCAGCCGACAGGAGTGTAGGCATGAGAGATTGCATGTTTTTGAATGTCTGTTGGGGCCTGACTGCATTGTTTCTGATGGCCGGTTGTACCACATCCGATGTGCCACCTCCACCCGACAACCACCCCGCCAATGCGGAAACGAACGCAATCAGTCCACCGAATCCTTCCTCCACACTGCACATCGAAAATCCAGTGAAGAGCCCGGAGAAAAAACCCGTCATGCAGCATGATATGGCGCCGTCGCATGACAACCAGCATGAGAGCGGGAGGACGCAATGAACACAGATCCGCTTACACGGGTACTCGCCGGTGTGCTTGCCCTCTTTGCCGCGGGCTGCGCCTCCGTGTCGACCGAGCAAACATGGGAGGATGTCCAAGGCAATGTGGCCGAGCGGACGGGCCGACGTCTCCAGTGGAATCAGCGCACGGAAGAAGACCTGGCGGTGAATGAATCAGTGGACGACATGCTTGACAATGGCCTGACGACCGAAGAAGCCGTTCAGGTGGCGTTGATCAACAACCCGAAACTTCAGGCCACATATGAAAAACTGGGCATTGCACAGGCTGACTTGGTGCAGGCCGGGCTTCTCAAGAACCCTGTTTTTGAGGGAACGTTCCGCTTCATTCGCCACAATGGTCATTCGTATGACCTGGGGATTGCCCAGGATTTTTTGGATGTTCTGCTCATTCCCCTCCGCAAGACAATCGCCCGCTCTCACCTGGAGAAAACGAAGCTTGCCGTGACAGCAGCGGTTATGGACATGGTGGCAAAGGTGCGCATTGCCATCGTTCAGGCCCAGCGCGCTAAGCAGGTTCTGGCGATGCGGGAGAGGGTGAAGGAGGCGGCGGAGGCCTCCCACGAAATGGCCAGGAGGCTCCGCCGTGCAGGCAACATCACTGAATTGGAACAATCGCTCAAACGGGAACGGTACGAAGTCAGCAAACTCAACCAGCAGTCAGCGGAGGTGGACCTGCTGAAAAGCCGGGAACGTCTGAACACATTGCTGGGGCTGTGGGATGCCAAAACCGAGTGGGAGCTGGCCGACGAACTTCCCGACATCCCCGAGGAGAAGCTGGACGTTGCCAACACACAGAAACGTGCCGTACAGAACAGCCTGGATTTAGCCATGGCAATGGAGGACCTGCGTATCGCGGCGCGCTCGATGGGAGTGGAAGTCGCGGAGACAATCAGCCCGGAACTCGCCCTTGGAGTTGAAGCCGAAGGGGAGGATGGCGGCGAGTGGGAAATTGGCCCCACCCTGGCGCTGCCGATCCCTGTTTTCGACCGGGGAAAGGCTGCTTCGGCCAGCGCGGAAGCGAATATCCGACGTCTGTGGAATCGCTGCACGGACCTGGCGGTGCGACTGCGCTCCCGTTCCCGGACGGCTCGATATCATCTCCTGGCTGCGCGTCAGCGGGCCCTTTATTATCGTGATGTCGTCATTCCGTTGCGGGAGCAAATCATGGAGCAGACGCACGAACGGTATAACGGCATGTTCCTTGGAGTCTTTCAGCTGCTGCAGGCGAAGAAGTCGGAAATTGACGCGAAGCGGCGGGCGATCGGAGAAGTGGCTAACTACTGGATCGCCCGGGTGGAACTGGAAACCCTGTTGGAAGGACGCATGTTGCAGGAACAACCCGCCACCGCCGAGGCGTCGGCGGATTTGGGTTCGGGCATGGACGGAGGAGGCCACTGATGCACACCCCCAGACAATTGATCCCACATTGCTCTAAACTCCTGATACTGATTGGGGGCATTGCACTGATCGGCGCCGACTGGAGCGAAGCGGCGGAACAAGAAAGTGCCGAACAAAGCAAAGCACACCCGACCTTGGGGCCGCCCGCCGAAGCCGATCCGCCTCGCCCATGGGCCGAAGCCGCCCGTGAGGCGCCCCCGCCGGCAAAGCCGGGGGAGGAATACACTCCAAGCGTGACGCCGAACGGCGTGACGGCAGAATACAAGATCGTGGACGGAGTCAAGGTCTTCCATCTCGTCGCCGAACCGGTCCACCTGCGTATCGCTCCCGGTCTGGAAGTCGACACCTGGGGCTATAACGGCCGAGTGCCCGGCCCAACGATCGAAGTGGGGGCGGGTGACCGAGTCCGGATTTATGTGACCAACAAGCTGCCGGCAAAGACGTCCGTCCACTGGCATGGGGTGCTGCTGCCATGCGGCATGGATGGCGTGTCCGGCCTGACCCAACCCGCGATTGAGCCGGGCGAAACGTTCAAATATGAATTCATTTTCCCGGATGCCGGAACCTTCATGTATCATCCGCATTTTGACTCCATGACCCAGGAGGGGATGGGCTTGACGGGGATGATTGTGGTCCATGAGCGTCAGCCGGACAAAAGCAAACGCCCGGATCGGGATTTTGCGATTATGCTGCACGAATGGGCGATTGAAGGTGGCACGTCGCGACCGTTTGCCGCCGAGAACAGCGACTTCAACATCCTCACCATGAATGGAAAGGTCATGCCGGCCACGGAACCGCTGGTGGCGAAGCTGGGGGATCGAGTGTGGCTGCGATTCGGCAACCTGAGCGCCATGGACCACCATCCGATTCATCTCCACGGCTATGCGTTCAAGACCATCGGGTCCGATGGCGGGTGGGTGGAAGACACCCGTGGTGTTTTGCCCGAAACCACTGTCCTGGTTCAGGTGGGCTCCGCGAAAGTTGTTGAGTTCACCGCAGACAACCCGGGCGACTGGCTTTTTCACTGCCACATGACGCACCATACCATGAATCAGATGGGTCATGAAATCCCGAACATGCTGGGAGTGGACACCAAGGGACTGGATGAGCAGATAGAACAGCTTGTGCCCGGCTATATGCCGATGGGGACAACCGGCATGAAGGACATGACGCGGATGGGAATGCCACTGCCGGAGAACAGCATACCCATGCTTGGGGCGAAAATGCAGTTCGGCCAGACGGTGTTGGGGGGAATGGCCAATGTGCTGAAAGTGCGGGAGAATATTGACGACTACGACGACCCCGGCCCCTATGATTTCCCGCAAGGAACGGTATCGCGCAAAGCTACCCCCGACGACCTCAAGCGGGACGGGATCAAGATTAAAGATTCCGGTGCCGATAACGCAAAGATCAAGGTGGACAAAAACCTGGCCCCCTGAAGAATCCCTACGCCTATTGGCCGGATGCATTTCGGTTTGTCTCAAGAGGGCGAAATTTGCCGTTTCAGGGCACAATGCACCCTCGCCATGTTTGCGGCGGTTTGCTGCGCGCAGTTTTTCCGGCGGCTCAGGCCGCGACTGTCAGTGCCTTCTTCTCCTGCGCGGCGGCCCGCTTGCGCAGCGTTGCCGCACGCCAGACATTGTGGGCCACAACCTTTTCGTACATCTCGGCGCGCACGTCGTTCAACCCCCGACGCGAGAACCGATGCACATGAACTTGTATCGGATCTTCCTTATAATAAACTATGTCCACAGAATTTGGTTGAATCCGGTCAGTTGAGTTCGCAATGGCTTTAGTATCAACGGGCATCCCTGCCTGTTGTGAAGTTCTCCGCACCCAGGATGGCCGCAGTACGTAAGCAATCCAACCAAATTCTGTGGACATAGGGACGAATCCATCTTCCGGCCGATAAATCGTGGTTGAATCTCGGTTGCGCCCCGGCATCTCGTTATCATGTCACGCTTCCAAACGCAAGTATTTCGAAATCCTGCAGGAACCCCACCGCCCTGCTGCAGGCTGGAAACGGGGTACTTGCAGAGGTGAGATGCCCTCATCGTCTGCGGGAGACACCCGGGGTTCCAGTGGCGGCCACCCCGGCTCGACGGAGTCTCGCCCTCTCAATCAGAAGCCAGACAGCCTTTTGCCTGGGGTGTCAAGTTGCTGCCGACCACGCAAGATTTCAGAAATATGCGCTTGTTGGCGCGGGGGACGCCGGACGGATTTCACCACGAAGAGCACGAAGGACACGAAGAATGGAGTTTGACAAGCTGTTGAACCGGGACATTGGCTGTGCCATTGAGGTCCACCGGGAATTGGGTCCGGGCCTGCTCGAGCCCACGTACAAGCAGTGCCTGGCATACGACCTGAAGCTGAGCGGCGTCATGGCGGGTTCGCTGATCAACTTCAACGTCACGAAGCTCAAGAATGGCATCAAACTTTTCGTTCTGTAATACCTCGTGCTTCTTCGTGTCCTTCGTGGTGAAAAATGAATGCGAAAACGGCATGCAGGCGGACGCTCGTACCTCGCGCTGCTGATGCCGGGCGTTAGCACGGGGCGCGGGGGCCGCGCCCGGGACTGGTCGACACCCGAATCCGATTCTACTGCTCCGCCTGAAAGGCAGAGCCACGAGGGTTCGGTTGGCATTCTCCCTTTTGCAAAGTGATTCGGTTGCGTTATACTGCTTGGACGAATTATGAACAATGCTCGGACAATGTGTATACTCTGCATCGGGGAAATCCTCTGGGACCGGTTTGCCGATGGTCGACATCTGGGTGGTGCAGCGTTCAACGTGGCCGCTCATGCCCGTCGTGCGGAGGCGGACGCGGTGTTCGTCAGCGCGGTCGGCGATGATGAAGCGGGGCGCGAGACGCTTGTGCGCGCCCGCGGTTTGGGGGTGGACACGCGCTATGTGCGAACTTCGCAAACCACACCCACGGGCACGGTGGATGTGCAGCTGGAGGAGGGGCAGCCGGATTATGTCATCAATCGGCCCGCCGCCTACGACTGCCCCGAGCTGTCGCAGCTGGACCTGCGCGAAATCGGGCATCATCCGCCGCAAACCGTCTATTTCGGCACTCTGGCGCAGACGAGCGGACAGGTCCGGGCAACCACCCGAACGCTGCTGGACGCATTCCCCGAAGCCGCGCGCTTCTACGACGTCAATCTGCGCAAGGACTGCCACTCTCCGGAGCTGATTGAGGAACTCCTGACGGACTGCACGATTGCCAAGCTCAATCACGAGGAGCAGACGACGGTCGGCAAGCTTTTCGGTCTTCGCCATGAAGATTTTGCCGCCTTCGCCGAAGACCTGGCCAGTCGTTTTGAGCTGCAAACCGTCTGCGTCACGCGGGGCGCGCGAGGCTGCGCGCTCTGGCGGGAGGGCGAAAGCGTGGAAGTGCCCGGGATTGACGTGCAGGTGTCGGACGCCGTGGGAGCGGGGGACGCGTTCAGCGCCATGCTGATGACGCAACTGAACAAAGCGGATGTGTCCCTGCACCAGGCCGGCGATCTCGCCAACCGGCTGGGAACGCTAGTCGCATCGCGCGCAGGCGCAATCCCGGCTTGGACCTGGGATGAACTTCTCTCGAAATTCCAAACCAACTCCCACCAAGGAGACCGCTCATCATGACCTCGGACAAATCATCGAAAAACAACACCGGAACCATGCAGCTTTCCCCCGCCCTGGAGCATACCCCGATCCGCGACATTCACGAGCGCATCGCCATGGTTTCCACTCATGGGTATGTGGCCGCGGAACCGCCGCTGGGCGCGCCGGATACCGGAGGCCAGGTGGTCTACGTACTGGAACTGGCTCAAAAGTTGGCGAAGTTGGGCTACAAGGTCGACATTTGGACGCGCCAGTTCGAGGACCAGCCTCAGTTCGAGACCGTTGCCGACCGCGTTCGCATCATCCGCATGCCCTGCGGGGGCGACGAGTTCATCCCCAAGGAATTCCTCTACAAGCATCTGCCGGAGTGGGAGGAGAACGCGCTCGCCTACATCCGCGAGAACAACCTCGAATACGAATTCATCAACAGCCATTACTGGGATGCCGGCCTCGCCAGCCAGCATCTCGCCGAAGAACTTGAGGTAACCCATGTTCACACTCCCCATTCCCTGGGGATATGGAAGCAGCAGCAGATGGAGGACCCCGGCGACAATCCGCACTCGGCCGAGCATGACGACGAGGACCCCTTCAACTTCGCCGAGCGCATCCGCCACGAGAAGGAGCTGTACCGCCAATGCGACATCCTTACGGCCACTTCCCCCTGCCAAATCGACATTCTCAAGGCTGAATACGGCATCGGCGACGCCAAGATTCGCCTGATCCCGCCGGGCTACGACGACAGCCGGTTCTTCCCGATCAGCAAGGCCACCCGCCGGCGCGTGCGCCAGGAGTTCCGCTATCCGGAGGACGCTCACGTGGTATCCACCATCGGGCGCCTGGCCAGAAACAAGGGCTTCGACCTGTTCATCGACGCGTTCAGCGTGGTTGCCGAGCGCGATCCCAAGGCCGTTATTCGCATGGCCGTCAGCGCGGAATCCTCGGACCCCGCCGACGACGAGCAACTGCAGGAGCTGTTCGACAAAGTCGCCGAGTACGGTTTGCAGGACCGCGTCACAATTTACGAGTCGCTGGACGACGAGATCATGCCGGACTTCTACCGCACGGCGGACGTGTTCGTGCTGCCCAGCCGCTATGAGCCCATCGGCATGACGGCCATCGAAGCCATGGCCTGCGGCACCCCCACGGTGGTCTCCACCAACGGCGGTCTGTATCGTGCGGTCACGTTCGGGCAGGACGCCCTCTATGCCGATTCCACGGACAAGTACGAGCTGGGCATCGCCATTCTGCAGGCGCTCAAGTTCCCCGCCCTGCGCAATCGAATGGCCCGCGAGGGTACCCGCCGGGCTCGCAGTCTGTTCACCTGGACCATGATCGCCCAGCAACTGCTGATCGCCGTCGAGGGACCGAGCCAACCCGCATTCGACATCGGTGCATTCATCCGCGAAGACGACGCTTAGCCAGACGCTGTCCGGAAAGGAATCAATCCATGCACAAAATTTCTATGTTCGCATCCGACCTGGACGGCGTTCTGCTCGGCAGCCGGGCGGCCACCCAGGCTTTTCATCAGTGTTGGACGGCACTCCCCGAAGAGGAGCGCCCCCTGCTCTGCGTCGCCAGCGGACGCCGCCTGAAGGATGTCCAGCGCGCCCTGCGCATGGCGGGACTGCCCCAGCCGGACTACATCATCAGCGGATTGGGAACCTCCATCTACGACTGCAGTCAACGCGTCGTGCTCAAGGCGTTCGCACAAATCCTGGAGGAAGAATGGGATTTGGAGCAGGTCGACCAGATCGTGCGCGAGGCGACGCACGCCGAGAAAAAAGCGCCGCAGCACCAGGGACCGTACAAATCCACCTGGTACTGGGAGGGCGCCACCGTCGAAGACGTCGACATCCTGCGCAGACGCCTGGACGAGGCCGGGCTGGAGGCCGTGGTCGTGTACACCAAGGCGCGCGACCTGGACATCCTGCCCCAGCACGCCAACAAGGGCAACGCCCTGGAATGGCTGCTGCGCCACCTGGACATCGACAGCTCCCGATGCATCGTCGCGGGCGACACCGCCTTCGACAGCAGCATGTTTCTGCTCGGCAACGTCAAGGGCATTCTGGTGGACAACGCGCAGCCCGAGCTGGTCCAGGCGGTGCTCGACCGCGAAAAGTTCAAAGCCCCCTCGCCCGCCACCGTCGGCGTTCTCGAGGGGCTGCAGCACTACGGGGTCATCGACTCCATCCCCGAGATTCATCCCATCCCGGAAGGCTCGCATCCCGATCCGGAAATCCGCCACCTGATCGAATCGGAAACCGCCGAATCCTTCCAACCCGAAGACATCGACTACCTGCACACCGCGTTCGAAAAGGCCGTCGAGGCCGTTCGTCTGAACATTACTCCCATGGGATTCTCCGCGTGCTCGCTCAAATACAACACCTACCGGGGAACCGATGAAAACTACCGCAGCGTCTGGGCGCGGGACGGTGCGATCACCGTCACCGGAACCATGGGACTGGACGATCCCGACATCCGCCAATGCCAGGAAAACACCCTCCGAACGCTGCTCTCCAATGGAACCCGGACCGGCCAGATTCCCTCCCACGTCAACATTGACAGCGGACAGCCGGACTACTCCGGAGTCGGCAACATCAGCTCCATCGACAGCGCCCTGTGGACCATTATCGCCTTTACCGGCTACATCCGCAAGCACCGGGACGTGTCGCTGCTGCGCGAATTCCTCGAACCGCTGGAAAAGGCCATGACCTGGCTGATGGCCCACGACAGCAACAACGACAACCTGCTGGAGATTCCCGAGGCCGGGGACTGGACCGACCTGTTCGGGCGCAGCTACAACGTGCTCTATGACGAAATCCTCTGGTACCGGGCCGTGGAATGCTACGGCCGCCTCATGGAACTGCTTGGGCGCAACACCGAGGCCGCCGACTTCCTGGGCTGGTCGCGCACCATCAAGGAAACCATCCTGGTCAAGTTCTGGCCGTCCTCGAAGCAGGCCGAGCCGATGTCCTGCTCGTTTGCCGACCTGCAGTTTTCCCTGGGCGAGACCCAGTACCTTCTGGCCCAGGTTACCCCCTTCAACTTCAGCTGGCGCTGCGACGTCTACGGCAACCTGCTGGCCTATCTCTACAATGTACTGGACGACGAGCGCGCCAAGGACGCCTTCCGCTTCATGTGGGGCGCCGGCGTGAACGAACCCTATCCGGTGGCCAACCTCTATCCCGTGGTCACACCCGGCGATTCCGACTGGCGGCCGTACTACACCGTCAATCTGCTCAACCTGCCGAACCACTATCACAACGGCGGCCTCTGGCCGTTTATCGGCGGTCATTGGGTACGGTTCCTGTACCGCCTGGGGCTGCAGGACATCGCCTTCCGGGAACTGGTCAACCTGGCCCATCTCAACCAACAGGGCATGCACGGCGAGTGGGAATTCAACGAGTGGGCGCACGGCGTGACCGGACGCCCCATGGGCAAGGCATACCAGGCCTGGTCCGCCTCCGAATTCATCCACGCCTATCACGAGTTGAACCTGCACCTGCTGTAGCACTGCAGCGCGGGTGCAATCACAACCCAAGGACTCCACCAACCGCCATGACCGCCGCCCCCCACCTCAACCAGCGATGGATTCTCGCCACGGACATCGACAACACGCTGACCGGCGATCCCGAGGCGCTGACGAGTCTGACCGCGGAACTGCGGCAGGCACGCGATGCGGGAACCCTCATACTGGTCCTCACCACCGGACGCCGGATCGAGCAGGTCATCAGCGGTATCGAAGACGAGGGGCTGCCAAATCCCGACGCCGTCATCTGCCAAGTCGGAACCGAAATTCACCTGCCCCCGTTCAACTCCCATGATCCTCCCCTCCCCGCCTGGGACGAACGGCTGCACCGAACCTTCAGCCGAGACCGGGCGCTCGCTCTGCTCGAGGACATCCCTGGGCTCGAAATGCAGCCCCCGGAATGCAACACCCCGCTGAAGGTCAGCTGCTACCTGGACAAAACCCCGAACCCCGAGCAGGCCGCGAACGAAATCCGCCGGCGCGCCGCCAACCAAGCCCCCACCTGCCAAGTCGTCTGGTCCAGCGGGCGCGACCTGGACATTCTTCCCGCCGCCGCCGGCAAAGGCAAAGCCGTCCGCTTCCTGCAGAACCATCTGGCCCTGTCGGAGACCCCCGTCGTGGTCGCCGGCGACAGCGGCAACGACAGCGCCATGTTCACCGCCTTCGGCCGCGGAATCGTGGTCGCCAACGCGAATCCGGAACTCAAACAAGCCACCCGCTCTCTGCGCGAAAAGACCATTTTCTTCGCAACCCACTCCTGCGCCGCAGGCGTCCACGAGGGACTCCGCCACTTCGGCATACTGCCATACCGTCCGAATCCATAGAAAAAACCGCCCCCCATGCCCACAAACGAACGCATCCGTCAACTCAACAACGCTCCGGTTCGACTGCAAACCGGCCGGCACGTGCTCTACTGGATGCAGCAAAGTCAGCGCGCCGAGGACAACCACGCCCTCGAATATGCCGTCGGACGCGCCAACGAGGACGAGCTGCCGCCACTGGTCGTATTCTGCCTGACCGATGACTTTCCCGAGGCCAACGCCCGCCACTACGCCTTCCTGCTCGATGGACTGGCCGACGTCGCCGAATCCCTCCGCAAGCGAGGCATCCCCTTCGTTGTCCGCCGCGGCTCACCGCCGGACGTCCTTGCGGAGTTCGCGGATGACGCCGCCGAAATTGTCACCGACGTCGGCTACCTGCGCATCCAGCGCCAGTGGCGGGCGGCGCTTGCGGACTCCGCGCCCTGCCGGGTGACCGAAGTGGAGAGCGACGTCGCGGTTCCCGTCCGCAGCGCCTACTCCAAGGAAGCCTACAACGCGGCCACGCTCCGCCGACACATCAACCCGCAGCTCGACACCTTCCTGCGAACTCCGCAACCGGTCCGGCCCGATCACCAACTCCCCGCACCACCAAACGGCGAAGACCTAATCGCCCTGCCCTCCCTACTTGACTCCCTTGCCCTCGACCGCTCCGTCCGTCCGGTGACCGTCTTCCGCGGCGGCCCCCGCGAGGCCCGACACCGACTCGATGAGTTCCTCGCCGACGCCCTGCACCGCTACGACGAGGAGCGCAGCGATCCGTCCCTGAACGCGGTCAGCCACCTCAGCCCGTATCTGCACTTCGGCCACATCTCCCCCATTCGCATTGCCCAGGCGGTCCGGGACGCCGACGCCGCCCAGCACGAGAAGGACGCCTTCCTGGAAGAACTCATCGTCCGACGCGAACTGGCCATGAACTTTTGCTTCTACAACCCCGGCTACGACTCCTACGACACCGCCCTGCCCGACTGGGCGCGCCAGTCATTGGCCGAACACCAAGCCGACGAGCGCCCCTTCCTGTACGAGCACAACACCCTCGAAACCGCCCAAACCGACGATCCCTACTGGAACGCCGCCCAAACCGAAATGCTCGAAACCGGCAAAATGCACAACTACATGCGCATGTACTGGGGCAAGAAACTCCTCGAATGGTCCCCGACACCGCAGCAGGCCTTCGACATCGCTCTGAAGCTGAACAACAAATACGAACTGGACGGACGCGATCCCAACAGCTTCGCCGGCGTCGCCTGGTGCTTCGGAAAGCACGACCGACCCTGGCAGGAACGCCCCGTCTTCGGCAAGATCCGCTACATGAACGCCAATGGCCTTCGGCGAAAGTTCGACATCGAATCCTACGTTAAAAACTGCAC
>CAZSBQ010000125.1:0-11487 GCA_964604795.1 uncultured Victivallales bacterium | reverse complement strand
AGCTGGCGGAAATCGCGGGGATATCCGTGACCGACCGAATGCCGGTCGAGGATGTCGAGGACCCAACTCCGCAGGCCGCGTTGTACAGCAAACACTCCGGCAAACCTGTGGTGCTGCATCTGTCCGGCAAGGGCAGCGACCTGGAACGCATCCGCAATCTTCTTTCCCGCACCCGTGCGCTGGGCATCAAAAACAGCTTGGCCGTCACCGGCGACCGCTCGGTCCACCATCCCAATCCCGGCGTTCTGCGCCAGTTTCCGGCGTACGAAAACGGCTATCTGGACAGCGTCCGCATCCTCAGAATGACGGCAAATGCGGGCAGTGATGTGTATGCGGGCGCGGTGGTGAACCCGAACAATTATCATCCGTCGGGTTTGTATGTGCAATACTTCAAGGCCGTGCGCAAACTGGCCTGCGGGGCGGAATACCTGGTTGCCCAGGCGGGCTGGGATATTCGGAAGCTCCAGGAACTCCAATGGTTCCTGCAGATGCGCGAACTGGATGTGCCGGTGCTGGCCAGACTGCTTTTGCTGAACGGCGCCGCCGTCCGAGACCTTCCGGACTCCCTGCCGCCGGGCGTGACCATGTCGCGCTCACTGGCCGCTCTGTTTCAGCGCGAGTTTTCCGTGAATGAAACCCAGAGCCTGGCGGCCCAGATACAGCGGATCGCCCTCCTGGCCGCCGGCTGTCGACTGCTGGGATACAACGGCGTGCAGATCAGCGGCATCCATGATCCGCAAACCCTGGAAATGGTGGTTCGCCAAATTCGCGCCGCATTGGAAACGCACACCGACTACGGGCGCTGGCTGGAAGCCTGGAATCAGCACCACGCCGACATCGATTTTTCGCCGGTGCCGCGGCCATTCTACTTCTTTCGCCCCACTGAAGACCCCGTCGCAATGTACGACCCGGCCCTGTGCTCGGCATCCGACAGCGAAGTTCCGCGCCCGCGTCTCCGGGAACGGCTGCGCTCGCGCGCCCTCTCCCTCCTGCTCAACGACATGCTTGCCGAGGGCATCCGCAACCGTTTCTCCCGCATTCTCTGCCGCAGTTGCCGCCCGTGCGCCGAGATCCTCGATCAGTGCGAGTATCTGTGCATAGCCCAGTGCCCCAAACGTCTGGTCCATGGACCGTGCGGCAGCGGACGTCCGGACGGCACCTGCGAATTCGGCAAGGGCCCCTGCTTCTTTCATCGAGTGCTCGCCTTGGCTCATGCCCGCCGCCACCTCGACCGGCTCGAAACGGAGATCGAGCATGACTGAAGACCAGTTCTACCGCTCGCTCTTCCCGCGGCTGCACTGCGATTCGGAGCGAATCGCTGTTCCTCCCGGCGATGACTGCGCCGCGGTGCGCAATTTCGGAACCGACCTGCTGCTGGTTGCCGTGGACCAACTGGTGGGCGACCGCCACTACCGGGTCTGCGGAGGTGCCGAGGCCGACCCGCCCGGCGCGGCAGGACGAAAACTGCTGGCGCGAAACCTGAGCGACATTGCCGCCATGGGAGGGCAACCCGAGTTCGCGGTCACCGCCATTGCCTCAAGCCCCGCTCAGTCCATGCAATGGCTGAACGCGTTCATGGACGGCATGCTGGAGCTGGCCGAGGAATTCGGTGTGAGCATCATCGGCGGGGACATGGCGCGCACCCCGAACGACGACGTTTCCAGCCTGACGATTCTCGGACGGGTCCCGGAAGATGAGGTAGTGCGGCGAAGGGGCGCTCAGCCCGGCGACGGACTCTACGCTACCGGCAGCTTTGGCGCATCTCTGGCAACTGGACACCACCTCTGGTTCATGCCCCGCTGTCGGGAAGGTCGCTGGCTGGCTCAACAGCACCTGGCCAATGCCATGATCGATGTGAGCGACGGACTGCTTTTGGATGCCGTCCGCCTGGCGGACGCCTCCGAAGTGAGCCTGCAAATCGATCCCGACGCCCTGCCCCTGCGGGATGCATCACTGCCGACCGAGCGTGCGCTCAGCGATGGGGAAGACTACGAGCTGCTTTTCGCCGTGCCGGATGACCGCGCGAAACAGCTGATCTCCGACTGGCCATTCTCGGGTGTCCCGCTGACCCGCATCGGTCGCGTCATACCGTGCCACACCCGCCACAGTGTAACCGACACCGACAACCGCCCCTTTGAACTGCCACATCAGGGATACGACCACTTTTCAGACTCATGAAACCCACCTCCGTCGTCAGCCCTTCCCCCGAATGGACCGAATCGTATGCCGCCCGTCTGGCATCCCGATGCGCCGGCGGCACCGTGCTGGCCCTGTACGGCAACCTGGGAGCGGGCAAAAGCGTATTCGCCCGCGGATTCGCCCGCGGACTGGGAATCACCGAGCCGGTGACCAGTCCCACCTTCGCGCTGGTCCAGGAATACCCCTGCCCCGACGGGCGCATGTTTGTCCATGCCGACATGTACCGCATCAACGATCCCCTGGAGATCGCCGGCACTGGCCTGGAGGAGCACCTGTTTGCCCCGAACACGATCTCCCTGGTGGAATGGGCGGAGCGAATCGAGGACGCTCTGCAGCCGGACCGAGACAAAGCACAGCTGCTGCGGGTAACCCTCGAACATGCGGGGGAACATCAGCGGAGGATATCGTCCGGTTTTCTCCCCAACTGGAAGGCACATGAAAGCGAAGAGTGACCGCCGACCCCCAGGCGACGGTTCGTTCCCTCATCGAAATCATCGCCCCGGAACGCGCACCCGGCATCCGCTGCGACACCCTGCCCGACCGACGCGAAACCCTCAACTTGGCCGACAACGGCTGCACTGGCAACCTATGTCCACAGAATTTGGTTGGATGAAAAGAAGAATCGCACGGCAAAACTCTCAGTAGAGGCTGGTGCCCACGACACCCGCTTTCGACAAGGGGCGACCGCCCCCGCTACTTTACGGTTGCAGGTTCGAGCCCGGTTGACCATGCTGAACAGGTATTACTGTTCTGCCCGGCACTTGCGGTTAACAAGCACCGCCCTACTGTGGTTTGTTCTGCGTCCACTCTTCAAGTTTGCGGGCGGCGACATCTCGGCCGCCGATCCCAAACGAAATGGCGGCAGCCACGGCTATAGCCCCCAGCAAAAGGCCGAATGCAAGAACGATGATCTCGTTTGCGATGCCCATTTGGCGCAGAGCGACCGCACCGGTCAACCCCAGGATCGCAACTTTTGCGGTTATGGCGACCAGCCCGGCCTGCTGCAGCTTACTGCCGCGGATACTGAGACCGGCAATGTTGGCCAGCCACAAGCCGACAGCAAAGATCACCAATCCGAAAAGAATTCGGCCGACAATCACGGTCAACTCCGTGACCAGCTGCCCCACCTCGGCGAAACCAAGAACACTCGCGGCTTCAATCGCAGCAAAGAGCATGATGATCACGAGGGCAATCCACCCGACAATTTCAGACGGGGTTTTCTCCCCCTCCTCAGGCTCATGCCAAATCCCGATCCGTGCGGGAAGATGATCGAACCCTATGCCGCGAAGGAGATCGCCGACAAGCCCGCAAACCACCCGCGCGACAACGTAGGATATGAGCAGGATCAAGCCGGCGGCGAAGATCGCGGGGAGAGCCTGCAACATCAGGTTCAGCATGTTGCTTGCCGGTTCCGTAACGGCATCCAGCTGCAGCGCATTGAGCGTGGCTATCAGTACGGGAATCAAGGCAAGCACGTAGACGATCACGCCCAACGTGTCGGAAAGTTTTTCCTTCCCGAATATCTTCTTCATTCCGGTTTCTTCGCTGAGACCATCCGTGCCCAGCGCGGCAAAGAGTCGGCTTGTCAGCCGCTGGAGAATGCGTGCCCCCAGCCAGCCGCCAATCAGTATCAAAGCTCCGCCGAAGAGATTCGGCAGATAGGTAAGGAACCTGTCCGCAGCGTTCCGGAAGGGCTCGATTGCTCCCTCAAGGCCGAGCGCACCGGCCACGGCCGGGATGAAAAGCACCAGGATCAGCCAGTACACAACATCGGCAAGCGTTTTGGAGACGGGCATCTCCGTCTTCTGCTCATCGTCGGCCAGCCGCTGGTCAAGCTTTGCAGCGGTGCCTACCTTCCCGACCAACGCCCGCGTGAGAGTTGCCACCATCCAGGCCAACAGGATCAGCAGTCCGGCACCTACAAGACGCGGGGCGTAGACCAGCACTCCCCTCAGCATTTCGTTCAGCGGCTCCGTGGCAAGCGTAAGCCCCAAAGCCTGCAGAAAAGCCACAAAAACAAGTATCAGGACAAGGTAAAAGACCACTTTTCCGCAGACTCGCTCCACGTTAATGGATTCCGCCCGCTCCGCGTCAGCCAGCCACTTCACGAGCTTTTTGTCCAGTTCGGTGTGTTTCAGAATACGCCTCACCCCCGCTGCCAGCGCGAGAGCCAACAGCCACCCCAGAACCAGAATCAGAACCGCTCCTGCCAGATTTGGCAGGTACTCCAGTACCGTCGTCAACACTTCATTCAGAGCTTCACTCATTTTCCCTTCCTCCTCGTTGCCGTCTTTTGTGTGCTATCCTCTTTTCGAGGATGCCCCGCTTCCCTTGGCTGCCGGCGGCGCTACCATGACAGCACCAACCGCTGCCTATTACCTATTAATGTCGGTGTCCGAGCACACATAAACTATCGGGATATCCCTGAATTCGCACTGCGCATCTCCTTATTTTCGCATCAGGCGTCATTCCGTCGTGCCCGACAACAGATGATCCTACATTTGCCTCTTTTCCGCGCTTGTATTCCCTGGCACACCTGAGAGATTAGGTGAACGTGTTTCATTTGCCATCCCCCTCGGGATGATCAGAACTCGATGCCCCAGCGAACTATGTCCACAGAATTTGGTTGGATTGCTTACGTACTGCGGCCATCCTGGGTGTAAAGAACTTCACAACAGGCAGGGATGCCCGTTGATACTAAAGCCATTGCGAACTCAACTGACCGGATCCAACCAAATTCTGTGGACATAGCCAGCGAAGGCTTAGCGGACAGACTATGAATTTGACCATGGCCGCAAACTATGATGAAGCGCTTGTTCCCGACCTTGCGCAATATCCCGTGACGAAAGTCTGCGGAAAGTTTGATGCCGACTGCGTAGGCGGCGGGCGCCCTTCCTACCTCGGCAGCCGCGTATCCACTGAAGCACTGGGAAAATATCGGCGCAGATGCGCTGACTCTCGAAAGTTTTTCCATCAACCGGGATTTCGAACGGCTTGCGGCCATTCGCGACAGTGTCAAGTGCGAGCTGCAAGTGATCGCCAACCACTGCTGCCTGCCGAACTGCCCCATGCAGACCTATCACCAGAACGGGTTCGCGCACAGTTCGAATGGCTCGGGCAGGCTTTTTCTGGACTACTGCTTTTTGCGCTGTTCGCAATCCAGGCTCGAAGACCCCGCGCTTTTCATCAAGTCCAATTTTCACAGCGGAGGCTTGTGGGATGCTTGACAAGCGCGACACCCGCAAAGAACTCATGGACGGCGACACGTTCGACTCTGAACTTGCCGCAGCCAGTTATGGCTTTATTCGGAATGTCAATCGCTGGTTTGGAGGAATTGCCGCCGCAAAAAAATATCTGCGGAACATTCTCGCCGGCGTCCAGTTCGAGACGCCGCTGCGCATTCTGGATATCGGCGCCGGGGAATGCGATATTCCGCTGGCTCTGAATCAATGGCTTGCCTTGCAGGGAATCCCCTGCCAGTTCACCTGTGTCGAAAGCGCTCCGGAAGCCTGTCGGCGCGCAAAACAAATTCTGAGCAAGGCAAACGCGACGAATATGGAGGTGATTGAAGGCGATGTCTTTTTGCATCAGCCGGAGCAACCACACCATATTGCCCTAGCGTCCATGGTGCTGCATCATTTCAGTGAAGAAAGAATTCACATCTTGGCAGAGCACCTTCGTGGTTGTGTTAGTTACGGGTTCCTGATCAATGACTTGCGCCGTTCGCGAATCGCGTATGCAGCAACCCGGATATTGACCGCAACCAAGCATCCGGGAGTCCGGCACGATGCCCTGCTGTCGATAAGAAAGGGCTTTACGGTCAAGGAAATGGTCCAGTTTCTGCAGGTTCACAATTCGGTGCAGTACACCGTGCGGAATGCCCCGCTGTTCCGCATTTGCGCGGATGTCCGTTTCACGAATCCCATGAAAACATGAAGACACAAATGACTCCCCCCTCGATCCATCTCCATGCTCTGCAAACGGCAAATCCGGATTTGTACGCCGACCGAAGCACTGCTTTCAATACGCTGCGCGAACACTTCCCGATGAGCGATTCTGAACGCGACTTATATGAACGCCTGCTGCTCGAAGGCCCGGTTGAAGGGCGATATGTTGGCATGGATGCATTTGAGGATGTTCGGTCTACAGATCAGGACAGCCTGATTAATCGGTTTCAGCAGTTTGCTGTTCCAGTCGGCTGCAAGGCGGCACGCCAGGCGCTGGACGACCTGCAGCTGCCAGCCTCCGATATTGCCGGTGTCGTGGCCAACACCTGTACGGGATATCTTTGTCCAGGACTGTCGTCGTATATAACAGAGGCGCTCGGATTGCGTCAGGATACGAAAACGTTCGATTTGGTCGGCATGGGATGCGGCGCAGCCCTGCCCAACCTCGAATGCGCCGCCGGTGTGGCCCTGCGGCAACCCGGCGCAATACTGCTCAGCATATCCGTTGAAATCTGCTCGGCCACTTTGTTTATGGACGAAGCCCCGGACCTGATTGTGAGCAACAGCATCTTCGGAGACGGCGCTGCCGCTTGCGTGCTTTCGGCCGACAATCTGCCAGGCAAAACATCCGTGGCACGAATTCTCGATTTCGAAACCGGCATAGAACCCCGGTTCCGCGAACATTTGCGCTACCGGTCTGAACAGGGACGACTGCGGAACACGTTGAGCAAACGCGTTCCCGCAATCGGGGCACGGGTGATTGCGAGGGTCCAGGACCGGCTATTAAAACGCAACAACCTGAACAAAGCAGACATCGACTGGTGGATTGTTCACCCAGGCGGCAGCGCCGTCCTGGATGCAGTCCGGCGTACGCTGGACCTTTCCCCCTCGGACCTCGGCACTTCGTATGACATCCTCAGAGAATACGGCAATATGTCCTCGCCGTCTGTGCTTTTCGTATTGCGCCGAATGCTTGACAACGGCCAATGGAAAGCGGGCGAAAAAGCCGCAATTCTGACGTTTGGCGCCGGCTTCACAGGCTTCGGCGCACTTTTGGAACTTTCCGGCGACACTGAATGATTGGCCTCTTGCGGCGTCGAACGGTTCCAAGCAAGCTGCCCATATTGCCTGTGGAAGCAGGCGGTCGAGGACAAGGGAATCAGAAAACTCCACTTGACCAAACGGAACCAGCCGCTGCTATTTGACAGCCCTCCCACCACCGCAACCACCGCAACCTACCGCCTCTGCCAGGCGAGCCATTTGGCGAAGAGCGACTTCACAGTCGGGGTAAGGCGGGTGCGGCTGTAGGCGTCGGCAACACGTTTGATCGCTTCGGCCTGGGTGGGATAGGGATGGATTACCCCGGACAGGGTTTTCAGCCCGGCTTTGGCGGCCATGGCGGTCGAGATTTCGCTGATCATCTCGCCTGCATGCGCCGCGACGATGGTCGCGCCGAGGATGTTGTCCGTGCCCTTTTTGACGAGCACCTTGACGAAGCCCTCGGTCTGGCCGTCGGTCTGCGCACGGTCGACTTCGCTCATTTCAACCTTGAAGGTGTCGGTTTGGATTCCCTGCTTTTCGGCATCGGCCGGGTACATGCCGACGTGAGCGACTTCAGGGTGGGTGTAGGTGCACCAGGGAATGTTCAGGGCACTGAGTTTGCCGCACCCGAAGGACAGGGCGTTCTGAATGACAATGCGGGCGGCAGCGTCGGCAGTGTGGGTGAATTTATGGCGCAGGCAGACATCGCCCGCGGCGTAGATGCGCTTGTTGGCGGTGCGCAGCCGGTCGTCGACGTGTACGCCATGGCGAGCGTCATACTCCACGCCGGCGGATTCGAGGCCGAGTCCGTCCACGTTCGGCACGCGCCCGTAGCCGACCAGGATTTCGTCGGCGTCGACAACCTGCTCGCCGTCGGGGGTTTCCACCCGCACCTGCTTTCCGGACTCGTCGCGGGTTACCCGCCGCACCTGGGCGTTGAGCAGACAGTGGATGCCGTCGTCCATGAAAGCCTTGCCGACGACTTCGACGGCGTCCCGGTCTTCCTTGCCAAGGAATTGGGCGCCTTTTTCGATGATGGTCACATCGCTGCCCAGGCGGGCGAAGGCCTGGCCGAGTTCGCAGCCGATGGGGCCGGAGCCGAGCACCGCCAGTCGGCGCGGCAGCTCAGTCAGCGAGAAAATGGTTTCGTTGGTGTGAAATCCGGCCTCCTCCAGTCCCTCGATGTCCGGACGCAACGCCCGCGCGCCTGTGGCGATGCAGGCTTTGGCAAAGTGCAGCGTCTGTTCGCCCACCTCGACCGTGTCCGCCCCGGTAAAGGTGGCGTCGCCGATGAACACATCCACGCCCAGGTCGCGGAATCGCGCCGCCGAATCATGTTCGCTGATTTCGCTGCGGATGCGGCGGACGCGCTCCATGACCGCTGCGAAGTCCGCAGTGCCGGCGCCGGGCTCGATGCCGTAGCCGCCCGCCCGTCGATTGTCCGCGGCGGTCCGTGCCGCGGCGATCAGCGCCTTGCTGGGCACACAGCCGAAGTTCAGGCAGTCCCCGCCGAGGAACTGGCGCTCGATCAGCGCCACCTTGCCGCCAAGCCCGGCCACGCCGGCGGCGGTGACCAACCCGGCTGTCCCCGCGCCGATCACGACCATGTTGTAGCGCCCCGCAGGCGCCGGATTCCGCCAGTCCGACGGATGGGCGTTGGCCAGCAGCGTTTGGTTGTGGGAATCCAGGGGTTTGATATCGATGTGGTTACTCATGGTGGCCTGAGTTCTGAGTTCTGAGTTCGGAGTTCGGGAGGCCATCATTGTCGAGAACTCCGTTTCTCGCTGCGCACACGGTAGAGTCGTTCGGAGAAACCGCCTTCATTTTCAAAGTCCTTCGCCAGCCGTTCCACCTGTCGGTCGAGCAGCGAGCAGGCCACCGCCAGTAACACCAAAGCAGCGTTGGCGGAGAACTCCGGGTAGACCTTTGTGGACAGAGTGGACAGAGTGGACGCAGTACCGACTTGTCCACCTCGTCCACCTTGTGCACCTCGTCCACCTTGTCCACTCTGTCCACCTTTCTTCGCCGTCTCAACAATCCAGGCCGCCACCTCGTCGGCAGTCTGACATCGGCGGTCGATCAACGCCTGCCGGAGCGGGTTTTCGCGCTTCCACTGCGCCAGCCCGCGCTGGCGCAGAAAATCCTCATAATCGAGCTTCAACTCTTCCAGGCTGGCTCGTGCCACCTGTGTGAGCTTCAGCTCAGTCCTTTTCGATGTCGCCGAGGCTTGCGAGCCCTCCGCAATATTCTGCACACCCGAGCGCGCTGCCTGTACCATCTGATCCTTTGTCCTGCTGAACTTGTCCACATAACGGCTGCAGAACCGCACGGTAATGTCATACACCAACTGCGCCACCTGAAAGCTTTTCAGCTTCCGATACCCGCCATGGGTGGAGATCAGGTCTGCCATGATGCTATCTCCTATTCCAGACTTTCACCGCCAAGAAGATGGGACCCTTGGGTGTGTTCAGTGTTCTGAGTCTTGTCCTCGAGCGCCATTATTCTGGGACTCAGGGCCGAGTTCGATAAAGTCGATGAATCCGACGGCGGCTTCGCCTGTGTTGTCTGCATCGCTCATGACGGCCAGGTGAGCTGTGCGCGGCGGGTCTTCGCCGAAGGCCGCTCGATAGTCGCGCAGGATATTAACCGTTTCCTCCTGCCATTCGCCGATGTTGGCTCGTCCTGCTTGCAGGATGACCAATTGCGATCGTTCGGTGTAGGAACTGGGCAGAATCCGTTGCTCGTGCTGGCGATTGGCCCAGATGTAGTTCAGGGCGGCGTGGGGCGGATATTTGCCGTGGAAGCGCTTTGCCAGGGCGTATTTCATCCTCATCCCGAAGGAGGCGCGGTCCGGATCATACTCGAACAGAACGTATACCCGCAACGGGTAGTCGTCCCCGTCCTTGCGTTCGGCATTCCCTTTTTTCAGCACGTTTTCCACCCCCCACCGCCAGCGGAGAATCGGGGTGCGATAGGGGTCAAACGCCTCTTTCGAAACCAACCCCGAAGCCGAGTCGTCAGCTTCGGCATTCAAAACGCTGTTTCCATCGTTGGTGATAATGGAATAACGGGAATGCCGTTCGATCTTGGGGAACGTCAGCGGTTTCCAGGCATCCAGATTTGCGAAGTCATCGTGGAAGGCTTCGCTGCCGCTTCCACCGGCGTACGCCGTCGGCGCGAATAAAACAACGGCAAGCACCATCAACAGTATGCCCCTGTTCAGGTACAGCTTGGAGAAAAGCAACATCCATACCGGCAACGGGACACCCCGCCGACGCGCACCGTACTCGGCGACAATGACCAGCAGCAGGAACAAGCAAACCAGCAAAATTATAATTCCGGGATGTGGCATGATAGTGTTCATGAACACTCCTACTCCTACTCCTCCACCTTCTCTTTCAGTGCGCGGCGGGCTACGCGGGTGATGACCACGGTGACGGCCACGGTGGCGACCAGGCCGACGGCGTACAGGGTCCATTGCAGCGCACTGCGCTCGCAGTTGGCACAGTCGGTGGCGACCGCGCTCAGCGACTTGGCCAGCGATCCGAGATAAACGTACATGACCGTTCCCGGCAGCATCCCGATCCAGGAGGCGAAGAAGTAATCGCGCAGCTTCACTTTGGTCAAGCCGTAGGCATAATTGAGCAGGGAAAACGGGAACACCGGCGAGAGTCGGGTCAGGCCGACGATCTTCCAACCTTCCCGCCCCACGGCATTGTCGATGGCTGCGAACTTCGCATTGCCCTGAATCTTCTTCGCCACCCAATCGCGCGCCAAATGCCGTCCGACCACGAACGCCGCCGCGGCACCGATGGTCGAGGCCACCGAAGCGATAATCGAGCCGGTGACAACCCCGTAGATCGCACCCGCGCCCAAGGTCAGGATCGAACCTGGCAGGAAAAACACACAGGCCACGATATACGCGACCACAAACACCGCGTACCCCGGCCCACCCAAACCTTCGACATAGTGCAGCAGGCCGTGCAGACGCTGCTGAAAATCGAACACGCTGCCGGCGACCAGCACCCCGCCGACCACCACCACGGCCAGAAGCACCTTCAGCCACATCGGCATTCCGGTCTTTGGCTTTTCCTCCGAAATGGGGTTCGTCATTCTTCAGTTTCCTCCAGGAGCAATTCCTCCACGACCTGCACCGCGTCGCGGACGAAGCGGGGGCAACGGCGGCGGAACAGGCGTTTTTTCAGGGCCGTGTCCAAGCCGTCGGGACAAGAGATATCGCAGTCAATCAGGTCGCGGCAGTCGGTGTGCCCCTGATTGCGCTCCGCGAAAAGCCGGGCGG
>CAZSBQ010000124.1:0-11547 GCA_964604795.1 uncultured Victivallales bacterium | reverse complement strand
GAGGAATTACGTTGGGATTCGGATCACTGACCCTGAAACCTGCCATACAAGCCAGACCCCACTCCCACATGAAACAACAGCTGAACACTTTCCGGACAGGGACCAGCTATAGGAAGGTGGTTGGGCGCGCGCCATACTCCGATTTCTTAAACTATGCAGGAAAAACCCGAGTGTGAATGGTTTTCGGTGCATGCTACCTGCCTTGTTTTTTGTTAGGCGGCGGGGCAGGTCGACTTCACCGGAGAAAGTGTCGCCTTGCCGGCGGGCCAGCTCGGGGCTCGCAGGCTGCCCCCTCTTCTGGGTAGAGCCCGGCGCCTTGCCGGGGTGTTGACACTGGAATCTCCCCTTCCTGGAATGCTGCCGTTGACACAGGAGGAATGCGTGATATGGTGATGGAGAAGGCCATAATAAGGAGCCAAGTCATGTACCTTGTACCTGTTAACGAGTTGAAAAGCCCACGCAAGCTTCGCGCCAGACTGGAGAGCGACAAGGAGCTCATCTTAACCAATAATGGAAGGCCTGCGGCCATTATCCTTGGTCTCGACCCCGGGGAGGATCCCGAGGACTTGCTCAACGCCGCGCGCGAAGCCCGCAGCCGACAGGCGTTGAGCCGCATCCGCGAAGCCGCACGGCACGCCGGCTCCGACAAGATGACCGGCGATCAGGTTGAGACGCTGGTCGCCAAGGTTCGACAGGAACGCAAAGGGACACCATGAACGCGCCGACCGTTGCTGTCTTCGACACGAATGTCTTGGTCTCAGGGTTCCTCGCGGCATCCGGACCGCCGGGGCGGATCGTTGAATGGCTTCGCACGGGGGCCTTACGCGCGGGAGTAGACGACCGGATACATGGCGAATATGACGATGTTCTTCATCGCCCCGAGCTGGGTCTTCCCTCATACGAGGTGGACATCGTGTTGAGGACAATTCTCAAAAATGCCGCTTGGGCGCGTGTCAATCCCGAGCAAGTCGTCCGAGGCGATCTGCCGGACCTCGACGACGGCCCCTTCGTTGAATGCGCGACCGCCTTGAGATGTGAGCTGGTCAGCGGCAACACACGCCACTTCCCCCCAGAGGTTGTCGGTGATCTCGCGGTGATCACACCGCGTCAGTTTTTGGACAAGCTGGAGGGCAGAGTTAGCTTGTGATAGGTCGTCACCCCTTTGAGAAGAAAAGGGGGGGGCACGCTTGTCCCAGGGTAGCGGGCTGGCGCCCGCAACCCTGGGCTATGAGACGGAATCCCGTTGGGATTCGGATCACTGACCCTGAAACCTGCCATACAAGCCAGACCCCACTCCCACATGAAACAACAGCTGAACCCTTTCCGGACAGGGTTCAGCTTGTGCCTTGCTCAGCCGGCGGCTCGCGCGTCTTCCGCTGGATCAAGAGCTTTGAGGTTTGGACTCGGGGCGGGTTTTGTCGTCGGTTGCCTTCTCGTCCGCGCCCTGGTTTTCCGAGGAGTCCGCTGTCGGTTTTTCCGCGTCTGCGTGTTCGGATGTCGATGAGTTTAGGGCTTCCTCGAAATCGTCGCGGGCTTTGCGGAATTCGCCGAGTCCTCTGCCGAGGGCGCGCATGATTTCCGGAATCCTCTTGGCGCCGAAGATCAGCAGTATGATCAGAAATATGAAGAGCCATTCTTTTGGGCCGGGCATCATGATGCACCTCGCGTTATTTTTGAGTCGGGGACTACTCTACTGCTTTTCGGCCTTCGTGCCAAGTGGCGAAGAGCACACTGAGTTCGAAGGTCACCAGCAGGGGCAGAGCGACCAGCAGCTGGGTGATCACGTCCGGGGGGGTCAGGACCGCCGCCAGGATGAAGCCGATGACGTAGGCGTACGGGCGGCCGTGACGGAGAAAGGCCGCGCTCAGAATGTTCAGCCGCACAAGAATCATCAGCACCACCGGCACCTCGAAGACCACGCCGGCCGCCAGCATGAGGTGGATGCAGAAGCCCAAATAGCTGTTCGCCGACCACCGGTTGTCCACACCCTCCAGGCTGAAGGAGTGCAGAAACGGCAGGGCCAACGGCAGCATCAGGTAGCCGAGGACCGCGCCTAGGCAGAAAAACGCCAGGCCGATGAGCAGGCCCGTCCAAATGATCCTGCGCTCGCGCCCGAGCAGACCGGGGGAGAGAAACGACCAAACAAAGCCCAGAATGAACGGTGCGGCCAGCAGTCCGCCTCCCACCACACTGAGTCGAAAACGCAGAAAAAATCCCTCCAGCGGGGTGATCATGATCAGCTTCACCGATCCGTCCAGCTCCTCCAGCGGACGCCGAAACAGCTCGAACAGCGGATCGCTGAAGTGCCACACCAGGCCAATGCCGATAATGAGAGCGAGCAGGGACTTGAGGATCACCCAGCGCAGTTCCTCAAGGTGCTCCCAGAAGGGCATGTTGCTTTCAGAAGTTTGGGTGGAGTTCATCGGAAACCGTTAAGCATAAAGAATGGAAACTCAGGGGATGAAAACAATGCGCGCATGTCAAAACTCCAATTATTGGCCGGCGCCCCGACGGTGCGGCGGCAACACGGGGCGCGGAGGCCGCGCCCCGTACTTTGTGGGGGCCGGCGCCCCGACGGTGCGGCGGCAACACGGGGCGCGGAGGCCGCGCCCGGTACTTGTAGGGGCCGGCGCCCCGACGGCCCGGGTGACGGGGCGCGGAGGCCGCGCCCGGCACTTGTAGGGGCCGGTGCCGGGTCAGGCGCCTTTGATGGTTACGGATTCGGCGTAGGGGGCCATGAGCGCGCTCAGCTGTTCCATGCGTTCGGGGGTGGTTCGGGGTTCGGCCCGCAGGAGCGGATCGGGCAGGTCGTCGCGGGGGATGAACGGCTGAAGGGTGTAGGAGCGGGCGCCCCGAATGCGCTCACCGACGGCGCGCATTTCCTCGTCGGTGTGAACCGATTCAATGACGGTGGTGCGGAATTCGTGGTCGCAGTCGGCGGCCAGGATGAGCCCGATGGACTCATCGATGGCCTCCATGCGGTCGAATCCGGTCAGGTCGGGATAGGTTTTGGGGCTGCATTTGACGTCCATGGCCACACAGTCCACGCGGGGCAGGAGGTCCCGCAGGATGTCGGGCCGGGAGCCGTTGGTGTCCAGCTTGACGGCGAGGCCTTCGCTGCGGAACAGCTCGAGGATGGCGGGCAGGTCGTCGCACAGGGTGGGTTCCCCGCCGGTGATGACCGCGCCGTCCACCCAGTCCCGCGTGCGGAATCGGCGAACGGCATCGCGCAGTCGTTCGGCGGTCAGCCCCGCCTGCTTGCGCTGGAGCAAGCCGGCGTTGTGGCAGAACCCGCAGGCGAAGTTGCAGCCGGAGGTGAAGAACACCGCGGCCAAACGGCCGGGAAAGTCCACCAGCGAGGGGCGCTGGAGAAATCCGTAGACCGATGTCGAGTCGGGCAGCGGGATCATGATGCGGCGCGTGCCTCGTCGAGAACGGATTGGATCATGCGGGGAGAGATGGTGCCGCTGCCGCTGTAGTCGGTCTGCATCCCGACCACCGAGTAGAGACTGGCGGGATTGTTCGCCTCCTGCTTGTCGGACTGCGGAGTCCGCAGGATGGGTTCGTAGCGGCGGGCCTGGGGGTCGTACCGGCTGACGACGAAGGCGGGAATCCGCTGGGGATTGATGGATTCGACGTTGCAGAATTCCACCAGTCCGTCCTCGCTGTCGAGCCCGCAGTAGACTTTGTCGAACTCGTCGAACTGGTCATCGGTCAGGAGTTTGTCGACTCGTTCGTTGAGCACTTTGCACTTTTTGCATCCGGGTTTTCCGAAGATGGTGATTCGATACGGTTTTTCGGACATTTCTGCGTTCCTCCGGTTTGGATTGTGAAAGGGGGGTGCCCGCCGATCGGCGGGCGCCGCAATGGCTTCCGGCGCGGGATCAGGCGACGACGGCTTCGGCTGCCGGCACAACCGATTCCGCCGAAGCAATTTCAGCGGCGGAATCCGCCGTTTCGACCGCGTAGCGGCCCTGCTGGCGCGCGACCAGCTCGCCGTAGCGCTTGGACTTGTTCCAGTTCTGGATTTTGCTGAAGTATCCGACCACGCGAGTTTCACCGACGACATTTTCCGAGCCGCACTGCTCGCAGGTCTCCTGCAGTCCGCGGGCATTGTGGTTGCACTCGTTGCAGTAAGTGAATTCGGGCGAGACCGTCACCTGAGCCGATTGAGTGCGGAAGAACACTTCGCGCATCAGCCGGGCGATGGACTCGGCCGCCGGACGCTCCTCGCCGACGAAGGCATGGGTGATGGCGCCGGACTCGATGAGGCTGTGGTACTTCGACTGCTGGCGGATGCGCTCGATGAGGGACACCGGAGCGGCGGGCGCCAGGTGGATCGAATTGGTGTAGTAGGCGTTCTCCTCGCCGCCCTGGATGCTGGCCTGCGCTTCCTCGCGGAAGTAGATCAGATCGGTCTTGGCCAGCCGGCGCGCCGCGCTCTCCGCGGGCGATTCCTCCAAGCTGAACTTAAGGTCGTGCTTCTCCGCCAATTTCTTGGTTTTGAGATACATGTGAGCGACGATCTTCAGCCCCAGATTCATGGCTTCCTCGCTGTCGTGCAACTCTTCGCCGGTCAGAAATTTGACCGTGTCGTTGACGCCGATGAGCCCGAGGATGTAGGTGCATTTGTCCAGTTCGACGTAGGGGCGTCCGTCGCAGGCCTCCATGCCGATCTGGTAGAGCGGATGTCCGGGGCCGCGCATCATCTCGCGGACCTTGCTCTGCTTCTGCAGGTGAGCCTCAACAGCGAGGTCCATGGTCCGGTCCAGCTCGTTGAACAGGCCCTCCAAGGACCGTTCGCCCGCGGCGCGCGCGGCGCGATAGGCGGCCTGCGGGATGTTGATGGTGACGTTCTGAAAGCCGCAGAAGCGCATGGACTCGGGGTGGCGCAGCATGCGGTTGTCCTGGATGGTGGTGCGCAGACGACAGCAGGCCGAGAGCGTGACTTCGTCGCGGTCGAAGATGAAGTAGGTCGAACCGTTCTTGGAGGCCAGCTCGCAGGCTTCCATGAAGATGCGATGCTGCTCGGGATCGGTGAAGGTCTCGTCGCTGATGTGGAAGTCGCACTTGGGGAACTCGAAGACGCGGCCGTTGCGGTCGCCGTCGGACCAGACTTCGAGCAGCGCCGAGGCGAAGTCGCGCGCTTCACGGATGTAGTCGCCGTAGGTGACGATGTCCTCGCCGCGGCTCTCCAGCTGCTGCTGGACGCCCTGGTCGATGACGATGCCCGCCTTGTCGTCGGCCAGCTCGCGCAGAACCAGGCGGCGTTCGTCGTCGGACTCGGTGCAGTAAAGGTCCATCAGGCGGTTGCCGGCCGTGTCGCAGTCGCGCCGCAGGACTTCCTCCAGCTCGACGGTTTCACCGTCCGCCCGGCGCAGCATGTAGTGCCCGCCGGGACCGATGGCCGGGACGTCCTTCATGTAGCTGGGCACGCCGGTGTGGATGTTGAAGTCCAGAAACAGGGTCTGGCCGCCGCGCGAAAACGCGTTCTGCGAACCGTTGAAGATCAGCTCCTGGGCGATCTGTTTGAGTTCGGTGGCGTCCATGCCCTTCAGGTAGGGCGCGTATAGGATGTTGATGTAGGCGATGCCCAGGGCGCCCGCGTAGTTGGCCTGCATGGAAGCCAGGAACGTGTTCAGGTGGCCGGTGAGCACCGAGGCGCTGCGCGCGGGGCGGGATTCGGTGTTGAGGTTGACCAGCTTGCGCAGGCCGTACTTCTTGACGTATTCAATGGAATGGCTGGAGCAGTAGACGCGGTGGGGGTACCCCAGGTCGTGCAGGTGAATGGCGCCGGTGTCGTGCGCCCGCTTGACGTCGTTGGAGAAGATCGTGTCCAGCCCCCACTGCTTCAGCAGGATTTCGGCCAGTCCCAGGTTGACTGCCTCGGGGTTGTTGTTGACGATGTTGCTGTTTTCCGTGGACTTGGTGAACATCAGGGATTCGACGAAATGCTTGGGAATGCGGTAGATGGACAGGTCGCGCAGCTGATCGTGCAGCTGACGGTCGGCCAGTTCGTTGTTGACCAGCTCGCGGACGAGCGTGCTGTTGAGGGTCTTCATGTGCCCGTCGAGCACCTGGTTCTCGACTTCCTTGGCCACGCTGTGAGCCACCTCGGGGGACAGGTCGGTCTCCTCCAGCAGCTGGCGGACGATCTCGCTGCGGTCCCAGGGACGGGTGACGTTGCCGCTGGTGGATTCGACCAGCAGCAGACTGGCGTCGGTCACGTCCACCGTGCTGTCCTCGTCGCCGCGAACCTGCAGTTGGCCGCGGGCGACTTCGCGCTTTTTGCGGTAGCGCTTGTAGCGTGCGACGGCGGAGGCATGGCCTTCCTCGGCCAGCATGATCTCGACCAGGTCCTGAACATCCTCGATTTGCGGAATGCGCAATCCTTCCTCATCCGTGCGGACGTAGTACTCGGATAAATGCGAGTTGAGCTGGTCAATGATGCGGTCGGTGATGCGGGAGGCAGTGTTGCGGTCCAGCCGCTCCGCGCTCTCGCGCCCGGCGGCGTCGCCCGCCTTGATGATCGCCGATTCAATTTTTTCCCGCCGAAAGGGGACTACCCCGCCGTTGCGTTTGCGAAACCCGTGGAACTCCTTCGCTTCTTCACTCATGACCGGCTACTCCTTCTGTTCAATCCTGCTTCTGTGCTGCGGTGCGGCAACAGGCTCGTCGCGTCGCGCCTCGGGCCCGAAAAACTGCGTCTCACGCCCGATCCAAAGCGCCGCACCAAGGGTTCGGCGTGATATGGACACTATATGTTGTGTACCCCGCACTTGTCAACCACCGAATATGGTGGTTTTGGCATTTTCTTTATAAATCCCTGGGAATTCGAGTTTTCCGTGTTCAGGCCGGAGTTTTCGCCGATTTTCTCATGGATTCAGAGGAATGTCAGCGCCAGCGGAGGGTGGCGAGCAGGGAGGCGTGGCGGAGGCCGCCGAAGAAGATTTCGGTGGAGCGCAGCAGGTTGGATTGCACCCGTCCGGCGCGACCGAAGCCATGGTCGACGGCGCCGACGGCGTATTCCACGTCCGCCGGGCGAATTCGAGAGGCGCCGGTTTCGGCCGCGGCATGCAGGCGCGCGGCGGCCAGGATCGGCGGATAAACCAGGGCCAGGGCGCGCAAACCTTCCAACAGCGGTCGCCCGTAGAGGTGCGCGCCGAAGAATTGGCGGGATTCGAGCCGCCCGAGAAGGCAGCGGCGAAAGGCGTCCCACACATCCGTTTCGTCGGCGTCCGGTTCGGAAGGAATCGCTTGGGGCGTGCGGTCCTTTTCGAAGAGATCGGCGCTGTCGAGCGGCAGGTCGGGATGCTCGGTTCCCAAGCGGGAGGGGTTGCCGCGGTTGGCGAGCATCCGGACCAGTTCCGCAGTCCGGGCGAAGCGGGCCGTGACGGGTTTGCCGATGACTTCCTCGTCCCGACGCAGGCAGGCCGCCAGCCACTCGCGGAAGACGGCGCGGGAAACGGGGCCGACGGGACGGTAGGTGTGACTTGCGGCGGTGGCGGACAGTCGGTCGATGAGGGTGGGAATCACGGTGACGAACGTGTCCGCATCGTTGATGAAGGCTGCGCCCAATTGGCCCAACCGGTCGGCGTAGGCGGAGAGCGTCACGGCCGTGAGAGGGATGGGGCGTTCGGTGTTGCGGACAATGCGGACGGCGCCGTCCGCGACGGCCTCGGCCCCCTCGCGGGTCAGCCCTTGAAGGTCGTGGCTGTCAAAGGTCGGCGTGCGTTTTCTCAAGATCCCTGCGAAACATTCCAATTCCGCGCGATGGTCGGCCAAAGGCGCGCCGGTGTTCCGGCAGGCGGCCGGGCAGTCCAGGCGCGCGGTGACGGAGACTTCGCCCGCAAAGGTCGAGCCGATGCTGAACGGATAGACGCGGCAGCCGAACGGTTTGGCGTGCTCGCCGAATCGACTGTGGATGCGGCAGAGGCCGGTTTCGGGATCGAGGAACACGCAGTCCCCGTTGTCTCGGTGAGCGATGTAGGACTGCCGCCTGATGACGGTTACCGGGTCCCGATCCGGCGCGTGTCCGCGCGGCCAGTCCAGGGACCGCAGGTGCTCTATTTCACTCCGTGAAAGGGCCACGTGCCAGCGACGGCAGCAGCGAGCGCACTGAATGCAGGAAAAGCGCTGGTCGCGCGCGATCCGGAGATGGGGGGGCGGAGTGTTGTCGGAGGAGGACGGGGTCACGGTTCGATGCGGTCGAATCCGCAGAGCGGTTGGAGGGCGGGGGGAATGAGCACGCTGCCGTCCGCCTGCTGGTTGTTCTCAAGGATGGCGCAGACCACGCGGTCGGTAACGGCGGTGGCCGAAATGGTGTGAACAAAGTCGCTGCCGCCATCCTCGGCGCGATAGCGTATGCCGAGACGACGGGACTGAAAGTCGGTGAGATTGGTGTTCGAGGTGACCTCGCGGTAGCCGTCATACCCCGCGAACCAGGCTTCGATGTCGTACTTTTTATAGCCGGGCGCGCCCAGGTCGCCAACACAGACGTTGACCACCCGGTAGGGGATGTCGAGGGTCTGGAGCAGCGCCTCCTCGTTTTCCAGACATTCGTCGTGGAATCGCGGCGAGTCTTCCGGCCGGCAGAAAACGATCTGCTCGACTTTGTGAAACTGGTGGACGCGGAAGATGCCCCGGCTGGCTTTGCCGTAGCTGCCGGACTCTGTGCGGAAGCAGGGGGTGAAGGCGGTGTAGCGGGCGGGCAGTTCGGCCGCGGACAGAATCTCGTCGGCATGGTAGCCCACCAACGTCTGCTCCGAGGTGCCGATGAGCGCCAAATCCTCGCCCTCCAAATTATAGGTCTGATCGGCGAAAAACGGCAGATAGCCCGTGCCGAACAAGGTGCTTTCCTTGGCCGCGCACGGGCTGATGAACAGTGTGTAGCCGCGCCGGATCAGCTCCTGCTGGGTCCAGTAGAACAGCGCCGCGGCCAGCTGGGCGCCCTGGCCACGCCAGTAGTAGAAGCCGGACTGGGCGACCTTGGCGCCGCGCGCGGTGTCTATGATTCCCAGATGCTCGCCGAGTTCGTCGTGGGACTGCGGGGTGAAGTCGAACTCCGGTTTGTCGCCGACGAATCGGAGGGGCACGTTGTCCTCGTCCTCGACACCGTCCGGGACGTCCGGGGCGAGAAAATTGGGCAGCCAGGCCAGTTGAGCGTCGATCTGCTCGCGCAGGTTCTTCTGGGTGGCGTCGGCGTCGGCAATCGCCTTCTTGAGTTCCTTGACTTGCTCGCGCGCCTCGGGGTTGTCGCGGCATTCCTTGCTGAGGGCATTGCGCCGAGCGCGCATTTCCTCGACGGACCGGATGGCTTCGCGATATCGGCGGTCCAAGTCCACCAGGGCGTCCACATCGACGGCGCAGCCGCGCCGCGCCGCATTCGTCTTCACTCGTTCGGGGTCCTCACGTAAAATGCGGATGTCAATCATGGTGCACAGTCCTTCTCTGCATTGAAACAGGGATTAGGGTCTATCGTCGGCGCCCGGCATGGGCGGTGGTGATGCCGCGGTCGCTGTCCTCCTCCAGAAAGTCGAGCATGTGGGACACCTCCGGGATGTCCCCGCATTCCGTGCGCACGCGCGCCACCGCCTGTTCGCGCAGAAGGCCGGAACGAAAGAGGATTTTGTAGGCCTTGGAGATCGCGTCCACGGTTTCCGGAGACTTGCCCTTGCGCTCCAAGCCAATGCGGTTGACCGCCACCAGCGAGGCGGGATTGCCGTCCACCAGGCAAAACGGCATGACGTCCTGCACAACTTTGCACATGGCGCTGATCATGGCCAGCGATCCGATGCGCACAAACTGATGAACGCCGCCAAGCCCGCCGCAGACGACCCTGTCGCCGACGGTGACGTGTCCGGCCAGCGTGAACCCGTTGCTCATGATCACGCCGTTGCCGAGGCGACAGTCGTGGGCTACGTGGCAATATGCCAGCAGGAAGCAGTCGTCGCCCAGCGTGGTTGCCTCGCCTTCCTGGGTGGCGCCGTTGATGGTCACGTACTCGCGCACCCGGCATCGGTCGCCGAGCATCACGCCGTTGTCGTCCCCCTTGTATTTGAGGTCCTGCGGAGGTTTGCCGATGGATGCGAACGAATGCACCTGACAGTTCCGCCCGAACACCAGGGGGCCTGCAAGGCTGACGTGGCTGTCGATCCAAGTGCCGTCGCCTACGCGAACGCCCGCACCCACCACAGTGTAGGGGCCGACGTGCACGTTTTCGCCCAATTCGGCCGATGAGTCGATGATCGCGCTGGAGTGGATGGTGGTGGACATGGAGAATCGCCTCGGGCCTTGAACGTCAAACGATTTCGCGTTCGACCATGGCAAACTTCAGTTCGAGATCGGCGACGACGCGCGGTCCCACGTGAAGTTTGCCAACCGCCTTCCCGAACCGGCTGCGCACGGAGATGTTGATGTCGACCAGCAATTGATCGCCGGGGTAGACGTGATCGTGGTAGACCGCTTTGTCGATGGCCATGAAATAGACGAGCATGTCCTTGTGTCCGGGCGTGGACAGGGCCATGCCGCAGCCCGCCTGCGCAGCCATCTCCGCCTGCAGATAGCGGGGCAGAACCGGCGTGCTGCTGTAGTCGAAGTACGAATCGGTCGCGCTCACATTCTTCAGCGCGACAAAGCGCAGGGTCTCCGGATCGCAGAGCAGCACGCGGTCGATGAGCAGAAATGGAAACCGGTGCGGGATCGCCGCCATGATCTCCTCGGCGTTCATCACCGGGTCCATGGTCTCGGATATCCCCGGCAGTTCCGGCCAATCGGTTTCCAACTCGTCGCCGTTGAATGCCAAATCCGAGGCGGGACACAAGCCCATGGAAAAACGCCCCTGGCTGGCCCTTTCGCCGTTGACATAGGTGCTGCCGTGAAACAGCGCGGGGTCTTCCGCATCCCGTTGAATCTCCACCCGCAGCAGGTCGCCGGGCATGACCGGCTTGCGGAACTTGAACTTGTGGATTTCCTTGATGATTGGGACGGCATCCGCCGCCGCGCCGTGCTCCTGCTTGAGAAGCACGCCGGCGGCTTGCGACAGCGCGCCCACCTGCAGCACCCCCGGCAGGATCGGGGCGCCCGGAAAGTGCCCCTGAAAGCAGGAGTGCCCCATGCTGATGCACTTCACGCCGGAGGCGCCGGAAAAATCGGAGTTGACCCGCAGGCGGTCCAGCATGATCATCGGGCCACGCTGGTCCAGAATTGCGGAAATTTCGTTGTTGCTCAATATGGTCGCCATGCGCGATCAGCTCCCATGTTCTGCCTTCACAAGGCGGCGGGCAAATTCAATGTTGCTCGGGTGGCCGGGCTTGACCGCGACAATGTGTCCCTCGATCCGGCGGCCGGTCAGAGACAAGTCTCCGACCAGGTCCAGAATCTTGTGGCGCACAAACTCGTCGTCGTACCGCAGCCCCTCACGGCTCAAAACGATATTGCCCTTTAGAACTACCGCGTTGTCCAGGCTGCCGCCGCGGATCAGGTCGGCCGTCATCAGGGCTTCAATCTCTTCATACTTGCAAAACGTTCGGGCATGCGCCAAGTCCT
>CAZSBQ010000123.1:0-11793 GCA_964604795.1 uncultured Victivallales bacterium | reverse complement strand
AGGCTTGCGGGTTGGCGCGGAGCTTGTATAGTTTCGGTTTCCGCTGTCGGCGGTCCGGGCCCTGTGCGCCGGGTTAACGTGAACCGGGTCAGATGGGGAACCAAGCAGCCCTAAGCGAGCCACCCGGGCGCGGCAGACCGCTCGGCCGTCGGCAGCGGTCTCTTCCAACCTCACGCAACCACGCGACCAATCATGGCTGAATCCAGCGACAGATATCAAGTTCTCGCCCTGAAATGGCGCCCGCAAACGTTCAGCGACGTGGTCGGGCAGGAACACATCACACGAACGCTGCAGAACACCATCCGCCAGGATCGCGTGGGGCACGCCTACCTGTTCGTCGGTCCACGAGGAATCGGCAAGACGACCAGTGCGCGTATCTTCGCCAAGGCGCTCAACTGCGACGAGGGGATGAACCCGGAGCCGTGCTGCACGTGCCGCTCGTGCCTGGAGATTGCCGACACCCGTGCCATGGACGTGGTCGAGCTGGACGGGGCATCGCACAACGGTGTCGACGACATACGCGAACTTCGCGAAAACGTCAACTACCGGCCGAGTCGCAGCCGTTTCAAAATCTACATCATCGACGAAGTTCACATGCTGTCCAATGCGGCTTGGAACGCGCTGCTCAAGACCCTGGAGGAGCCGCCGCCGCACGTTAAATTCTTCTTCGCCACCACCGAACCGCACAAGGTCCTGCCCACCGTTGTCTCCCGCTGCCAGCGATTCGACCTTCGACGCATCCCGGTCTCGGTGATCGTGGACCGTCTGAAGGCGGTGACCGCCGCCGAAGGCGTGCCGGTGGACGAGCGCGCGCTGGCGGCGGTCGCCCGCTTTGCCGATGGCGGCATGCGCGACGCCCTGTCCGTGATGGACCAGATCATCGCGTTCCACGGAGGACGCGAGCGCGAAACACCCATTTCCGAAAGCGATGTCATCGATGTGTTCGGCCTGGTCTCCAGCCGGGAACTCGGCGCCCTGACGCAATCGATCCTGACCAACGACATTGGCGGGGTCATGAGCGTGATTCAGCGCCTGGCGGACCGCGGGCGCGACTTGGAGCGGCTGTTCAGCGACCTCTTGCACTACGTGCGCAATCTGATGATGCTTTCGGTCGATCCCAATGACGCGGGCGGCCTGGTCGAGGTCAGCGACAGCGAGCGCACGGACTTGGCGCGCATTCTGTCCGGCGTCCGCAACGAGCTGATTCCGCGCGTGCTCGAAGGGCTTGTCGCCTCGGAGGGTCCCTTGCGCAACGCGCTCAACAAGCGTGTCTACCTCGAGGCTCTCCTGATCAAGCTGATGCGCAACGCGCACAGCATGCAGGTCGAGGATTTGATCGCTCAAATCAATCATTTGCGCGGCACCGGCGAAGCCATCGCGATCCATCCTGCACCCCCCGCACCCGCAGCCGCAGCAGCCGAAGCAGCCGCAGCAGCCGAAGCAGCCGAAGCAGCCGAAGCAGCCGAAGCAGCCGCAGCACCCGAAGCACCCGCAGCACCCGAAGCACCCGCAGCACCCGAAGCACCCGAAGCACCCGCAGCACCCGCAGCACCCGAAGCGGCCGCAGCGCCCGCAGCGCCCGCAGCACCCGAAGCAGCCGAAGCAGCCGAAGCAGCCGAAGCCGCCGAAGCCGCCGAAGCACCCGAAGCCGCCGCAGCGCCCGCAGCGCCCGCAGCGCCCGCAGCAGCCGCAGCACCCGAAGGACCCGAAGGACCCGAAGGACCCGAAGGACCCGAAGGACCCGCAGCACCCGCGCCCTCCACCTCTGCGGACATTCTTCACGCCTTGGTCACCGAAGCCGCCAAAGACGTTCATCTCCGTCCCCTCAAGCCGCACCTTCAGGAGCTTAAGGCAGTATCCTTCGGCGAAAACACTCTTGAACTGGCCTACGACGACGAATTTCCGGCGGATCACGTCAAAATCCTGCAGTCGCACGGCAACTGGCAAAAAGTCGAACAGCTTGTCTGTCGGATTGTCGGCAACGACCGTGTCGAAGTTCTTCTTAAGCGTTGGATCGACAGCGTGTCCGCGGACCAGCGCCGCCGACCGCAGCCGGTGTCCGCGGAGGTGCGCGAGCAAATCGAGAACAACCCCTTCGTCAGGCAGGTGTGCGACCTGTTTGACGGCCGAATCGTCGAGGTTCGGGGGTAACCCTATCAACACACCCATCGGAGGTCCGTCATGGACATGAACAAAATGATGAAGCAGGCGCAGAAGTTGCAGAAGGACATGGAGGCGGCCCAGCAGGAGGTGGCGGCCATGTCCCGCACCTTCACGGCAGGCGGCGTGGTCACGGCGACCGCGACCGGGGAGAACTCCATCAGCGAGATCAAAATCGATCCCGCCGCCATCGATCCGGAGGACGCGGAGGGCCTCGAGGACCTCGTGCAAACCGCCGTCAACGGCGCCCTCGAAGAAGTCCAGGAGGCCGCCAAGCAGCGTATCTCCGCAGCGACGGGCGGAATGTCTCTGCCCGGCATGTAAGCCTGCTTGACGAGGTGAAGCGGGCAGGGGACAAGCCCTCAGGGGTACTCTCTCTCCCTTCTGGAGCGCGAGCGTCTCCGCGAGCCGGATGCCGATTTGGCATCCCCGCGAGCCGGCATTCCGGCGCATTGCTATAGGATATCGTTGCCAAGACAGCATCAGGGGTCATCAAAATGCCGTCTCTTCAAGACACTGACTTTCTCATCCCTCCCCGTTTGGTGGAATCCGGCGCAGGCGTTTGTTCGCTGCCGGACACCCTCCGCATTGCCGATCCGGACTGTCTGCTGGGGGAAGGTTTGTCCGCGTGGGACTGGCAGCCGGCCGAGGCGCCCGATGCCGATGTTCGCATTCGCAATAATGCGGGTATAAGGGGAATCGACGGCTACCGTTTGACGGTGACTCCCGACCTTGTCGCCATCGAGGCGGCCTCGCCGCCGGCCGCTCTTTACGCCTTCAGCACCCTCGTCGAACTGCGTTGCGTGCATGGTTCGCGGATTCCCTGCGGGCGCATTGAGGACTGCGCGGACTTCGCGCGGCGCGGCGTGTATTTGGATTGCTCGCGCGGGAAGGTGCCGACGCTCGACACGCTGGACCGTCTGATCGAGCATTTGGCGGCCTGGAAGGTGAACGAGCTGCAACTGTATGTGAAGAACGTTTTCGCGTTCGAGAAATATCCGGAAATCGGCGAGGGATTCAGTCCGTTCACCGCCGCCGACATTCGGCACATTCAGGAGCAATGCGCGAAACACCGCATCCGCCTGGTCGGCTCCATCGCCGGCTTCAGCCACATGGAGCCCATCCTGGCCCTGCCTCGGTTTCGTCCCTTGTCCGAATTGCCCGAAGGCAACCGCGACTACCCCGGCGGGACCACGCTCTGTCCCACCGATCCCGGCGCCATCGTGCTGCTCGACGAACTCTACGAGGAATTCGTGCCGCTGTTCGACGCCGTCGACTTCAATGTCTGCGGCGACGAACCCTGGGAGCTGGGCCGGGGACGCAGCGCGCCGCAGGCCGAAAAAGTCGGCACAGGGCATCTGTACGCCGATTTCATGAACCAAATTCATGATCTCATCACCAGCAAACACCATAAACGCATGAACATGTGGGGCGATGTCGTCTGCGACCATCCCGAGGTGCTCGCCGACGTCCCCCGCGACATCGTCATGCTTAACTGGGACTACAACCCAGAGGGCAACCGCTTCGGCTTTTCGCAAAAGATTCGCGCGGCCGGCTTCCCGCTGGTCATCTGTCCCGGCACCAACTCCTGGCAGACGCACAGTGGGCGGATGGCGCCGTCCATGAAGAACATCGCCGGTTTTGCCGCCGCAGGGCGCGAAGCCGGGGCGGAGGGCCTGCTCAATACCGACTGGGGCGATTGCGGACATCGCAACTCGCTCGCAGTAAGTCTTCACGCCCTGGCATACGGCGCGGCCTGCGCCTGGAACGGGGCCGACGTGAAGGACGAGACCTTCACCCACCGGGTTGCCCGCCACGTGTTCGGAATTGCGGACTCCGCATTCGCCGACGCCCTGCGGCAGCTTGGCGCCAACTGTCCATCCACACCCACCGCGCTCTATCACACTCTTGTCATGCCTCTGCACGAAAGCCATGAATTTCTCGACCACATCGATCCGCGCAGTCCCGTGCGCACCCTGGCGCGCAAGCCTCGGGAGATGTTCGATGCCCCCAAAGAGGACGAACTCCAAGCCGTGCTCGACCGCTGGGAGCATCCCCCCTTCGAACAACGCTGGGGAACCCAGACGACCGCCGACTCGTTCTCCGCGCTCTCCCTGCACCAGCTTGACCTGGCCGCCCGCATGGACCGTCTCGCCGCCCGCAAGACGCAAATCGCCCAACGCATCCGCGCCAATCAAGCCGTCGACAACAGCGAATGCCGCAAGCTGAGCGACGACATCCACGATTCGGCCGAGACCTTCGAGCAGCTTTGGCTGCAGCGGAATCGTCCCTCGCGACTGGCCGACAATCTCCAACTCATGAGCCTGGCAAGCCGGGAATTGCGTGATGCGTGAAGCGTGATCGAATCCACAGCACGCACTCGGTTGAACCCAATTTCAGAACTCTTGATCTTGCGGAAGAGTCGGTGGCACCGAACTGCCTTCGGGCTGGAAGCCCGGCCCTTGGCCCGAGAACCAAGCTGGGCCACCACAATTGCATCACCTGCCTTTTCCTATTTCTATGCTTGAATTGCGCCAATTTTTTTCGTGGTTTCTGCGTTGCCTCCATTAGGTGCGTCATTCTCTGCGGACATGGATGCGGCACAAGCCGGTTTTTAATTGAAAACAAACAAAAGTCTGACATTGGCGGAACCTTCTTGACAATCTCGACACTTAAGGTATGGTACGCGGATTTGCGAATATGTCCCAATTTATTTCTTCTTGGCTGCGCCAAACGTAGTCGAGGGATTGAATCATTGCCGTTTAATGACTTGACTGGCACACAAAAACGGAGAGTTGCTATCCATGCTGTCTGAAAATGATACAATGAAGCTGTACATGCAGAACATCGGGCAGTACAACCTGGTCACGATCGACGAGGAGGGTGAACTGGCCGAGGAAATCAAAAACGGCTCCGAGGCCGCGCGCGCCAAGCTCATTCGCTGCAACCTCCGCCTCGTGGTCAAAATCGCCCATGACTTCAAGGGGCTGGGGCTGCCGCTGCTCGACCTGATCTCGGAAGGAAACATCGGTCTCATGCGCGCCGTCGAAAAGTTCGATCCCTCCAAGGGAGCGAAGCTGAGCAGCTATGCCGCCTGGTGGATCAAGCAGTCCATGCGGCGCGCCTTGGCAAACCAGGCGCGAACCATCCGCATCCCCGTGCAGTCCGCCAGTAAAATCAGCAAAATCTCCGCCGCACGGACTAAGCTCACCGAGGAACTCGGACGCGAACCATCCGACAAGGAAATCGCCACCAGCATCAACCTCACCGAGCGAACCGTCACCGGCCTGCGACTCGGCAAAACCACCACCATCTCTCTGCATGATCCCATCCAGCACGGCGAGGACGGTGAGTTTCGCGACATCATACCCGATGAGCGCACCTTGCGCCCCGACGAGATCGTGCAGGACGACGAGACGCTCAGCCATATGCTGACCCTGGTTGACCTGCTCGACGATCGCGAGCGCACTATCCTGCGGCTTCGCTTCGGACTCAAGGGGGAGCGTCCCCGCACCCTCGAGGAAGTCAGTCAAACCATCGGACGAACCCGCGAGCGCGTCCGACAAATTCAGAACCAGGCCCTCGAAAAACTGCGCCTGATGCTTGAGGAGCAGGAGGTCGAACTCGAGAGCGACGAGGATTTGGGCGGCCTGGGCGAGCTGAATGGCGAGGATGTGGAGATTCAGGCCGAAATGGAAGAGCAGCAGGCTTTGGCCTCGTAAGAGGCGCACTGGAGGGCGAGACTCCGTCGAGCCCCGCCGTTGGCGATTGGCGGCGCGGATTTCCTGCCCCGGCCCCCGAGTCGCCTTTGTTGGATGCCCGGGGTCCCAGTACCCACAACCCCGGCTCGACGGAGTCTCGCCCTCCAGGGAGGCACCCTCGTCTGAAGGGCGGTTAGGAACCCAGTTCGGCGAGAATGGCGTCGGCATCTTCGGGATACAGCGTGTGCAGGCAGTCCGGACAGATGCCGTGGGAGATGCGTCTCTGCATCTGGTCGCGGAGCTTTTCGCTCAGGGGCACCCACTGCATTTCCGAGAGCTTCAACTGCATGCACACCGAGCAGATCGTGATCGGCGCGTCGGATTCGCGCCCGTTTCGGATGGCGCGTCGGACCAGGGGAAAAAGCACTTCGTCGCGTCGTGCGGTTGAGAACTCCGCGCCCAAGTCCAGAACAATGCCGCGCAGCCGCAAGGGTCGCTTTTCGCCGTCGCGCGCCAGCGTGCAGCCTCGGTCCATGTACCACTGCCATTGACCGGCGGCATTCCGAATACGGTAATCGGTCTGATAGATCGGCGCTTTGCCATCGAGGTGATCCCGCATGGCCTGCATGGTCGCCTCGTAGTCGTCCGGATGCAGAAGAGCGGTAAACGCCTGATAGCCGACATCGCGAAAATCGGCGGGATCATACCCCAGCATGGTCGCTTTCAGGTCGTTGAAACGCACCCGGTTTGTTGGGATTTCCCATTCCCACCAGGGGAATTCGGAGGTTTTGAGCGCACGATTCAGCAACTCGTGGAGGTCCAGGATTCGGTTCGCGTTCATTGACTCAGCACCTCTCGGACTTTTTGCGCCAGCTCCTTGCGGGTGAAGGGTTTGCCCAGGAAGGCGACATCCTTCTCGAGAATGCCTCGATGGGCGATGACGTCGGCGGTGTAGCCGGACATGTACAGGCACTTGATGGCGGAGAACTGCTCCGCGATCCTGGTGGCCAAGTCGCGCCCACTCATGCCCGGCATGACCACGTCGGTGATCAGCAGATCTATGTGTTCGGCGGTTTGATCCGCCAGTTCGAGGGCCTCCCGGGGGCTTTCCGCGGGAATGACCGTGTAACCCATCCGCTGCAGAAATATGTTGGTGGTTTTGCGTACAGCCAGTTCGTCCTCAACCAGCAGGATGGTTTCATTTCCGCCGGTGATTTCGACAGGCGGTTCGTCCGCGTCCTTGTCCTTTGACGCGGGCGTGCCCTGGTGCCGGGGCAGGTAAATCCGGAACATGGTCCCTCTGTCCGGTTCGCTGTAGACGTTGATGAAGCCGTCATTCTGCTTGACGATGCCGTAGACGGTGGCCAGTCCCAGGCCGGTGCCTTCGCCGGTCGGTTTTGTGGTGAAGAACGGCTCGAACACCTGGTTCATGGTCTCATCGTCCATGCCGCAGCCGTCGTCGCTGACCGCCAGCATGGCAAAGTCTCCTTCTACAAAGCCGGGATGGTCTTTGCAGTAGTCCTCGTCAAACTGAACATTGCGCGTCTCTATGGTTATTTGGCCGACGCCGCCGATGGCGTCGCGGGCATTGACCACCAGATTGGCGAGGATTTGATCGATCTGTGACGGGTCCATGTGAACCGGCTTGATGTTGGCGCCTGGCCGCCAAGCCAGCTCAATGTCCTCACCGATCAGTCGGCGCAGCATTTTGAGCATGCCGGAGACCGCGTCGTTGAGGTCGACAATCTCGGGTGTGACGTTTTGTTGGCGGGCGAATGCAAGGAGCTGGCGGGTTAGGTCGGCGGAGCGCCGAGCATCGGACATGATCTGATCGAGCCACTCGCGCATCTGGCTGTCTCCGTCGACGGACTCGCGGCACAGTTCGACGTAGTTCATCATGCCCAAGAGCAGGTTGTTGAAATCGTGGGCGACTCCCCCGGCCAATCGGCCCACAGCGTTCATGCGCTCGGCCTGGGCAATTTGGGTGTACATCTGATCGCGCTCGAGTTCGGCACGTTTTCGCTGAGTGATGTCGATGGCGAATCCGTCGATGCAGAACGTCCCGTCTTCCTGCCGGTTTACGATGTGAGCGATCATTGCCAGCCAGATGGTGCCGCCGTTCAGCGTTTTGGCCTCGTACTCGAAGTTGTCCACCTCGCCGTCCCGGCGCAATGTCTCGAGAAACTCGGTGCGACGCTCCGGGCGTACATACAAGTCTTTCGCGAGGTCGGGATATTTCGCTTTCGCCTGTTCCGTCGACTCCGCTCCCAGCATGCGCGCCATCGCGGGATTGATCTGCAGCACTTTGCCGGTCGAGTGCGTTCGGAAAATCCCTACCGGCGCGGTTTCAAACAGCTCTCGATACTCGCGTTCCGTTCGGCGCAGCGCGTCGGACATTTTCATCTTGTGCAGGGCAAACGCCATGTCCTGGGCCACTTCGTCGAACAGTTTCAGCCCTTCCGCGTCCGCTTCAAAGGGTGACGGCACGGAAACGCACAGCACCCCAAACACTTCGCTGTCGAACGCCAGTGTGCGAACCAGGGCGGAGTTGCCGTCACCAATGTCTTCGACCGGACAATCCCGGCAGTCGGATTCCTCCCCCGCGTCTTGGAAGACGTGAATCGTCTCCGGCTGTTCGATTGCCTTCCTGGCACAGGGAGGGAGTTCCCCGCCGCACAAGTGCTCGCGCAGGGTGTTCAAGTGTTCGCCAAGCCCTGCCCCGGCCACGTGTTCCATTGCTGAACCCTCGAGATTCAGCAGGGCAATCCATGCCGTCTTGTAACCGAACGTTTGCATGAATTGTTCGCACGCGCGGTCAATCAGCCACTTGGGGTCTTCCGCCTTCACGATATTCTGATTGACATTGCGAATGCCCAGCAGCACTTCGCGCAGATGCCGCTCCCGCTGCCATGCGTGCCGCTCCTCCGTTTGGTCGCGAAACACCAGGACCGCGCCCGTGATCCGCCCGTCCTCCCCGAAAATCGGCGCGCCGCTGTCCGCGATGGGCACCTCCTCCCCTTGCCGGGTCAGCAGGAGCGTGTGATTGGCCAGGCCGACCACTACACCTTCGTGAAACACCCGCGCTATCGGGCTCTCCGCCGGCTTCCGCGTTTTCTCGTTGATGATCCGGAACACGGTGTCCGCCGATTCTCCCTCCGCTTCTGCCGCGGACCAGCCGGTCAGTTCCTCCCCTGCGGCGTTGATCATTTCCACGCGCGCTTCCTTATCCGTGGCAATCACAGCGTCGCCAATGCTTTTGAGTATCACGCTGTCCCGCTGCTGCGCCTGTCGTTGAGCCGCCTCCTGCCGATACAACTGCTCGAAGTGAGCGGCCTCACGACGATGAAACACCAGGAAGCCGCCAACCCAGATCAGCGCCAGAATCCCGCCGCCGGCCACGGCGATCAGAATCGACTCTCGGCGCAGCACGGACAGGGCTTCGTCCGCATCGATTTTGGCGACCATAAACCAGGGGGAATTGGGGATTGGTCGAACAACGGCGAGAACCTTCTTGCCCCGGTAGTCTTTCCCCTCCACCCATCCTTTCGCTCCCTGCACGGCCTTTACGGCGGGAAGCTCGGTCCGACTCAGCGGCAGGCGAAACTGCAACGCCGCGTCTTCGCGATGACGAAGCGCGTTGAGAAACAGCACTTCATCGCCGGAGCGACGAACCAAAAGCGACTCCGCAGACTCGCTGTCTGTCGGCCATTGCTGAACAAGCGGATACAAAAAGTCCTCGGCGTTGCTTATAAGTAGCACGCCGCCCACCTTCCTTGTCCCCTCTGTTCGAACATCGACAATCGGAGCGATCACGCTGGTGTGCGGGGGTCCATCATCTTCGGCTTCATGCAAGTCCACGGAGTGAGATCCGTCATGCTTCAGCGCGGCTTGCAGAGCCAAGACCGCGTCCCCACTCAGCACCACATTCGTTTCTTCAAGGCTGAGCCGGATGCTTCCCTCCGGGTCCGCAAGCAGAATGTTGGAGTACTTGTAGTGCTTTTTCAAGCTGCGGAAGCGTCGGCGGATGCGTTCCCTTGCCTGCGTGTCGCCGTCGGACAGGTAGCGGGATATCTGCTCGCGCAGACCGGCATCCTCGGAAATCACCGCCGCGTCGGCCCTGCGCTCGTGCAGCCAGGATTCGATCTCGCTGGCCTTAAGGCGGGCAATCGTTTGCAGATCCGAGCGGATTTCCGCCCGCAGCTCCCCGCGATGCGCACGAAAAAACAGCATCCCCCCCGCCAGCAGCAGAAGAAGAACCCCATGCAGTGTCATCATTGCCGGACGGGGAAAAAAGCGCATGTGCCATCCTTTCTTCTCGGTGTTTTCACGCCCCCCCGGGAGGGCTCGTATCGCAATTTTCGAGTCCTTGAATAATCGCTCCAACAGCCGAAAGGCTCGCGTCCAAAGCAAGTCAATCGGAATATTTGCCCGAACAATAGCCCGCCGTTTTTTGCTTTTCAACCGGAATCCTCGAAATTCCGTCGCCCCCCAAAAAAAAGGATCGCCATCCCAACCGCTCTTTGCCCTTGCTCTTCACGAATTCAGGCCGTTATTCAAAAGTGGAGTCCGAGCGCCAGGGCACTTGTTTTCTAACGCGTAAAATGCTTTTCTGCAACAGATTGTGCGAAGATATACATCTCGCGCGGGACGCGTTGAGAGGGCGAGACTCTGTCGAGCCCCGCCGTTTGCCGAATGGCGGGGGCGGGTTGCCTGCGCCGGGAAACGCATCGTCATCGGGAGGCCGACACGGGGCGCGGAGGCCGCGCCCTCTACTTGGTGGGGGCCGGCGCCTCGACGGCCCGTGGGGGGGCGTCGCCTTCGAAGGGACACCCGGGGTTCCAGTGTCGGCCGCCCCCCGGCTCGACGGAGTCTCGCCCTCTCTCCATCGGGGGGGATCACGCCGCTCCCCTCCCTCAGAAAGGAATTGCCCTGTCCGAGCGCCTGCCGAGAATTGCCAAAGAACATAGAAGCGCTACAGTAAGTGGTTGTTTTCACTCTGAATTCGTGAATAATCCGGCGCCGATTGGCGCGCATGATCGCGTCGGGGGGGGCGAACTTCGCCCAATCCGGCGGCCGTGCGGCACTGGCATTGGCTTAACCTCTAAAAAACCAGCATTAAGCCAGCCAAGTTGGAAATGACAACATAGACCTCCATCGCCGCGCGAGCCGAATATGGGCTGCATGCCTTTGGCACTTGCGGTTGTGAGCCCATTTGCTTATGTCAAACTCAAACGGACGTGGCCCGGTCGGGGCGCGCCCCGGGCAGTATTTCACCAGGAGAGACGCCATGGAAGGACAAGGGTATTTTGCGCTCGTCGTCGGGGCCATACTTGTCAACAATCTGGTTCTGACCCGTTTTCTGGGCATCTGTCCGTTTTTGGGCGTCTCCAAGCGTTTGGGACCTGCCATGGGCATGTCCGGGGCGGTGCTTTTCGTGCTGACACTGGCTTCGGCGGTGACCGCAGCGCTCTATCGCTTCATTCTCGTCCCCTTGGATTTACTCTACCTGCGCACCATCGTGTTCATTCTGGTGATCGCGTCGCTGGTGCAGCTGGTCGAGGTTTGCCTGCAGAAGCTCAGCCCGCCGCTGTATCGTTCGCTGGGCATTTATCTGCCGCTGATCACGACGAACTGCGCGGTGCTGGGCGCCGCGGTGCTGGCGGCGAACAACAATTACGGCATCCTCAAGTCGACGGTCTTTGGATTCGCCTCGGCGGTCGGGTTCGCCCTGGCACTGGTTTTATTTTCGAGCCTTCGCGAGAAACTGGATTTGGCCCAGGTTCCGGAGGTGTTTCGCGGGCCGGCGATCGCGCTGGTCACCGCAGGTATTCTGGCGATGGTGTTCATGGGATTCGCCGGTCTCGGCGGCTGACGGCCGCCGCCTCAAACGTAGTCGCAACGAAGGACGCACGAATGCAAGCAGTACTTACTC
>CAZSBQ010000122.1:0-11795 GCA_964604795.1 uncultured Victivallales bacterium | reverse complement strand
CGGTTTCGCGGTCGATCAGCTGCACCTGCACCGCCAGATTGCGGCGGTTGTAAGCTATCACCGTGCGCTTCTCCCCGCCGGCAACCGGGATCGTCATTTCTTTTCTCGTCAACAACCCCAGGAACGCCTCCGGGGGGACATCGTAGATCATCGCCAGGTTGACCGTGCGGATGGAGTTGGGCGGAATACGGGCAGCGGTAGTGTAGCGAACGCGATGGCGGCTCTCGCCGGAAAGACTCACGTCCACCGCCACGCCTGCTCGGCGAGCGCGGTCGCCACTGTTGCGGATGCGTGCCTGCACCGGCAACCAAACCTGGTTGACGATCAGCGGCCCGTAGGCGCAACGCGCACCCAGCAGCTCCAGCCGCGCCTCATCCTTGGCGCCGCAAACCGATGAGACGCATAACAGCGAAACCACCCACAGCAATCCCCAGCCGCCGGCGCACGCGGAACGGCTTGCCCTCTTCGCCCGCAAGCGAAACTTCGGTTTGGCATGAGAAAAAAATCTTGGCATAAACAACCAACTGCTGCAACAACCATGAAAAAAGTGCATGAATCCCGCAAAATAGACGCTGCCGGCATAAAGTCAACCCGACACCCCCCCCTGGATGAGACTTCGGCGCCACCGTTGCGGAGAATGGAGGTGATGCAATGGTGGTCGCCCAGCTTGGTTCCCGGCCCACCGGCCCACATGATAGGGGTCCGCGACCCTGGTTTGCAGTCAATAGACGAACAGCGGCTGAAAGTCCGCCCCGCTGGCCTGCGCCGCAACTGTTTCCACTTGGAAAACGCCCACAACTGAGGGGAACAGCATACAACCAGTCCAATCCGACAGACAAAGGACACAACGAACGCAGCAAGCAAAACATGAAACGCCAGTTCACTCTCATTGAGCTTTTGGTCGTCGTCGCCATCATCGCTGTGCTGGCCGCGCTCCTGCTGCCGGCCCTGAGTCAGGCGCGGAGCATGGCGTTGCGCGTGGCCTGCCTCAGCGACCGTCGGCAGAACGGTGTCAGCATCACCATGTACGCCATGGATTTCGACGGTCGGGTTCCGAGCGCAACGGCATCGCGCGACGCTGACGGCTATCTGGGCTTGGAACCCAGTCCGCAGATTCACTGGCACGGCGCAACATCGGCTTCCTCGACATCGGCCCACTGGTTCCCCCAGGCCACCCAGACGCACGAGAACAACAGCATCGGCCCCGTGTTCGCCATGGGGACTCTCATCCGCTTCGGCTACGCGGACAACCCGTCGCTGGTCTACTGCCCAGCCATGGAACGCGCCGAAGCACTTGCGCCCAACAGCCACTACACCGGCTTGAGCATGCACCTCGACGATGACCGTCAAAGCTGGGAGCGGATGACGAGCGGCAATTTGGCAATCAGTCCCAGGTACCGGCACTACCTCGGGATCACGCACCGCCTATGGTCGTCCGGCCCCGGCAACACATACGATTCCGTCCCCAACATACGCCTGGACTGGATCAGCGACAACTGGGAGGATGACACCGGGGTCTCCCCGATACTGGTGAGTTGCGCCCAGTTCGACTTCTACAATCACGGGCAGGAGGTGGGCGACGCAGCCCTGACCACAGGCTTCGGTTTGAGCCATCGGGGGAAAGGCAGCAATGCCGTGTTCTACGACGGCTCGGCCCGCTGGGTTGCACTGGCTGAACTCAAGGCGGATGGCTGGCAGGCGGGCACCCATTCCTCCACCGGATACCACATGCGGGGGGATTTCCCGATCACCTATCTCTTCAACCGGGCCGGCACCCACAGCGGCGCCGCCGACAACTTCATCGCATGGGGCCGGAAAGTGGCGCGCCCGTGATGGCAGCCGGCCGTGATGCAGCTCGAAAAAGCCACCGCCCCGCAGTCGATGTGGAGCGCATCATTGCACCTCCAATTCTCGCAGGAACGTCATGTCGTTGCAGGCGGTGTCAAAGAGACGCTGCGGTCTTTGGGCGGCGCGGCGACACCCGCCGTGCATTCGACCGAGATACTCTGCCGACAAACCGGTGCCCGCAAACCGTTCCAGCCAGTCGCCGAGGCGGAACTAAGGGTTTTTCCCGCCCGTCCACCGGTTGGGCTCAAGAAGAACGGCGCCAATGCAGATGGGATGTATCATGACATGACCTTGCTTTGTTCAGACGAACACTTGATCAACGCCAATCGGGATTGACTTCGGGTTCGAGCGCCTCCATTTCCTTCCGCCAGGCGCACAGCATTTCGTGCAGACGGCGCGTCACGGCCGGACGCAGCCCGGCGAAATTTCGGGTCTCGCCAATATCGTCGCGCAGGTTGTAGAGTTCGAGTCGTCCGTCCTCGTAGAACTCGATCAACTTCCAGTCGCCCGCGCGCACGGAACTTCCGGGTGTTCCGCCTTGGTTGCCGTAGTGGGGATAGTGCCAGTAGATTGCTTCGCGGTCGAGTTTGGTTTCGCCTTTGAGCAGCGGCGCCAGGCTCACGCCGTCGCAGTGCTGCTGCGGCATCTGGTCGATGCCCGCCATGTCCAGAAGCGTCGGATAGAAGTCGGTACTTGTCACCGGTTCGCGGCAGAAGCTGTTCGCTTGGGTAACCCCCGGCCAGTGGACAATGAGCGGTTCGCGTGTGCCGCCCTCGTACATCCAGCCCTTGCCCTCATTGAGCGGCGCATTGCAAGTGGGGGATCCCTCCGCCGTGGACAGCCCGCCGTTGTCCGAAGTGAAAATCACAATGGTGTTGTCCGCCTCGCCCTTTTCCTCGATGGCCTGCAGCAGCCGCCCGATGTTGGTGTCCATGCACTCGACCATGGCCGCGTAGACCGGATCGGAATGCACCAGCCGCCGGCGTATGCGCTGGTTCATGCTCTTGCTTTTGGGATGGATTTCACCCTCCTCGAAGGTTTTGACGCGGTCCAGCCCCAGCGCGCGCGCCTTGCGCTCGTATTTCTCCACCAGTTCCGCCTTGCCCTGAATGGGCGTGTGCACGGTGTAGTACCACAGATTCATGAAGAACGGGCGGTCTTGCGGGTGGTCCCGCACAAGGCGGATGGCCTCATTGGTCAGGCGGTCGGTCAGGTATTCACCCTCCGGGCCGTCCTCGAGCGTGGGAATATTGTAGGGGCTGAAATATCCCGTCGGCGGATGCCCGTGGTCGCAACCGCCGACATTGACCTCGAAGCCATGCTTGTCCGGCCAATAGTCCCGCTCGCCCATGTGCCATTTGCCCAGGTGCCAGGTGGCATAGCCGTTTTCGCGCAGCGTCGTTGCGAGGCTTTTCTCCTTCGTATCCAGGTAGGGGATATAGGGAGCCTCGATCAAGCGTGCGCGGTCCTGGTGTCCGGGCGTCTTCCAATTGATGTAATTGGTCAGCCCCAACCGCGCCGGGCACTTGCCGCTCATGATGCTGGCGCGTGTGGGCGAGCAGACCGGACAGGCCGCATAGGCGTCGGTGAAGCGCATGCCTTGAGCCGCCAGGCGGTCCATGGTGGGAGTTTCGTAAAAATTGCTGCCGTAGCATGACAAATCGGTCCAGCCGAAATCGTCGATCAGGATGTAGAGTATGTTGGGGCGCTTCATGAGGATATGCCTTCTGTTGTTGATTTTCACCTCGACTCTGCTTGTACTATACCAGAACGCACCGCCCCTGCGAACCACCCGCACCCCCCTGAATACGTGACGAAGCCAAGAATCGGACGATCTCGCAAAAACAACATTGAAAATCGCGCTCCAACATGCTACATTCCGTGCTTTCATGCATTGGATTCTCCACTTTACGTTGCACTAATCACGCACATCCATCCCACCAGCTAAACCAGAGACAGGCATATGGCCTTCACCGAGACGAAACTCGCCGATCTCCCCACTCCACTGCGTCGAACCTATGACCGTGCGCGTGAAGCCGCGGACAAGAAGAACTACGCTTACGCCTTCGAGATGCTCCGCGGCGTCCTGAAGAAAATGCCCGGATGCCTGGAAGTGCGCGACAAACTCCGCGAAACGCAGATGGAGCGGGCCAAGGGCAAGGCGGACTGGCTGCTGCAGCTCAGCGCCTGGCCAGCCGTCCTGTTCGGCATCTATGTCAAGGGACCGCTTCTGCTTAAAAAAGGGCAAGTGTCCGAAGCTCTGGACCTGGCCGAGGGGTTGATGACCAAAGACCCCAAACTGCTGCCGACCATTCTGTTCCTGGCGCGCGCCGCGGAGTCCGCAGGCTTGGACAAGGTCGCCATCCGCACCCTGGAACACGGTCACGAGCACAATCCGAAGAGCATGGAGCTGCTCCAGCGCCAATTGTCGGTGTATCAGCGGCTCGGCGATGACCAGAGCGCCTTGCGTATTCTCCAGGAAATGTGCGAACTCAAACCCGATGACTTGGCCCTCAACAACCAGATGAAGCAGGCGTCGGCGTCCGCGGCCATACAAAGGGGCAAGTGGAACCAGGCGGAGTCGTACCGCGACATCATCAAGGACAAGGACGAAGCCCGCGACCTCGAAGACAAGCAGCAGCTCAACATCCGTGACGAAGACACCCTGGCGCGACGTATCCAAGCCGCGGAACAGGCCGCCGAGGAAGAACCCTCCGCAGGCAAGCTGCGCCAGCTCGCCGACCTGTATTCACAGGCCAAGCAGTACGACAAGGCGCTCGAGACCTACAACCAAGTCGTCGAAGTCTCCGGCTCAATGGATCCGGTCATCGACAATGCGATCACCAAGGTCATCGCTGCCCAGTATGACGACGCCATCCGGGAATGGCAGACGGTGGCCGAACAGGAACCCGACCGAAAGGACGAAGCCGAACGCGAAATCGAACGCCTCCAAACCGAGAAGCAGGAAACGCTTTTCCAGCGCGTCGAGGAACGCGTCAAACGCTACCCCAACGATGCCGAGTACCGCTTCGAGTACGGCCTCGCTCTATACGAGCGCGACCGCTTCGACGAGGCAATGAAGCAGTTCCAATCCGCCCAGCGCAACCCCCGCTACCGGCGCCGGGCCCAACTCCACGTCGGCAAGTGCATGGCCGCAAAGGGAATGCTGGAAATGGCCTGCGAGCAGTTCGAGACCGCCCTTGCCGAAGCCAAGGAAATGGACGACGACCGCAAGGAAATTCTCTACAGCCTAGCCCTTGTCCAGGAAGCCCAGGGCAACACCGAAGCCTACATCAAGCACCTCAAGGAAATCTACACAGCCGACGTCAATTACGAGGACGTCGAGGAACGCATCCAAAAGTACTACGCCGACAAGCAGGCGCCGAACGCCGAGGGCTGAGGTTGGAGGTCGGAGGTCGGATCGAGGACCGGCCGGCACAGTACCAGCTGGTACCGACGGTCTTTAGGCCGTCGGGGGTTTTGCAGTACTACAGGCATCTCTGCCTGTAGCGAATGCCGCATCTCGAACAGGCAGGGATGCCTGTTCAACTTTGCTCTGCCGATTCACGCGGCCTAAAAAGGCCGGTGGCACTTTAGCATTCAGCGGCAAAGGGTTTGTCGCCGACGTTGGTCTGCAGCCGACGGAGTTCGGCCTTGAGTTCCTTGACGACCTCGGCGTAGGCGGGATCGTCAACCACGTTGTTCATTTCCGCCGGATCCTTTTCGAGATCGAAGAGCTCCCATTCGGGGGTGAGTTGGGTGCAGGAGGTGATGTCCGCCCGATCGCCTGCGCAATAGGGACCGTCGGATCCGGTTTGTCCGCAGCCGTCGTAGTAGTAGTAGATAAGCTTGTAGCGATGGGTGCGGACGCCATAGTGAGCCCCCACGTTGTGGTCCGAGCCGTTCATCCAGTAGCGGTAATACATGGACGTCTGCCAGTCCGGCGGAGTCTTTCCCTTGAGCAGCGGACGAAAACTGACGCCCTGGAATTCCTCCGGGCTCTCCAATCCGGCATAGTCCAGGAACGTCGGCGCGAAATCCACGTTCAGAATCATATCCTGGCACACCGATTCCGGCTGTATCTCCTTGGGATAGCGAACCACAAAGGGCATCTTCAGGGATTCCTCGTACATGAAGCGCTTGTCGTACCAGCCGTGGTCGCCCAGGAAGAATCCCTGGTCCGAGGTGTAAATCACAATCGTGTTTTCAGCCAATCCGGTCCGGTCCAGGTAGTCGAGCATTCGGCCGACGTTGTCGTCGATGGAGGCAACCACCGCCAGGTAGCGCTTCATGTACCTCTGATAGGCCCATTTGCGCAGCTCGTTGCCCGTCAATTCTTCCGGAATCGGTTCGCCAAAATCCTTTTCGTACATGTGTTCGCCCACGCGCATGGCGGCCACCTCGGCCGCCTTGGCGCGATTGCTGTAGTCGTCGTAGAGCGTGTCGGGCTCGGGAATGTCGACACCGTCGAACATGCTCGCATGCTTGTCGTCGGGTTCCCATTCGCGATGGGGCGCTTTGTGGTGGTACATCAGCATAAAGGGGCGGTCTTCATCGCGCTCCTCGAGCCAATTCAGACACATGTCGGTAATGATGTCTGTGACATAGCCTTCGACGGTTCGGAGTTCGCCGCCGTCCGGTCCCGGGAAGATGAATTCCGGATCGTGATAGAGCCCCTGCCCCGGCAGGACCGCCCAGTCGTCAAAGCCGGTCGGACAGTGTTCGGCGCCGGTGCCGAGATGCCACTTGCCGAAGACAGCGGTCTGATAGCCGGCGCCCCGCAGAATCTTGGGATAGGTCAGAAGGCGGTTGTCCATGTGCGTTTGCAGAGTGGTGACGCCGTTGACATGGTTGTAGGTTCCCGCCAGAATCACCGCGCGGCTGGGCGTGCAGATCGAATTGGTGCAAAAGCAGTTGTCAAAGCGCATTCCCTCGTTCGCGATGCGGTCGAGATTCGGCGTCTGATTGACCTTGCTGCCGTAGCAGCTCATGGCATGCGCGGCATGATCGTCCGACATGATGAAGATGATGTTCGGGCGCTGGTCACTCATAAAGGACTCCTGGGGGGGGGTGTGTGGGTGTGTGGGGGTGCGTGGGAGGCGCGTCCGTGTCTATCCGTGTATGTTTTTTGTGTATGGATGTGAGTGTTTCAGGTGTCAGATTTTTGCAGCACTACAGGCGTCCCTGCCTGTAGCGGATACTATAGTTCAATTAGGCAGGGATGCCTGTTCAACTTTGGCCAACCGTTCAGTCGGCGATGGCCAGCAGTCGATCGCGGGGTTGCTGGGGCAGCGCTCCGTTGGGCAGGGGACCGACATTCATCAGCAGGTTGTGTCCGGTCGTGCGCGCGGCTTCAAGCTGCTGCATCAATTCCTCGACGGAGAAGTATTCGTGCCCTGCGGTGTATCCCCATCCGCCCCCGCTGGTGGTGCAGACCTCGGTGGGTTTGCCCTCGGTCTCCTCGCCGAAGCGGTTGTAGGCCTTGTGCTCGGGGGCGAAAAAGTCCTCGGTGCCCAGGTAGCCCTGTTTGTATGAGACCAGGGCATGCGGGCTGAGGGCGTGGATGTGGTCGTACAGCGCCTGACACTCGAAGGCGTCGCCGTCGGTGCGGGGATCAAACCCCTTCCGCACCTCCCCGTTTTCATCCTTGGGTGAAAGGGGCACGGCAATGCCGTCCAACCAAATGCCTGCGACGGTCGGATAGTCGGTCAACAGTTCCGTGATTTGCCGGCTCATGAACTCCACGTAGTAGTTCAGATCGTGCGCGGCGCCGACGGCGTAGGTCGGTTCGGCCGGCTGGTATTCCGGACGGGCGGCACCGCCCCACGCATCGTTGTTCGGCGCATGGGGGTGCTTCCAGTCCCGGCCGTGCGAGTAGTAGAGAAACAGCCCGAGCCGGCGCGCTTCGCAGGCGGCGGCCAACTCGCCCACCAAATCCCGCCCGCATGCGGAATTGCCGACGTGAAAGGAGGTTTCCCGACTCGGCCACAGACAGAACCCGTCGTGATGGCGCGTGGTGATATTGATGTAGCGCATGCCGCAGGCCACTGCGAAGTCCGCAATCGCCTCGGCGTCAAAGGCCTCGGCTTTGAAGGCGTGAGCCAATTCGGCGTAGTCGCCGGGGCGGATTTGCTCGCGCTGCTGCACCCATTCGTGCCGCCCCAGCAGCGAATAGAGCCCAAAATGCAGAAACAGGCCGTAGCGCGCCTCGCGGAACCACTCGATGTTGGCGGCGCGCGGATTCGGTGCGGCGGGGGTCGACGGACATGAGTCCAAGTACCGGGGAAGTGCTGCTGCTTTCATTGTGTCGAATCTCCTATAAGAGTTCTGAGTTCTGAGTTCTGAGTTTCACGTTTCAGAGCATCTGACATCTTTCATTTCTTTGCGTTGCTCGCTGGCGATTTTGCCGTGAGGCGCTACATTTAGCCTCCATGTGGAACCAGCAATTTACCATCACATCCGCTCCTCGCGAATTCCGGCGCAAACTCAGCCGCAACGAGGTCAACGAATGCCCCCTGCGCATCTGGGAGGGCGACATTTCGGTACTTTCGACCCCCGAGGATGCCCAGGCCGCCCTGCCCGAACTGATGGCGCAGCCGGTCCTCGGCTTCGACACCGAGACCCGGCCCGCCTTCCGCAAGGGAGAGTCCTATCTGCCGGCGCTCATCCAATTCGCCACCAACGACAAAGCGTGGATTTTTCAGCTCGACCGCATCAATAACGACGCCGTTCTCGCCGACCTGCTGCGGCACCCGGCCCCGATTAAGACCGGGGTGTCCATAGCCGACGACATTGCGGATTTGCGCAAGCGCACCGAGTTTGAGCCGGCCGGCTTTCTGGACTTGGGCACGGTCGCCGAGCAGGCGGGAATGCACACGCGCGGGCTGCGCAACCTGGCGGCCAACCTGCTCGGATTCCGCATTTCCAAATCGGCGCAGACCTCGAACTGGGCGCGTCCCGACCTGACCGAGAAGCAGATTCGCTACGCGGCCACGGACGCGTGGGTGGGCTACCTGCTGTTTCACCGCATGCGGGAGCTGGGAATCCTGGCTTGACCTTGTCCGTACTGTCAAACGGCAACAATTGTTTCCACCAAAGGTGAAGCGACAATGGCGGCGACGATTCTTTTAAGCGGAGGACTGGACTCCACGATCCTTCTCCATCATGTCGCCCGAGAGCGCGGAGAGAAAAAGCTCCATCTGCTTTCCTTCGACTACGGGCAGCGTCACAACCGCGAATTGGACATGGCCCGCTGGCAGGCCCGCCAAGTACCCGGCGTTGCCGAACACCGCGTTGCGGACATGAGCATGCTGGCCGAATTGCTCGGCAACTCCAGCGCTCTGCTCAAGACCGGGGAATCCGTGCCCGACCTCTCCGAAATCGCTCCCGCCGAGCGCTCGCAACCGCCCACCTATGTTCCCCATCGCAATCTGATCCTGCTCTCACTGGCCGCCGCCTACGCCGAAAGCCGGGGATGCCCAAGTGTCTACTACGGCGCGCAGGCACACGACCAGTACGGATACTGGGACTGCACGCCCGAATTCATCCGAAGGGCCAATTCTTTGCTGTCCCTCAACCGTTCCATCCCCGTAACCATAAAGGCGCCCTTCGCCGAAATGACCAAGGCCGACGAGATTCTCCTCGGCCAAAAGCTCGGCGTGGATTTTTCCAAAACCTGGTCGTGCTATCGCGGCGGCGAAACCCCCTGCGGAACTTGCCCCACCTGCGTGGAACGGTGCAAAGCGTTCAATCAGGCAGGCATTGAGGACCCATTGCGGCACCCATGAAGACCAGCGGATACATACCAAGCACAGCCGGTGCGGCCTTCGCAACGTTGGTCGAACCGGACACGCAAGCCCAACGTCAGGGACTGGTCCTGATACCCCCCTTCGGACAGGAGGCCAAGTCAACAGTGCGCGTCTATGCGCGCCTGGCGCAGCGCCTGGCCGAAGCCGGACACCCCAGCGTCCGCATCGATCTGTGCGGCACCGGCGACAGCACCGGCGACCATGACGCCATCACCTGGCAAGCCTGGCTTGACGACATCCGAGCGGTGCTCGACGGACTCTCCGAATCGGACCCACGCCCATGGGGGCTGCTGGGCACGAGGCTGGGAGGCATCCTTGCCGCCGAGGAGGCCAACGCCTCCACCGTCTCGTCCCTGATTCTGATTGAACCGGTTCCCGACGGCGCGGCCTACCTGGATGACCTAGTGCGGCGACGCGCCATTCGCTCCATGATGTCCGGGACCAATGCCTCCTCCGAGGAGACATCGCCGGAAGAAGCCTGGAATGCCGGACAATGCGCTGATTTCGGCGGATACCCGGTCAATCCGCAGCTGGCCGAGGAACTGCGCAACCGCCGCTTGAGCGCCACCATCGAAACCCTGCCGCCCGCTCTGCCAACCGCCCTTTTCCGCGTGGCCGCCACCCAGCGCCTGAGCGGTGCGTGGACAAGCCTGTTCGAGACCGTCAACGCCCGTCCCGCCGGCACCGCCGAAATTCTTCGGGACAAGCCGTTCTGGGGGCAGATCGAATATTACGAGTCCGACATCGTCCCGGACAGAATCCTCCAGTGGCTGACCGCTGTAAAACCAACACCTCGGAGAAGTCCCTCGGAGGACAATTTCGGTAGCTGTCGGCAGCATTCGGCGGCAACCGGCAGCTACCGAAATTCCTGACGCATGAAGTCCATAAAGTCTCACAAGAGGTCCCCATGCACCGCCAGACAATTGTTTTTTCTCTGTTGTTTCCAGCCCTCCTGACCTGCGCCCTGCACAGTGCCCGCGTGTCGTCCGAGGACCACCCCGGACTGGAGGACGTCTACTGGCAATCCTTCGGGAACCTGACCGAAGCCGAACAAAAGCTGGTCGAAGCCCTGCGCGCCCCGCTGCTCGAGGCGCGGGACGTCTCCGGCCCTTTGAGCACTTGGCTCGAAGGGCGCCTGCTGAGCCGAAACAACCGGGAAGACGCGGCGGTCGAAGCCTGGAAAAAGGCGCGAATAAACTTGAGTAAAAACGAGTTCGAGCCTCTTCCGCAGACCGAGTGGGGTGCCCCTCCCGACGCCGACCTGGAGTTTCTCGAACCGGTCAACGAGCCCAAAATGTCCAATGCGGACTGCCGCATCGTGCGCTGGGAAGTCGACGATCTGACTCAATACGGCGTGCTGATATCCCCAGAAGGCCTGAATCCGCGGAAAGAGGATGCTAAGCCCCGCCCCCTCCTTCTGTATCTGCACGGAGCGGCCTACGGCGTGCCCTACCACGTGCTGCCCTGGCTTGGAGAGATGGCGGCCGAAGGATATGTCATCATTGCCCCCGGCCTGCGCGGCGAGGACCTGTTCGGCGGCTACTTCCTGCCGCCGGAGCTGCCCGACTACAAATCCGAGGGCGCCATCGAAAACTTGGACGGCGAAGTGAACGATGCCCTGGCGGCCGTCGAAGCCGCGCAAAAGCTCCCCGACGTGGCCGACGAAGGCTTCGCCATGCTCGGCCACAGCTTCGGTGCCGGCGTGGGACTGCTGGCCGCCGCCCGCCACCCGGAAACCCGCTGCGCCATCAGCTACGACGCCTGGCTTGTCAACCCCTTCCGATACTACTGGGACCGCATGCGTCGCGGCCCCAACAACTGGCAGTCCTGGGCCGCCTTCTGCAACCAACCTGCCGACGCCCAGCTTGCAGGCCTCATGCGGCGCAGCATCGTGCACCATGCCGACCGCCTGCATTGCCCCCTGCTCCTGTTCATCGGCGGCGCCTACGAAGGCAGCGTCTTTCACAAAAGCCACGCGGACCTCATTGAACAATTGAAAAAGAACAGCCTTCCCTACGAATACGACGTGGTGGACGGCGGAGGGCACAACTTCGTGCTCTACCACGACAGCCCCCAAGCCAAGTACGCCACCAAACGCCACATGGCCTTCCTCCGAAAACACTGGCCCCCACGCCCCTG
>CAZSBQ010000121.1:0-11802 GCA_964604795.1 uncultured Victivallales bacterium | reverse complement strand
GCCCAAAAAAAGCCGATTTGAACTCAAATCGCCTAAAAAGCGTTCAAACTTCCGTTTTAGGTGGGGCCGTGTCCGTCGTCGTAGAGATTTTGCGCGTGCAGACCGGTGTGTGGGGGGCGTGGAGCCAGGTGGCCAGGTGGTGATGTCGGCATCGGCGGGCCAGGCGGCCCCGTCCCATCCGGTGTCGCAAAAAGGAAATCGTGGAACCCGTGGTTCCCCCGGTCGACGACGTGGTAGGTTTAGTCGCTGCAGGGTACCAGGAGTGAAAGTGCGGCCGGTGCGGTTTCGATGTGGATGGGGAGTGCGCCTGCGGTGTCGCCGTCGACCTGGACCGGTTCGGTGGTTTCGGTGCCGTTCAGGCAGCGAATGTCGGCTTCGGTGGTTTCCCAGGCCGTGACGTCCGGAAACCATTGATGACTGGCAAAGAGCAGTCCGAGATTGTATCGCAGGACTGCCAGGGCGCGGCCGGACTCGAAGACGCATACATCCAGACACGGTTTGCGGATGTCCGCCTGCGGCGCCATTTTGAACGATCCGGCGTAGCGCTTGGCATTGCAGACGATGATCGACGATCCTTCGACGGTGCGCTCCGGGGTGCGGATTTCAAAGCGGGTTCCCGGCGGATGGCGCAGCTCGGCCAGCATTTTCCGGACATAGGCGCTTTTGCCGTGCCGTTCCTTGATTTCCTCGGTCACTCCGGCCACCGCTCGTGCATCCACGCCGACTCCCGCCATCAGGAGGAAGTGCTTGTCGTTGATGCAGCCCAGAGAGATGGGCACGGGATGTCCGTCGAGCAGGTAGTCCAGGATGGCTTGCGGCGAATTTTTCAGGCCGATTTCCATGGCCAGGATGTTTACGCTTCCGCGTGGAAACACCGCCATGGGAACGTCGGTGTCCACCAAGGCGTTGGCGATCTCGTTCATCGTGCCGTCGCCGCCGGCCGCCACAACAACGTCGCAGCCCTCGTCGACCGCATTGCGGGTGAGTTCGGTGCAGTTGCCCTTGAACTGGCTGACGCGGAATTCGGCGTCGTGTCCGGCCGCGCGGAGTCCGCCGCACACCCACTCCACCTGGTCCAGGCTGCAGTTTCCCGCAGCCGGATTGACAACTATGATGAATCGCTTTTTCAAGGTCTTTGTTTCCTTTGAACCGTTCCCATTCCCGCGGCCGAGGGGGGCTGCCGGATCAGCGCAGGCCCAGGACATCCTGCATGTCGTAGATGCCGGGTTCGCGCGCGGCGAGAAATTTAACGGCGCGCACGGCGCCGCGGGCGAAGGTTTCGCGGCTGGACGCCTTGTGGGCCAGCTCGACGCGTTCGCCGTCGGTGGCGAAGGTGATGGTGTGGTCGCCGACCACGTCGCCACCGCGCAGGGCATGCATGCCGATCTCGTCCCGCGCTCGGGCGCCGACCGCGCCGACGCGCCCGTGCCGGAGCGCCTTTTGCGGGTCGAGGTTACGGGCATCCGCCAGGATTTCACCGAGCCGGACGGCAGTGCCGCTGGGCGCGTCCTTCTTGCGGTTGTGATGCATTTCGGTGACTTCGATGTCGTAGTCCTCGCCGAGAATGCCCGTGACTTGGCTGCACAGATGGAACAGCAGGTTGACCCCCACGCTCATGTTGGGTGCCAGGACGATGCGGGCGTCGGCACCCAGGGTCTGCAGTTCCTGGCGTTGCGCGGCGGTATGGCCGGTGGTGCCGATGACAATGCTGCAGCCCGCGGCGGCGGCCGCCTTGACGTTGCTCGTGGTCGTGTCGGGGCTGGTGAAGTCGATCACGGCGTCGGAGTGGGCGAGGGCGGAGGTCAGGTTGTCGGACAGGAAAACGTCCAGCGCCGCGATGCCCGCCACCAACCCCGCATCCTGGCCGAGGAATTTGCAGCCCTCGGCTTCGACGGCGCCGACAAGCGCGGTCTCAGAATCGTTTGCGACGGATTGAATCAGCGCGCGCCCCATTCGGCCGGCGGCGCCCAGTACTGTGACGTTGAGCATTAAATTCTCCTGTGGAACTTGAGTTGGTTTCAGGGTTCAGATGTCAGGCAGTACTACAGGCATCCTTGCCTGTAGCGATTGCCACATCGCGAACAGGCAGGGATGCCTGTTTAACTTTGCCCGGCCGAGAGGCTAACCCCAGGTGTGTGTGGGTGTGTGGGGGGGCTGAGTTTGTGGGTCACTGATCACCGCCCCGTGCCTGTCCGTGTTTCTTCCTCCCGCATCGCCTCTGCAACCGCCTCAAGTGCGCCCTCATTCCGGTTGGATGATGTCGAGCGACCGCAGGGTTTGCTCCAGGACCGCCCGATTGGCCGGCGCCAACGGGCAGAGTGGCAGGCGGTATTCCTCCTCGATGATTCCGCACATGGCCATGGCGGCCTTGATCGGAATGGGATTGGTTTCGATGAACAGGTCGCGGAAGAGCGGGTACAGGCGGCGGTGCATCTCGGTTGCCCTGAACCATTCCCCGTTCAGGGCGGCATGCACCATCTCGTGAATTCGGTCGGGGACGATGTTGGAGGCCACGCTGATCACGCCGCGTCCGCCCACGGCCATCATCGGCAGGGTCAGGGAGTCGTCGCCGCTGACCACGGATATCTCGCACTCGGCCAGGATGCGGTTGACCCGGTCGACGCTTCCGCCTGCCTCCTTGACTGCGATGATGTTGGGATGCCGGGCCAGGCGGGCGATGGTGTCCACGGCGATTTCGCGTCCGCTGCGTCCGGGCACATTGTAGAGGACCACGGGCAGGCCGCCCTCGTCGGCCACGGTGGAAAAGTGCCGATAGAGCCCTTCCTGGGTGGGCTTGTTGTAGTAGGGGGTGACCTGGAGTGTGGCGTCGGCGCCGGCCTGGGCGGCGTCGCGGGTCAGCTGCACGGCTTCGCGGGTGGAGTTTGCGCCGGTGCCTGCGGTGACGAGGCAGCGTTTGTCGACGTGTTCGATGACCGTTTCGATGACTTCGGCGTGCTCGCGGAAGTCCACAGTGGGGGATTCTCCGGTGGTGCCCATGGGAACGATGCCGTCGACGGCACCGGCAAGCTGGCGGTCGATGAGCGTCCGCAGGGTGTCGAAACATACTGCGTCGTTGCAGAAGGGAGTAATCAGAGCTGTATGGCAGCCGTGCAATGTCATTGCCGTCTCCTTGCCACTATTTTTTCACGGATTCCGGGGTTTAACGTCCGCCTTGTCGGTTGCTCTCGGCAAGCCGGCAACGCGAAATTGCGCGCTTGCATCCAACACAGTAGCCCGAAGTAACCGAAGGTCAAATGCGATAGCCGGCGGCAAGGCTGTTCCTGCATAGAACGGAATTGTCCTGGCGGTGCTGCCGCGGGTTGACATCTTCGAGCATGACGGTAGCTTGTCCGTTCGACATTCACGATCACAGGCTTTGTGCCGAGCACGGAGTATTGAAAGACCACCGAACACGAAAGAACTCACGGGTTTCAGCCCGTGTCCCCCACGCGACCGGGCACGCCGGGGAGACTTGCGGCGAAGGATAGTTTAACAGGCATCCCCGCCTGTTCGAGGCGCGGCATTCGCTACAGGCGGGGATGCCTGTAGTACTAGCATTGAACGCTGACACCAACACCTCTCATAGGAGCGGAGAATGCGAATTGCAATCATTGGCACCGGCAAGATGGGCACGGCGATCGCGCGCGGGCTGGTGGCGCGAAACACGGTCGCCCCCGCGGATTTGCAGGGGGCGGACCTGGTTGTCGAGGCGCGTGAGGCGTTTGCCCGCGCTACCGGCACGGCGGTTTGCGCATCGCCGCCTGAGGCTGTGCACGGATGTGACATTGTGTTGTTGGCCGTCAAACCCCAGGTGGCAGAGGAAGCCGCGCGGGAAATTGCCTCGGAGTGCGCCGGAAAGCTGATTCTGTCGATTGCCGCGGGCTTGCGGATTTCGACGCTCGAACAATGGTTCGCCACGTCGCGAATCGTCAGGGTGATGCCCAATACCCCGATGACGATTGCGCGCGGAGTGGGCGCATTCGCCTGCGGCGACGGGGTGACAGAGACTGATCGCCGGACGGTGGAGACCATTTTTTCGGCTGTGGGAATTGCGCGCGAGGTGCCCGAGGAGCAAATGGACACGGTGACCGCGCTCAGCGGCAGCGGTCCGGCCTATGTCTTTGAGTTCATTCAGGCGATGGTCGAGGCGGCAGTTGCGCTGGGAATGGAGCGCCGGGACGCGTTGGACCTGGCGGTCCAGACGGTTGCCGGCGCCGCCGAAATGGTGGCCGCAGACTGCGGCGGGCCGGAGGAGCTGCGCGACGCGGTGACTTCGAAGGGCGGAACCACGGCCGAAGGCTTGCGCGTGTTGCGCGAGCACGATTTCCGCGGGCTGATGAAATCCGTGCTGCAGGCCGCGCACGACCGCAGTGTCGAACTTGGAAAAGGATGAGGAAATCGTGATTCCCTGCAATGTGACGTTTGTCAAGTTGAATGCCGGCGGCAATGATTTCATCTGCCTGGACAGCACGCATGGTCAGTACCGCGAGCTGCTGGAGTCAGACCGTCTCGCCTTCGTGGTCCAACGGCTGTGCCGTCGCGGTTTGGGCGTGGGTGCGGACGGGGTGCTTTTCGCGGAGCCACCGATGCCGGGCAATGATGCGCATATCCGGGCGCGCTTCCTGGAGCCGGACGGCTCGGAAGCCGAGTTGTGCGGCAATGGAACCGCCTGCTTCACGCACTGGGCGCTGCACGAAAACTTGGTGGCCGGCTCCGAAGTCATCATCGCGACCGATGCCGGGGATGCGCGGGCGCGCGTTCACCCGGAGGAAAAGGACCGCGTCCGCGTCTGCATTCCAGACCCGCGCGATATCCGGCGCAACCGGGACATCGAGGTCAAAGACGAGGCATGGACCGTTCATTCCCTGGTTGTCGGAGTTCCTCATGCCGTCACCTTTGTGGAGGATCTGGCGGCGTTGGACGTGGCGCACTGGGGGCCGGGTATTCGGCATCATTCGGCGTTTTCTCCGCGCGGAGCGAACGCGAATTTCGCGGAGATTCTGGAGGAGGGGCACATTGCGGTGCGCACCTACGAGTTCGGGGTCGAAAGCGAAACGCTGGCCTGCGGCACGGGCGCGGCGGCGTCCGCGATCGTCGCCTGCCTCCAGCACGACTGGTCCGAGCCCTACTGGCGGGGAGAGGCTCCCGTCCGAGTGGAGGTGCGGGGAGGGGAAACGATGCGCGTGTGGTTTGTCCGCGAAACCAATGAGACCATCACCGATGTGTGCCTGGAAACCCGCGTCTGCGCTGTGTACGAAGGGCGCATCCGCTGTGAATTCGCCAATCTGCTGAGAGCGCCATGACGTACATTTCCATCGATCAGAACTGCCATCCGCTTTGGGATGCGGTCCCGAAGCTCGACGCGCTTTGTCGTCAGGGATATGCCGGATTTCACTGCATCGAGGATGTGGACGTGGCCTTCACGCTGCGCGGCGGTGCGGCGCTGCCCCCGGACGGTCCGCTGTCCCTGGCCCGCGAACGTTTTTACCGCGGCGGCGCCTCCGACTGGGGCGCGGCTCTTTTCTACACCGATTTCCTGGGACGGAATCCGCTGGATGTCCGGGATATGGAACCGTTCACCGGATGGAGCACCGCCGCGCTGAGCCGACGCCTCAATTGCAGCGTGGACGAGCTGTACGCCGAATTTTCCGTGTCGGACAATCTTCAGCTGGTCGGGCCCAGTTATACCGCGGATTCGCAGTACCACCGCACCATCGCCGACGTTCGCATCCGCGAGGTGGACGAGCAGGTCCGCACACTGCTGAACCATGCCCGCGACGATTGCCTGCAGCGATTTCCGGAACCGGCCGCCCAAAAGCGTGTGCGCCAGTGGTTCGCGACGGAGGCAGAGCGCGTGGAAACCTGGTTGAGCGAGTGTGAAACACTTCCGGACCTGTACCATCAATGGATGCGGCATCATCTGCCAAACACAACTGTCAAGCGCGCCTCGGAGGTGTTTGCTCTTTGCGAGCGCTCTGGGGCGCCGGGAACCGTGCTCGGCGAGTTTCTGCGCAACTATGCGCGCACTGCCGACCTGTACAATCAGGCCATACAGGAGACCGATTCCGCGCAGTATCCGCTGAACACGGACGAGGGCGAGCTTCCCTTTGCCGTCTTCCTGGAGCGCGAGGGGCGGTGGCTGCGCGGAAATCTGAGTCTGAACAACGGTCGGCTGCACGCCGAGGAGGATGCCTGGGACTTGGAGGCCGGGGGGGGATTGCCCGTCTCGCGCATGGCGAGTTCCGGAGTGCGGGCAGTGGTCGGAAAGGCGCTGGTTTTGGTTTTGGACGCTCGGCTCGGCGCCGACGCCGGCGCGTTGGCGCTGCCGCGGCACGGTTCGCAGTACATGCCCACCGCCCGGCGGTTCGAGGCGCTGCTGACCTCGGCCATGTCGCCGAAACCGACTGTGCAGCCCGTCTGGCGCGTCAGCGCGCATTTCCCCCGGCAGCTGCGCGAATGCCGAACGCTCATCCGCCTGCCCGAGTACTTGCGTTCCGCGTTCGGTGCGGCGGAACTGCCCGCGGATGAGGTGGCCGCACGCTTTTGCGAGGTTCGCAATCAGGCGCTTCGGCGGCTGGAGCAGGCGCGCGACGAGGAAGGGCGACAGGCGCTGCTGCGCCAATGGGCCCCCGAATGGACCGAACGGCGCGACGCCGTCAACGCGCGCCGGCGGGAGCTGGGACGCAATCCGGAAACCCGTTCCCAGGCCAGCGAGCTTTGGGATGAGGTGAAGGAGCTGGACGCGCGACTTCTGCGGGTTCTGGCCGAACGCGTGGTCGAAACCCTGCATGTTTCCCGCATTGATTTCTGGGATTCGCGCGGCGCTTTGCTGCCGTGGGCTGTTGCCTTGGGTGGAGAAAAGTTGTACAATCAGGTTGTGAGCCGGGCGGAGATCGCCGCGGAATCCACGTCGGATTGACAAGCAACCCGAATCAGGTAACCATGCCGTGCCGAGCGCCCCGTCGAGGCGCCGACGCGGCACGCGCAGCAGGAATAAATTTCATGTCCTTGCCCGAAATGGAACCAAACGAACCGAACGCGTCGCCGAACAGCAATCTTCTCAGCGGCTTGAATCCGGACGAGCAGGTGTTGGCGCTGCAGGCGCTGCGCACCGGCACGCTGGCCATTCTGCAGTTGGCCATGAAATACGTCCGCGAATATCACGAGCTGGTCGAGGAGGACCTGCACGACCGGCCCGATCTGACGGTCTATCTCCAACGCGCACGCACGCTGCTGCTCCGAACGGACGAATGGACACGCAGCCTGCAAGCCGTCCCGTCCGCAACTCCCGATTTCGACGAACTCGATCTGGGGGTGCTGCTCGCCGGCGTCGTCAAGCGATGCCGGTCCACGCTGGATACCGCCGAGCGGTTAACCTTCGCTGCCCCGGAAAACGAACGAATGCCTGTGCGCGGTGCGCTTTTCCTGTTGCAGGACATGTTCGTGCGACTGCTTAACATGCGGCTGACGACGGGAGCTTCGCTGACCGTCTCCGTCCGACGGCAGACGCTGAATTCGGCGTTCATGCGTTCCGCGCGCAGCGAGTGCTCGCCCGGTTCCTACGCGCTCGCTTCGATTGCCCGCGAGGAACCGTTCAGCGCGCAGCGGGCCGAATCCTTTCTCGACGCCTTCTTGGGCGGCTGTTTCGCCGAAACGCTCCGCGCATCCGACGGAGATGAGCTGGACCTGCTGCCGCTCTACGGCATCGTCCGGATGCACGGCGGCGACGTGTTCATCAACCGACACGACGATGAGGCTGTCGCCGTCGGAATCGCTCTGCCGGCCGTGCGGGCGAGAGAGGAGATGCAGGCACCTCGAAATCTCTCCGCAGGAGCCCCGGAAGGGAAGGAAACCATCCTGCTCGTCGACGATGAGGACATGATCTGGGATGTCATCATCGACATGCTCCAGGGACTGGGGTATTCGGTTGTCCTGGCCGCCAACGGACGGGAGGCCGTCGAAATCTATGCCGCCAACGCCGAACAGATCGATTTGGTGCTTCTGGACATGGTCATGCCGGAAATGACCGGCTCGGCCGCCTTCTATCGCCTGCGCGAGATTGATCCGGACGTCAAAGTGCTGCTTTCCAGCGGCTATGTGGGTGAGGACGAGGCGCAATCTCTGCTTCGGGACGGTGCCCGCGGCTTCCTGGAAAAACCCTACAGCGTGGAGCAGTTGGCCCGACGCATGCGCGACATCCTGGACCTGGAGCCGGCATGACCAATTCCGTTCCTGATGCAGTTGCGGAGTTCGCGCATCGGCACTGCCTTTCAGCTTTGCCGGGGCGCCTGCATGTCGGATTCAGCGGCGGCGCGGACAGCACGGCTTTGGTGCTTGCGTTGAACCGGTTGGATGTTCCGTTTGTCGCCGTGCATTTCGAGCATGGTCTGCGCGGTACTGCGGGGCAGTCGGACCGTGACTGGTGCCGGACATTCTGCGAGCAGCGCGGCATCCCCTTCCGACAGCAAGCGCTGCATGTCCCCGAACGACGGCGGTCTCGGGAAGGCGTGGAAGCGGCAGCCCGCCGCTGCCGTCTCGAAGCCTGGCGGGAATTGTGCGGGGAAAATGATGCGGTGGCGCTCGGACACCATCGGGACGATGAGCTGGAAACGTTTTTCCTTCGAGTCATGCGCGGCGCCGGAGTCGACGCACTGGTGGGCCTGCGCGAGGACCGGGTGATTCAGGGGCTGCGCTTTGTGCGTCCCCTCCTGCGACTGCGGCGGGTGCAGCTGGTCGAGTTTTTGCGCTCTGCCGGTGTGAAGGACTGGCGCGAGGATGCGTCCAATCGCGACACGGCCTTGCGCCGCAACGCCGTGCGCCATGAGCTGCTGCCCGCAATTCGACGCATCGCCGACACGGACGAGGGCGTCGAGCGCTGCTGCGACGCTCTCGCCGCGGATGCGGATTTTCTGGCGCGGGCTGCGGAGTCCGCAGATGCGGATACGCAGTGGGACCGCGCGCGCTTGGCGGCGCTGCATCCCGCCCTGCGCGGACGCGTGCTGCGCAGGCGAATCCAAGCGTCTCGCGGGATTGATCTGCCTTTGTCCGCGGAAACCCGGGCGCGCCTGAACCGCGAACTCGAAATTGCCCCCGACCACGAGAAAATCATTCCGCTGGGGCAGGGCGTTATCCTGCGACTTGAGTGCGACGGCACGTTCGCCATTGCCGAGGCGGACGAGCACGCCGCCATCGTTCCCACCCGAGAGTGGCCGTGGCGCGAATCTCATCTGCTGACACTGCCGGAAGTTGGAGTTGCCCTGCGCGCCGAACCAATCGCCTCCGCCGACAAGGGGTGCGCCGCCTTCGACAACCAGGCCCGAAGCGAGGTTTTCGAGGCCGGAGAACTGCCGGAAACACTGACCGTGCGGGCCTGGCAGGCCGGCGACCGAATGGTCCCATTCGGCGCGACAAAGTCCGTCAAGGTCCAGGATGTGCTGACCAACGCCCGCGTGCCGCGCCACCGGCGGACATGCGTGCCGGTGGTCTGCGCCGGTGCCCGGATTCTCTGGCTGGCCGGCGTCCGTCGGGCCGAATTCGGGCGGGTGAGGCCGGGGACGGACTGCGTGCGCCTGAGCCTGGTGCCTCTTTGAAAGGCACTACAGGGTTTTTAGAGGCAATGAAGGTTTTCGGGGCAACGCCCCGGCCTATTTATAGTACCCGGAGTGAGCCTGCGAACGACCGCGCACCAGCTGGGTCCGCGAGCGCTCACTGGCGCGTAGGGTCCGCGACCCTGGGGTGAAAGCAAGCAAGAAGTTGCGGGCTGAAAGTCCGCTCCAAAATCTTCTATCGCAACGATGTCCATTGGTGCGGGCCTTCAGCCCGCAATTATCGGTGTATCTTTTACCCAGGGCTGCGAACCCTGGGCTGGGATTGGGCCGGGCTTTCAGCCCGAAGGCAATAATGAATTGCTCTGAGCGCTTTTTGACCAGGGTCCAGCTACCACGTGCTGTGGACGCAGTGTGTTGGCCCTGCCGAAAATCGGCATTACTTTTGCGCGCTGAACCAATATCCGAATCCGGGAAAGGACGGTGTCTCCGTTGATTTCCAGGAGTCGAACGATTTTCTGATTCTGCGGACTTCGCAGTCAACTAATGAAACGGTGAATGATGAGGAACGAACATAGCCATATTCTCATCGGACCGCATGATCGGTCCTGGCATCGGCGGGCCTGGGACTTGCTGACGGAGCGGCCCGCCTTTCTGCTGGTGGTCAGCTTTGCGAGCGCCATCGTGTTTGGTGCCGTTCTGCTGGTGCTGCCCGCCTCGTCGAGCGGGCTTCCCCTGTCTCCGGCCGACGCGCTGTTCACCGCCACCAGCGCCGTTTGCGTCACCGGGCTGATCGTCGTGGACACCGGCAGCGCCCTGAGTCCGTTCGGCGAAGCCGTCGTTCTGCTGCTGATTCAGGCGGGGGGACTGGGGATTATGACCATCACCACCTTTCTCGCCCTGCTGGTCGGCGGTGATCTTGGGCTGCGCGGAGAATTCGCTATCCGTGAGATGGTTCGCGAGGAACGCTGCCGCAGCGCCGTGCGGCTGCTGCGATTTATTGTTGTGGTTACCCTTTTGATCGAATGCGTGGGCGCGCTCTGCATGTGGCCTGCTTACATCGCCACGGGAAGCCCCCCGGACCAGGCGCTGTACCTGGCGGTGTTTCACAGCATCAGCGCGTTCTGCAACGCCGGGTTCTCGTTGCACGCCGACAGCTTGTGCGGATTCCGCGACATGCCGGTAATCCCGCTGGTCGTGGCGTCGCTGATTATTCTTGGCGGACTCGGATTCGGCGTCCTGTACAGCACCTATGCCGTGCTGCGGCATCGCACCCGCAACAGTTTTCACGCCAAGCAGGTGCTGGGGTGCACGCTCGGCCTGCTCGTCATCGGTTTCGTTCTGCTGCTGGGATTGGAAACCGTTTCCGCGACGACCGGCGACGGGGCAGGGCGACTGTCCCTCCTCGATGCTTTCTTCCAGTCCGTGACCGCTCGCACCGCAGGCTTCAACACCGTCGAGATCGCCCGCCTGTCGGTCCCCTCTCAGGAGGTGCTGATGGGGTTGATGTTCATCGGCGCCGCCCCCGGTTCCACCGGCGGCGGAATAAAAGTCACAACCCTGATGGTGCTCATCGCCGTTGTCGTCGCCGTCGTGCGCGGCCGGGACGACGTGGTTCTGGCCAACCGGCGCATCGTGTTCGAGACCGTTACTCAAGCCATCGCCCTGGTTCTGCTCGGCGCGCTGCTCATCGGCCTGGCATTCGGGGTTCTGCTGATCACCGAAACCGGCGCGTCCCCGCGCGAACTATTGTTCGAGGCCATATCCGCCTTCGGCACCGTCGGGCTTTCCCTGGGCGCAACCGCCCACCTCAGCCTGCCGGGCAAACTCGTGATCATCGCGCTGATGTTCATCGGCCGAGTCGGCATCCTCACTCTGCTGCTCCTGCTGCGCCCGCGACGGCGCTCGCGACTGCGTCATCCCACCGCCGAACTCGTGGTCGGGTAGCCCCTGTTGGCGAGGGTTGTCGAGGGCTGCCGGGGGTTGTCGGAAGCTGCGGGTGCTGTCGGATGCTGTCGAAGCTGTTCTCTGCCCCAGCACTGCACTTGCCAAACCGTGCAATCCGTGCTACATTCGGGTTCATAGCTACGACGCAACTGTACAGCAGCCCGCGCACGGCCTTGGCCGACAGCGAAAACCACCCCCAATCCCATGACACATCCCCGATCTTCAAACCTCCGACGACGACGCCGGCCGTTCACTCTCGTGGAAATGCTCGCGGTCATCGCCATCATGATGATCCTCTTCGGCATTGCCG
>CAZSBQ010000120.1:0-11830 GCA_964604795.1 uncultured Victivallales bacterium | reverse complement strand
CCTCAAGAACTCGACGCAAATCGTCGTTCAGAGCATCCGGAAACCCGTTGAACTCACCGTCCAAGGCAGGCAGCACATGGTGCGCCCGAATCTCCTTCTCGAAACGGCGCTCCAAAAATTCAACTACATCCTGCATATTGAACACCGCCGCCTCTCGCATCCGAACGTTCCAACGCTAACGGATACAATCTTTTTTATACCTGTTTCACGTACTGTAAACGAAACTTGCGGAAAGCGCAACCCACTCTCGATTATTTCCAGGGCAATTCCTTTCTGAAGGGAGTCGGCGCACCATCCCGGTCCAATTTGTAGGACTTGGGGATTGGCCTTAGGGGCAGGTGATTGAGCCCTCTGCTCGAACAGCTTCCCCACACCCCGAGGGGGGGAGGGCTGTTGTTTGCTTTGGTGATGAGTGGAAAAGCAACCTTGAGGTCTGGCGATTTGTGGCGTTGACTTGTTGTGGTGCCAGTTTTGGTCTGCGCGTACTCGCCTATATATACCAGAACTCAGTTTATGTTGAGTTCAACATAAGCCGAGTTCTGACATACGCTTGTATGAAGATGCAAACGGCTGTTACTGCAACGGCGACAGAAACGACTCTCTCCAACTCGACTATCCATATTGAATCCTCGGAACCCAAAAGTACAGTGTTGCATACGCAATTTGACTGTCCCCAAGGCTCCCTGCCCGCACGGGCTGGTGCGCTTTCCGACGTTTTGAAGACCGGCCAGACAACGCTACGGCAGCACGGATTCGCAGGCAACGAAAAGGGAACACCCACAATGGACCGCGACGAACTGCGCACCGCCCTCACCGCCGAGTACCGGCGGGACCGTTGGATCGAGATTGTCCGGGATATTTTCGCCAACGTCTCCGTCTATCGTCAGCCCGCCCGGATCGAGGTGGACGACGCGAAGGTTCGGGCGTTCCACCAACTCGGCTCCGTCACTCTCGAAGACAATCGGCACCTGGCCCTGTTCGAGGTGGAGTTGCACGACAAGGTTCAGTTGACGCGCAACCGGGTCGGCGTGCGCAATCTGATCGCCCGCCTGATCGATCAGGCGGAAATTCACGGCGCGCTCGGTGTCTTCATCCCCTCCGCGGCGGACGACGGATACCGCTTCACCTTCGCGGCCAAGGACGCGCACTTCACCGACGACGACGAGTTCGTCCAAACCGAAACTGCGCCCAAGCGCTACACCTACCTGCTCGGCCCGTACGAAACCTGCGTGACCGCCGCCCGCCGCTTCGCGGAACTGAAGGAAAAGGGCGAGCGCATTCGCCTGGACGACGTGCGGGAGGCCTTCTCCGTCGAGCGCCTGAACCGCGAGTTCTACGCGCGCATCCGTGAATTCTACGCCCGGCTGGTCGGTGGCGTTTCGGACGGTCGGGAGGTGGAGGGCGCGCTCCGCCTGCCGTCGGGGAACGACGACTTCGAACAGCGCAAGTCCTTCGCCGTCCGGCTGCTGGCCCGCACGATCTTCTGCTGGTTTCTGAAGCACAAGTGGCGGGACCCCGACCGGCCGCTGATCCCCGCCTACCTGCTCTCCTCCGATGCGGTCTCCGCAACCGGCGGCTACTATCACAACGTCCTCGAGAAACTGTTCTTCCAGATGCTCAACCGTCCGGTTCGAGAGCGCAACCAGCACCTGCCCGCCGGCGCGCACCTGGTTCCTTTCCTGAACGGCGGTCTTTTCGAACCCAAGAAGTCCGACTTCTACGAACTGGGGGCGATGGGCGCTTCCGTCTACGTCGGTACGCTGGTCGTCCCCGACGACTGGTTCCGCGAGTTCTTCCAGGTGCTCGAACAGTACAACTTCACCATCGATGAAAACACGGTCACCGATGCCGCCGTGTCCATCGATCCCGAGATTCTCGGCTGCATCTTCGAGAACCTGCTCGCCGAAATCAACCCCGAAACCGGCGAGTCCGCCCGCAAAGCGAAAGGCAGCTTCTACACGCCCCGCACGGTCGTGGACTACATGGTCGAGGAATCGCTGCTCGCCCACCTGCTCGCCGTGCTCGACGGCGTGACCGAAGACGACATCCGACCGCTCTTCGATCCCGACACCGACGAGACGGGCCTGCCGCCGAAGACCTGCCGGGCCATCGTCGAGGCCCTGTCGCGCATCAAGGTTCTCGATCCCGCCTGCGGCTCGGGCGCCTTCCCCGTGGGCACGTTGCAGGCGATGCTCACGGTCCTGCGCAAAGCCGATCCGGAAAACGAAATCTGGGTGCAGGCAGCGGAAGCGCGGGTGCGCGAGAAAGACCTGTCCCCGGCGGAGCAGGAGCAGATTCTCGAAGCCATGGTGCGTGCGCTGGAGGGCAACGAGGCCGACTACGGACGCAAGCTCATCCTCATTGAAAACTGCCTCTACGGTGTTGACATCGACCCCATCGCCGTCGAGATCGCGCGCCTGCGCTTCTTCCTCACTCTGGTGGTCGAGGAGACCATCGACGATTCCGATCCCGAGGGCAATCGCGGCATCCAGCCCCTCCCCAACCTCGAGTTCAAACTGGTCTGCGCCAACTCGCTGCTGCACGCCCCCGAAATGCCCGATCCCGCCAGTGCCGGTCAACTCGCCCTGGAATTCGACGAGGACCGCTTCTTCGACCAGCTCCGCGAGGCCACGCACGAGTATTTCACCGCCCGCGGTCCGAAGCAGAAAAACGCCCTGCGCGAACGCATCCGGCACCTCGTGGAGGGGCAGGCCCACCAAGCCTTCGAACGCATCAATCGACTCGTCCTGCACACTGAGGAAAACGCCCGCAAAGCCCTGGAAACGCGGCACGGCAAAGCCATCGGCGACCTGACCCGCGTCGGCAACGCCTGGCGAAGCTACGCCAATCTGTTCAGCGGCGATCCCGTCGACTTCTTCGAACCCAAATACATCTTCCCCGATGCCGCCGACGGCTTCGACATCGTCATCGGCAATCCGCCGTACGTGCGCCAGGAGAAGATTCAGCATCTCAAGCCCCTCCTGAAGGCCGAATATGCGGACTTCGCAGGCACGGCGGACCTCTACGTCTATTTCTATCTGCGCGGCCTGGACCTTCTGCGCGAGGGCGGACACCTGTGCTACATCAGCAGCAACAAGTTCTTCCGCTCCCGCTACGGCGAGAAGCTGCGCGCGCGTCTGCTTGCGGACTCCGCAATTCAGCGACTCATCGACTTCGGCGACGCCCCCGTCTTCGACGCCATCGCCTATCCCTGCATCGTCCTGTTCGAAAAGGGCGGACGCGAGGCGGGCACCAACGAATTCCGCGCACTGCCGTGGCGGCCCGGGCCCTCCATCGACGAGTTTGCGGACATCGCACGCGCACACTCCTTCGCCATGCCGCAGAGCGCCCTCGACGGTGACGCCTGGCGGCTCGAACACCCGAACGTGCTGGCCCTGCTCGATAAACTGCGTGCCTCCGGGACACCCCTGGGCGAATACGTCGACGGGCGGTTCTACTACGGCATCAAGACCGGTTGCAACGAGGCCTTCGTCGTCGACCGCGCCACACGCGACCGCCTGATCGCCGACGACCCGAAATCCGCGGACCTCCTGAAGCCCTTCCTCCGAGGCCGCGACGTAAAGCGCTGGCGCGTGCAACCGCAGGACCTGTGGCTGATCTTCACGCGGCACGGGACAGATATCGAGCAGTATCCAGCCGTAAAGGCCCACCTGCAAAACTACCGAAAACGCTTGGAACCAAGGCCGAAAGACTGGAAGAACACTCACCCTGGAGAAAGGTGGCCCGGACGAAAGCCCGGACCGTACAAATGGTACGAAATTCAAGACAACATCGCCTACTGGCAGGAATTTCAGCAGCCGAAGATCGTAGTGCCTGCTATCGACAGCCGCGCCAACTACGCGGTGGATTTAGAGAATCACTTCGGCAACGACAAGACAAGCATTTGCGTCGCGGAGAACGCGAATTTTATCGCCGCTACACTCAACTCGAGTCCTCTCTGGTGGTACATGCGGAAGATCGCTGCGACGCGGCAGGGCGGGTTTATTGAGTTCAAACCCATGTACGTCGCGACCTGCCCCATCCCGAACATCCCCGAATCCGAGCAGTCCCCCCTCGTCGAGTTGGTCGAGCGGATTCTCGCGGCCAAGCGTGCCGACGCGTCCGCGGACGTGTCCGCGTTGGAGCGTGAGATCGACCGGTTCGTCTACGCGCTCTACAATCTGACCGCCGCCGAAATCGCCCTGATCGAGCAAGCAGGCGGGGAGGGCTAGGTAACGTGGAGCGCCCAACGATTGTCCAGGTCATTCGCCGTGCGACACAGGGGGTGACCCTCCCATTTTTGTGCGAGGCCGAGGATGGGCAGCGATATTGGGTCAAGGGCCGCGATGCCGGCGTGCAGGCGCTGTGTTTCGAATGGCTGGCCGCCCGGATTGCCGCCGCGCTGGGCCTGCCGGTTGCGCCGTTCGCTCAGGTCCATATCCCAGAGGAACTGGTAAACGGCAGCTTGATGGACGAGATCGAGGCGTTGGGCGCAGGCATCGGTTTTGGCTCATGGCACGTGGAGGGGGCGGACGAGCTGCGCGAGGGACAGGTTGGCGAAGTGGCGGAGTCGCTGCGCTGCAAAGTCCTGATGTTCGACTGGTGGCTGCAAAACGTGGACCGCACGCTGGGGGAGGACTTCGGCAATGTGAACCTGCTGTGGTCGCCGGACCGACAGCAACTTGCGGTGATCGACCACAACCAGGCCTTCTCGCCACAATTCAGTGCCCAAAGTCTATGCTCGGAGCATGTTTTCCGGGCTGACAAATCTTCGTGCATTTCGCTCTGCGACGTTGATTTTATGGCAAAGACAGACCACATTAAGGCGATGATGGACACGTACTACGGTGAGCTACCGGACGAGTGGCTCGACCGTTCCGCGCCCGAACTTGGCACGGGCCTTGAGCGTATTCGTCGAGTGCTGGACCGGTTTCGCACGCCGGACGATCTTTTTGGAGACCATGTCGAATGAAGAAACGAATAACCTGCAATTTCGCGGTAGTTCAGTTCCTTCCCTATCCCGAAACGGGGGAGTTTGTGAACGTTGGCGTGGTGCTGACTGCACCGGCGGTCGGTTTCCTCAAGTACAAACTGGAAACCAAGCAACGCAAACGCGTCACGGACTTCTTTCCCGAGATGGATGCCGATCTTTTCGTCGCCGGGCGCAAGGGGTTCGCCGATGAACTGGATCGGGTCACCCGCCTCGCCGGGGCATCGGACAAACCGGACGGGCACCCGCCCCTGCCGTTCCACCAGGAGTACATCAAGACGTTGTTCCGGCAACTGGTTCGTCCCACGGAAACCCTGTTCCGCTTCAGCAAAATCGGCACACTGCTGGCGGAATCTCCCGCACAGGCTCTCGAACAGTTGTTCGCCCATTACGTGGAGCGTCAGTTCGCCAAGACCGAAGAGTATCAGGAAACCGTGATGACCAAGCGCCTGAAAGCTCTGCTCAAAGAGAATCGCCTCCACCCATTATACGAGCCAAGAACGTTGGGCGACGACCTCTATCGAGTGAAACTCCCGTTCGTACACGCCGAGAACAACCGTATCGAACGCGCCTTCGCCCCGCTGAACCTCGGACAGCAGGACACCACCCGCATCATCGAACACGCAAACCTGTGGGGGAATCGGCTTGACCACTTGGGAAGACTCGAGCAGAAGCCCGAGAAGATGCTGTTCGTCGTTCACACCGACACCTCCGACACCAAGCGGACGGAGGCGGCCAAGCGAGCCTGTGCAGCATTGAAAGAGTCCGGTGTGATGGTCGTGCACGAGCAGGAATCCGAGGCCGTATTGGCGTTCGCCCGAGCTGGGTGATGCGAAAAGACGGATCATGCCAAAGGTGCCCGAGAAACTGGCAACACTATTGGAGAAGATGGAAAATGCAGAAGACTAATCAAGGCAAGAACGTTTCTACAGGCAAGGAGAGGCGCCGCCAGTTGATCGCGGACTTGCAGCCGGCCAAGAGAATTGTCCAGTCCTGGCCGGAATGGAAGCAAAACATGCTGGGAGTTCTCCCCAATTGCTCGAACTCGAGTACGCCATCAAACATGAAGCCAAGAAACGGATAGAAGGATTTGGACAGGTTGACCACCTGCCGGACGGGTGGAATGCGAATCCCAGTCCGCCGCCTCAATGATTCGCCGAATCAAGGAGTTGACCATGAAATATGAAGTCGTGTTGAAGAAGACGGACGAGGGGTACAGCGTCCACTGCCCGGGTTTGCCCGGCTGTTGGTCGCAGGGAGAAACGGAGGCGGAGGCGCTCGACAACATTGCCGAGGCCATCGGAGACTACATCACCGCCGTTCGGGACGAGAGCAAGTCTGAAGAAATCCGAGAAGTCGACGTGGCGGTGTGACGCATGCCTTGCATCCCCGGAATTTACCATCGCAAAGCCATCCGCGCCCTTCACAAGGCGGGATTTCGTGTTGTCCGAGAGGGCCGCAAGCATGTGGTGCTGACTGATGGCACTTGTTTTCTCACTGTTCCCCGGAGCAATCCCGTGAATGCCTACACGATGGGCGGCATAGTGAAAGCCGCCGGATTGACGGTCGAACAGTTCAAATCGTTGTTGTGAGGCCCAATTTCCCCAGGGAGTACGACATTGCCTTGGTGCCCAGGGGGCGAGGCATCCTTTGGCCAGCTTCACCTTTCGGTTGGCGGGGCATAGAGGCATTTGCGGGAATACTCCATAGTCAGCAGGTGATAACGATGTCCGATCAGGACGGCGACAACTTCCGCAAGCTTTGGATTCGATACGTGCTGGATCGCCTGCTGCTGCTCGTCTCGGCCTTCTTGATCGCCTCGTTTCTCCAAGTTCCACTTGCCAATCTGATGGGGGCCATGGGTGTCGCGGACTGGCTCTTTCTCATGCCGCCGCCCGTTCGATGGCTGGTGGTTTTGGCCGTGGCTGCAGCGACATGGGGACTTGCAATTCGGCAGGGGGGCTTGCGGTTTTCGCATTTCCTCAATGCGGCGTGCTTCCGAAGACCGCCGTTGGGGGCGCTGGCACTTGTCGGCACGCTCCTATTTGCGTGGATGCCGACCCGAACGAACAGTTGCGATCCCGCACTGGCATCGGCGGTCGCTGCAATGGGTCTAGCCGTTGCACTTGGATTCTCTACGGTATGGGAGTGGTTGCAGGACAGTAGGACCAGAACCAAGAATGCGGCTGACACGGCGGCCACCCCAAAAACGGCAAGAAGGTTGGATGACTTGACGGACGAGGAGTTGGACATATGGATCGAGAATGACGATCCCATCGCTGATTCCCAACAAGACCTGTTCGATACCGGACGGATCGCTGATCGGACTTGCCGGGCACTACGTGAAGACGGTGCGAAATCCGTCGCGCTGATCGGGCCGTATGGCTGCGGAAAGACCAGCGTCGTGAAAATGTTGGAGAACCAACTCTCACGAGAAGAGCCCGACCAGTGGGCGTTCTGCACTGTCAGCGGGTGGGGGTACGACGGGGCGATTCCGCTGATAGAGCAGGCCTTGGAGGATGCCATCGAGGCGATCTCTCCCTTCATCGACACCGCAAACCTCCGCCGCATTCCCGCACAATACCGGCGGGCCATGCAAGCGTGCGGCAATGGGGTTGTGGCGGCCTTTTTCGAGCTGGCTGACAGAGGGAACGATTCGCCGGACGAACTGTTGGCGCGCATCGACCAAACCTTGGCGCTTGCTAACCGCAAGCTGGTGATCGTTCTGGAGGACCTCGACCGCAACCGGGACGGGGAGGAGTACTGGCAAACCCTGCTGGGCTTCATGGACCGCCTGCACCAGTGTCATCACCTCCACTTCATCCTGAATTGCGGTATGCGGTCAACGCAAGGTGACGAGTTCGTGCGGATATGCGATCTTGTGGAACTATTTCCCGAGATCAATAAACGGCAGTTCCTGGCTGTTTGCAATCGCTTTCGCGAACGGTGGGGGGCCTGCCTGAAGGAGCACGGCTATCACGATGTCGCAACGACCTTGGATGGTTGTTTTGACGTGGAGATGCGATCACGACTTGGCTCGTGGGTGTACTCCGAAATCGCCGATGTCCTAGAAGGTGAAGGAGGCCCGTCACAAATCGACTGCATCCGCATGTTGGTGGATACGCCACGGACGATGAAACGCTGGCTGTCACGGACAGACGGCCACTGGCGGTGCCTGGTTGGCGAGGTCGATCTGGAGAATGTCGTCCTGCTTAATGCCTTGTTTGTGGGCGCCCCCGAGGTATACTCCTTCATTCTGAAGCATCGAAACCTTCTGAGATACTCAAGGGAGAAGGGAGAGTTCCCGCCCAACTCGGGGAAGGGTCGTGAACGAGTTTTGGTGATGTGGCGGACTCTTGCAGACCATGCTTTGTGGGACGATGAAGCTGTTTGGGAACTCGTTACGGCGCTATTTCCGCAATTGGGTGATTCTCAGGTACCCCAGGCTGAGTCGCCCCAATGTGTTAGGGTGGGCCAGCCTACTGACTACCTTGCTCGGGCTGCGGCTGGGGAACTGGCGGCCGGGGAACTGCGCGATCAGGAAGTCATACGTGTGATCCACCAATTGAACAGAGGCTTCGAAGATGGTAACTTGCTTGAAGAAGTGTCCAACCGCTTGTGCCACAACGATGCATTCGGGGAGAAGCTGAGGCAGTTCCAGCGACTGGTGGAGCCCAAAGCGCTCCGCCCGTTGGCCGAAGCAGTCATAGGGCGAATCCTGTCCGAAGTTCAGTGGTCTACGGATCTTTGGCATCCGCCAAAGCCGTTGATGGATATCCGGGCCATTGGGCTTGAGCGCAGGATAGACCCCGAAGAGCATGAGACGTGGATCGTAGAACAGCTTCACAGGGTTCTGCCCCATTCCCTTGAATTTGCCAACACACTGTATTACTTTTGGCGAACTCAGGAGTCAGATTCACACGCTAAGAGAATACCCACACCCGCCGTGCGGCAAGGCATGATTGACCATGCTGAGCAAGTCTTCGCCTCTCAACCGGAGGTGCTGCGGCACTCCCTGCAACGACATTCCAGCGAGAACTCTTATTGGACACTGCGGTCGTTTGTCCGCATGTTTGACAGGGAAGATCAGGGCGGCGAAGGACTGCAAGTCGCAAAGTGGGGGTGGCTGGGCGGGGTGATTCTGTCTGTCCTGGACAGTCCTGAAGATAACGATGACCTGCTGATTATGAACACCATGTGCTTGATGTGCGAGGTCAACGAACGCCACTACGAAGGCAGCAACAGAGCGTCACAGTTCAGCGTTGACACACAGTTCATCGACAGCGTGTTCCGCGACCGACAACACGAACTCGCTGAGTACCTCGGTAGGATTGATGCTGACAAGTATGAAGGGGAAGGACGAAGACTGATTGATGTCTGCACCGAATGGGCAAGCGGCTCGGATGGGCGTGCTGCGGAAGGCCACGAGAAATAGGAACGTCTCTATGTCCACCCGCTTTTTCACCAACGAGGATGGGAACACGCTGCTGCGGAAGTTTGCGGGGGTGTTCGAGCACAATTCGGACATTGCGTGGTTCGACGCGCTGGTCGGTTTCTTCCGGGCGTCGGGGTATTTCGCACTGCGTCCGTACCTGGCGAACGTGCCGCACATCCGGGTGCTGGTGGGGATCGACGTGGACGAGATGGTGCGCAAGTACCACAAGGAGGGGCTGCTCTTTCAGGGGAACCCGGCGGAGATGGTCGAATCGTTCACGGCTCGGTTGCGGGCGGACATCCAGCGGTCCCGGTACGAGCGGAGAGTCGAGGAGGGCATTCTGCAGTTCGTTGCGGACATCGCAAGCGGGAAGCTGGAATTGAAGGCCCACCCGTCGAAGCGTCTGCACGCGAAAATCTACATCTTCCGTCCCGAGACCTGGAACGAGCACAAGGGCGGGCACGTCATCACCGGGTCGAGCAACCTCACCGACGCCGGGCTCGGAACGGTGGACGAGGCGGGGAATTACGAATTCAACGTGTTGCTGAACGACTACGACGATGTCGCGTTCGCGACCCGGGAATTCGAGGCCTTGTGGGAGGAGGCCGTCCCGATCCTGTCCAGCGCCGTGAAGGACGCCCGGGACCACACCTACCTGAACGATGCCTACACGCCCTTCGAAATCTACATGAAGTTCCTGATCGAGTACTTCGGCCCGGCCGTGGATTTCGATCCCAAGTCGATGAGCGACCTGCCGCACGGCTACCTGCGCCTGAACTACCAGGAGGATGCCGTGGAACAAGGCAGTCGCCTGCTGCACAAGCACGGCGGTTTCTTTCTGGCGGATGTGGTTGGGTTGGGCAAGACGGTGATCGCCACGCGGATCGCGAAGCGCTTCTTTCACACGAACGGCTACCCCGGCCACATCAGCCGCACGCTGGTGATCGTGCCGCCGGCGCTGCGCAAGGACTGGGAGCGGGCCATGGAGGAGTTTCAGGTGCCCAACTACCGGATCGTCAGCAACGGCAGCCTGCACAAGGTGAAGTACCCCGACAGCTACGACCTGGTGATCGTCGACGAGGCGCACAAGTTCCGCAACGACACGGCGGGTGCCTACACCGACCTGCAGGTGCTCTGCAAGACCCCGTCGCGTCGGCAGTTGCCCGACGGCAGCCGTCAGGCCAAGCGCGTTATTCTGGTTTCGGCCACGCCGCTGAACAATCGCCCCGAGGACATTCGCAACCTGGTCTACCTTTTTCAGAGCGGCAAGGAGACCACCCTGCCGGTCGGCAATCTGGGTGCGTTCTTCGCAAAGCGAATCGAGGAATACCGGAAGGCGCGCAGGATGGACGACCTCGACGAGGTGCGCCGCGCCGTGGCGGGCATCTACGAAAGCATCCGGGAACAGGTCATTGCGCCTCTGACCGTGCGACGGACGCGAACCGACCTCGCCAACAACGAGATGTACAGCAAGGATTTGCTCGCCCAGGGCATTCGTTTCCCCGACGTGGAGAAGCCGCGCAAGGTGCTCTACCAGCTCGATCCGGCCCTGGAGGACTTGTACGACCGGACCATGCACTTGCTCACCGACCCGGAAAGCGGGTTGACCTACAACCGGTACCGCGCCATCCAGTTCCTTGTTCCGGCGAAGAAGGCCAAATACGAAAACGCCGACATGCTGTCCTCGCAGTTGGCTAAGATCATGAAGGTCTTGCTGCTCAAGCGTCTGGACAGCAGTTTCTTCGCGTTCGAAAAGTCGCTCGGACGGTTCCGCGACGCCACCCGCGCCATGGTCACCATGTTCGAACAGGAGCGCATCTACATCGCGCCCAACGTGGACGTCAACGAATACATCCTAAACGACCGGGAGGACGAGCTGATCGAGGAGTTGGCGCGCCGGCAGGAAACCGATCCGAGCATCGAAATCGTTACCCCCGGCGACTTCCGCGAGGGCTTCCTCGAGGGCCTGCTCAAGGACCGGGATATCCTGACCGAGTTGACCGACGCTTGGGAAGCCGTCGAGGGCGACCCCAAGCGCGACGCCTTCCTGGAACGTCTGCGGAGCGAGTTGCTCGACCCGGAATGCAATCCCAGCGGCAAGCTGGTCGTCTTCTCGGAATCGAAGGAGACATCGCAGCACCTGGCCGATGAACTCAAGGCGGGGGGATACCCGAAGACCCTGTGCATCCACGGCGACAACCGGCAGCACCACCGCGAAACGATTCGCGCCAATTTCGATGCCAACCTGGCCGCCGAGGAACAGCGCGACGATATCGACATCCTCGTCACGACCGAAGTCCTGGCCGAAGGCGTCAACCTCCACCGCGCCAACGTGGTGGTGCACTACGACACGCCGTGGAACTCGACCCGGCTGATGCAGCGGCTCGGACGCGTCAACCGCATCG
>CAZSBQ010000119.1:0-11962 GCA_964604795.1 uncultured Victivallales bacterium | reverse complement strand
GCCCGCACCCTCGCCCGATCTCCATCGGAAGCTTAAGTTTCGGGGCATTCACCCCCCCCATTTAGAATAAGACAGCCCTGGTTCCGGCATTGACGCGGCGCGTCTACGTGTTAAATTGATTTGATTGCGGCGAATTGACCCTGTTTTGGATGTCCGCAGTTCTGTTGCAACCCCTGAATCCGCAAAAAAATGGGCCGGAATCAACGTTCAGCGCCCCTCCCGCATCATGAAAATCGTGTATCTGGTTCCCGGCTCGGGCGGATCGTTTTACTGCCAGAACTGTGTCCGCGACGGCATCCTCATCCGCGCTCTGCGCCGACGCGGACACGACGTGGTGCTGGTGCCCCTGTACCTGCCGCTTTTCGACAATGCTCCGGAGGAGACCGACAAAAAGGCGCCGGTTTTCTATGGGGCGCTGAATATCTATCTCGCCCAAAAGCTGCCCTTTGCCGCTCGCCCGCCCGCCGCCATCCGCCATTGGCTGGATTCCGCTCCGCTGCTCCGAGCGGCGGCACGCCTGGCCGGCGCCACGCGCAGCGCGGGGCTCGAGGACTTGACTCTTTCCATGCTCAAAGGCGAGGAGGGGCGCCAAGCCCGCGAGCTGGACCAACTGGTTGACTGGCTCGGCACCACCGAGCGCCCGGACGTTGTGCATTTTTCCAACGCGCTGTTGCTGGGCATGGCGCCGCGAATTCGCGACGCCCTGGGCGCGCGCCTGGTCTGCTCGCTGCAGGACGAGGATGTCTGGCTCGACCCCATGCCCGCGGAGGCTCGGCGGAACGCCCTCGAGCTTTTGCGCGGACATGTCCGGCAGGTGGACGCGTTCGTCGCCCCCAGTCACTATTATGCCCGCGCCGCCGAAGACCTGTTGCAAATTCCCGCCGGGCAAACCAGCGTGATACCGCCAGGCCTGAATCTCGAGGCATATCAATGCGGCGACACCCCCGATCCGCCCGTGCTGGGGTTCCTCTCGCGCCTGAGTCCCAGCTCAGGTTTGGAAGCGCTGGTGACTGCGTTCATCGAACTGCGAAAAGCCCCGGAACTGCGGTCGCTGCGACTCCACCTTTGCGGGGGAACGACCGGCGATGACCGACCATTTGCAAAGCGGCAGTTCGCCCGTCTTCGGCAGGCCGGCGCCCTGGACGACGTCCGCGTTTTCGAGAAGCTCGACCTCGCCTCCCGATCCTTGTTTCTGCGGGGATTGAGCGTGCTCAGCGTTCCCTGCCCCGCAGGCGAGGCCTTTGGCCTGCAGCTCGCCGAAGCCATGGCCTGCGGGGTCCCCTGCGTTCAGCCCGATGTCGGTGCCTATCCCGAGTTGATTCAGCCTGAATGCACGGGTATAGTATACGATTCCTCTTCCAAAGGCGCGCTGACGGCGGCCTTGCAGCGCCTGCTCCGAGATGGCCCTTTGCAAAAGAGGATGGGTACTAATGCACGGAAAGAGGCATGCGAACGATTCAATCCGGACAAGTATGCGGACGCCGTTCTTCGTCTGTACACTCAAACAACCTCACAGGATTCCTGATTTCATGGCCACGAACAACGCTATTCTGGAATTGACCGACATCAGCAAGTCCTACCCGGACGAGAGCCATCTTCACCCTGCAGCAGTGCTCAAACAGCTCAGCCTGGCGGTGCAGCCCGGCGAAGCGCTGGCCGTCGTGGGCCCCTCGGGATGCGGCAAAAGCACGCTCCTGAATGTCGCCGGCGGCCTGGACCATCCCGACCTCGGCTCGGTCGAGTTCGACAACCGCAGCCTCAAAGACTTGTCCGAGACCGAGCTGGCCCAGGTGCGCAACACCGAATTCGGATTCATCTTTCAGGAGCATCACCTCCTGCCGCAGTGCACGGTTCTGGAAAACGTGCTGGTACCCACCCTGGCCGGGAACGGCGGCGGCCAAGCCAAAGCGGAGCGACGATCCCGCGCCAAGGAATTGCTGGAAACCATCTGCCTGGACGACCGCCTGAATGCCTTTCCGGCGGAGTTGTCCGGCGGCGAACGGCAGCGCGTGGCAACAGTCCGAGCCCTCATCAACAAGCCGCGCATTGTGTTCGCCGACGAGCCAACAGGCGCTCTGGACAGAACCACCGCGGAAAATCTGGCACGCCTGCTGCAGCGCCTCCGCAAGGATGAATCAATCACGCTGGTCGTTGTAACGCATGCCACCTGGCTGGCCGAACAAATGGACCGAGTGCTCGAGCTCCGCAACGGGAAACTGGCATGACTTCTTTGACGCTGATTCGACGCAATCTCCGCTACTACGCTCGAACGCATCTGGGTGTGGCGGCCGGCGCCTTTCTCGCCGCCATGGTGCTGACGGGCGCCTTGATCACGGGCGACTCGCTGCGCCACAGTCTGCGCGAAATCACGCGCCTGCGGCTGGGCAAAGCGCGGTTTGCCGTCACTTCCTCGCCCCGGTTTTTCCTGGCGGACCTGGCAGACCGGCTGAGTGCATCCGTCGATGCCGGCACCGCCGCGGTTCTGCACACGCGCGGCCTATGCGAAACCGCTGAAACCGACAACCAAACAGTCAACACCCGCATATACGGCGTGACGGAAGACTTCTGGACGCTGGCCCCCGCCGAAACCTCCGCGCCCGACTGGGGCGAACGCGGTGTGGCGGTGAACGAGCCGCTGGCAAACAAGCTGGGCGTGGATGTCGGAGACGATCTTGTGGTGCGCACGCAGTCGGCACGCAGCCTGTCCAGTGACATGACCTTCTCCGGAACGGTCTCAAAGCTGCAACGCAGTCGCGTCACGATTGTCCGGGTTCTGGGCGACCGGGACTACGGACGGTTTTCCCTCGACCACAACCAAACCGCCTCGCCCGCTGTCTTTCTGCCACACAACCGACTCAGTGCGGATATCGACATCCCCGGACGGGCAAACCTGCTGCTGGTGGCGCAGAACAAAAACGAAACCCTTGACGAGGACACGCTCCGCAGACAGCTCCGTCAAGTCTACACACTCGAGGACGCCGAACTCGAACTGACCAGCCTGGACAATGCCGTTCAACTGCAGTCGCCGCGCATCTTCCTCGACAAAACCGTCGAAGCCGCCGCCGAAGAGGCGGGCACCAATCCCGCGCGCTTTCTGACCTACTTCGTGCACGGCATCGCCCACAACACCCCCGGCGCCTCGACCCCCTTTGTGTTTGTGACCGCCACCGACGACGAAGACCTTATACGCGGCATGCGCGAAGGCGAGATCACCGTTACGGACTGGCTGGCCGAGGATCTGGACGCCCACCCCGGCGCGCTTCTGCAAATGACCTATCTCAAGCCCACCAGAGATAACCGCCTTGCTCCCCACGAAACCACCGTCATAATGAAGCGGGTGATTCCCCAGGACACCTCGGGGCTGAACCCTGCTCTCACCCCGCCCTACCCCGGCCTCACCGATGTCGAAAGCTGCACCGACTGGGAACCGGGCGTCCCGCTGGACCTGGACCGACTCCGCCCAAAGGACGAAGCCTACTGGGACTCTCACGGCCCCACCCCGCGAGCCCTGATCTCCCTCTCTTTCGGGCAAAAACTCTGGGGCAACCGCTTCGGTTCGCTGACCGCCGTGCGCTTCCCCGCCGAGAGCAATCAGGAAAGCGCCGTGCGCGAATCCCTGCGCGCCAATCTCACACCCGAGTCGCTGGGCGTCCGCACGAGCGCACCCTTTGCCGAAGGGCGAAAAGCCGGCAGCAACACTACGAACTTCACCCACCTCTTTCTCGGAATGAGCTTCTTTCTGCTAGTCGCCGCGCTTGTCCTTGTCGCCCTGCTGTTCGTGTTTACCGTGGAGCAGCGGGACAGCCAGACCGGGCTCCTGCGCGCCCTCGGCTTCCCCGCCCGGCGCATTCGCCGCTTTTTGCGGACCGAGGGCATGGTCCTGGCGCTGGCCGGCATCCTCCCCGGCACACTCGCCGGCGCCGCATACAACGTCCTCGTCCTGACCGGTCTCGCCACGATTTGGCGGGATGTCGTGGGCACCAGCCACCTGGTCCCCTGGATTCGCTGGCAGGCGCTTGCCTGGGGCGCCGGAGTTACGCTGCTTTTATCGTGGCTGGTTCTGAGAGTGCTCACCAAACGGCGCACCACCTCTTCACCGCTGATCAACCTGCTGCATCATGAAGGAGCGGCACCGATTCGCCTGAGCCGACGCTCCTCCCTCCCCTTCTATATCGTTGCCGTCCTGCTTGCCGCGGGCGCAGTCCTGAACTTGCCCCTCATTGGACTCGGCAACCTGAGTGGAAGCCAGACCACACTCACGTTTTTCCTGTGCGGCGCTCTCACTCTGCTGGCGGCGTTCTGCATCGTCCATGCCCAATTGATCCGGCTGACGCACCGGCGCTACGGCACCGACATCAACCTTCGACGCATGGGGTGGCGAAACGCGGGCCGGCGGCCCTGGCGCTCGATGGCCACAGTCGTCATGCTGGGCTGCGGCGTGTTCCTGGTTCTTGCCGTGGGGGGAAACCGCCAGCTGGCCGGAGCGGACGCCCACCTCCGCCAAGCCGGAACCGGCGGCTTTGCCTTCTACGGCGAATCCGCCCTGGCCATGGATTTGACCCGAATCGACCCGGAGGACAACCTCGCCGACGGCAGAGAGCTGCCGGAAAATCTGCATCGGCGCATGGACATTATCCCGCTGCTCACCCAGGGAACCGAACAGGCCAACTGCCTCAACCTCCACCGGGTGAACACCCCCCGCCTCCTCGGCGTCAATCCCGCCGCACTCGCCGACCGACACGCCTTCCGCTTCCGGGAAACCGTTGGTCCCATCCCCTCCCAAGAAGATCGACCGGGCAATTCAAACAACGACGACGGAACGCCAAAACCCGCCAATGCATGGGAGCTTCTCAACGTCCCCCTCGACGACGACGACGCAGTTCCCGGCATCGCCGACAGCGCCACTATCCAATGGGGGTTGAACAAGAAAGTGGGCGACACCATCTCCTACACCGACGAATCCGGAAACACCTTCCGCGTCAAACTCGTGGGCGCCATCGACAACTCGATATTCCAGGGCAGCATCCTTGTCCACCGCGACACCCTGCGGCACCGGTTCACCAACACCGCCGACATGCGCGCCATGCTCGTCGAGGTGCCGGAGGAATACCGCGAACGCACCCGCTCCGAAATCCTGCGCGTCTACGGAGATCGGGGACTGGTGCTGACCCCGGCGGGGGACCGTCTTCAGGCGTTCCTGGCCGTCCAAAACACCTATCTGAGCATATTCCTCGTGCTTGGCGGGTTGGGTGTTCTGATCGGAACTGCGGGCCTGGCCATTGTGGTTTCGCGCAATACCGCCGAGCGCATTCGGGAATTTGCGATTCTGCGGGCGGTCGGATTCAGTCGCACGCAAGTGCGCGCCATGCTGATCTGGGAGCATCTCTTCCTGGCCGCCGCCGGATTGCTGTGCGCCTTGGCAGGCACCGCTGCGGGGATGCTTCCTCCCCTGATTCGCGGCGGCAGCCGCATTCCCTGGACATCAACGGGAATTATTCTCGCTCTCCTAACGGTCGCCGCCCTCTTTTGGGTTGTCCACGCCGCAGTGAGAAACACCCGCGGCGAACTGCTCGCCGACCTGCGCCACGAATAACCCGAAAAGTACCTGCTAATATTGGACTTGCATACACCGGCAATGAGAACGAACAGTTCGGAGGCTGCCTGAAAATGCTCTCATCGAAAAAACTGACGGCAATCAAACCGGGCAGGACCGGGCGAGTGTCGTCCTGGGACCAAAGCGGTCGAAACGCGGACTCGTGGCGGTTGGAGCCCGGCGAAAGCAAGGTGCTGGCCGACATCAAGGGTCCCGGCGCCATCACCCACATCTGGATGACCCAGGCCGACCACTACCGGAAATGTCTGCTGAGAATCACCTGGGACAATGCGGCGGCCCCCAGCGTTCTGGTGCCGCTCGGCGATTTCTTCGGGCTGGGACATGGCATTGTCAACAGCTATCAGTCGTTTCTGTTCACCGCCTCCACCAGCAACAACAATCGGTTCAATCAGGGATGCGCCCTCAACAGCTATGTCTGCATGCCCTTCTCCGAGCGAGCCGTGATCGAGTTGGTCAACGAGAGCGACCAAGTCCACAATCAGTATTTCTACGTGGACTATGAAACCCACTCCCGCCCCGAAGCGGGCGCCGGCTATTTCCATGCCGAATTTCGTCGTGCCAATCCGTTCGGCGGCTGGGGGCATGAAATCCCGGTCAACACTCCGGAAGCCGACATTGCCAACACGGAACGACTAGCTTGGAACAACAACTATGTGATCCTCGACACTTCAGGGCGCGGCCACTACATCGGCTGCAACCTTTCGGTCACCAATTTCCAGGGAACCTGGTGGGGAGAAGGCGACGACATGATCTGGGTGGATGGATACAAATGGCCGCCGGACCTTCACGGCACCGGCAGCGAGGACTACTTGAACCAGGCCTGGGGCATGCAGCCGAATGCGTTTCTGCGCAATGGCACGTCCATTCACGAACAGGACACTGGCGGATATCAGACTAGCTACGTGCATCACCTGGAAAACCCTATACGCTTCGAAAAGGAAATTAAAGTCACGATCGAACACGGCCATGGCAACCACCTGCGCAACGAAATGAGTTCCGTCGCGTACTGGTATGCCGAGCAGCCCGCAGCCGCTCTGAACGTGCCGCCCGTGGAGAAGCGCCTGCCGGTCAAGCGCGACAATTTCAATGAGTGGCTTCATGACAAGAATCGGCAAATCACTCCAAACGAAGCCGAACTGACCAACGAGATGCTGGCAATGAAAAAACGCTGGGCGCAGCAATCACCGGATAATGCCAAGATACCGGGAATGTCGCCATTCGTGACCTCTTGGAAAATGTCGCCGGTATTTTCGTCGGATGCTGTTGAATCGCGCCAGAAAAAATGCCCGTCTCTGGAAAGCGATGTAAAGTGGAAGACCGTGAAAGCCCCCACCGGCGACGCGTTCGTCAATATTCAGCCGCAGACTGGAAACGAGGATGGCTATGTGTACCTGGCCCGGCGTTTCCAGGTCGAATCACCGGGCACCTGGAATCTTCTTCTGGGGCACGACGGCGGCATTCGCCTGTTCCTGGACGGGCAACTTGTCAAGACCACACCGGGGCTCATCAATCCCGCGCGACCGGCACGAACGGTCGCAACTCTGGAACTCTCCGCGGGCACCCATGAAGTCACGATTGAACTCGCCACCGAAAGCGGGCGCGCCTGGGGCATCTATTTCCAGTGGGAAAACATTGGCGACCAAAACGAAGAACACGTCTTCCCCAAAGTCATCGATGATTAGCAAGGGAGTCGGAAGGTGCCAAATTACCTGGATCGCGCCCGGATAATGAGTTCCAGGATATCTACCAGGCCTGGCGGTGAACTGCCATCATCGTCGGCAAACTGTGCCCTGAACGACAAAAATTCCGCTCACGTCCACGCCGGCAGTTCCGGGGTGCTTGGCTGGCGCGCATCACATTTCACGCACAACCCGAAGGATATAGCATCATGATGAAACGGATGTTCAATTGGCTGCCCGCTGTGACGCTGGCCACTCTTCTCGCCTCGGGCTGCGGTTCGGATTCTTCCGACTCCCCGCCGAGTTCGACCGCAACGGCTGAAATGGAACCGTCGGCCAATGCTGCCGATCCGGAGGAACGGCAGGAAGCCGCCGAGAGTTCAAACCAAACAAATCAGGAGCCGGAACGGGCGCAGCCCCGGACTCCATCGGATCCCCCGCTTCGAATTGCCGAAAACTCCGCGGCCAACAACAACGGCGAAATCGACGGCGACGAAGCCGCCAAGGGGAAACCCCAGTCGGACAAGAAGACCGCGGACGAAAACGGAACAACCGACAAGGGGTTGGCGGCGGTCCTGAACCTGCGTCGCGAAGGCAAATTCTCCCAGGCATTGCAGGAGCTGCGCAAACTCAAAAATCAAAGGAAATCGAGCGGTGAACGCCGACAACTGCAGGAGCTGGAGGTGGAATTGCGCCGTCTGCAGCGCGATGCGGTGGGCTTGGATCGAGCCATCGACAACTTGGTTTCGTCCAATCCGTCGGTCCGCTCCTTCGCGCGCAGAAAACTTCGCGGCGGCACAAGCGCAGGCGCCATCCTTTTGCGCAAGGCCGTCCGCGATGCCGCACCACCCGTTGCCGAGGAGGCCGCCCAGCTGCTTGTCGAACAGAACGACGAAAAATGGATGGACTCCGCCCTTGAACGAGTCATCCGCGAACCAGGTGCGGAGATCGCAGACGACCTGGTCCAGCTGGCGGAGGAAGAGGGCGCCTGGGAAAGCAAAGCGCACATCAACCAAATCGCGGACTTCGCTCTCACCGCATTCCGCCGCTCCGGCGAGCCGATGCTCCCGGACGGCATTTTGGAACTGCTGAACGCCAACACCGCGAAAATCGATGCGGAATTCTGGCCACAAGCATACGAAGTCGTGGTGTCGGCGCAGATGAATGACGCAACCCCGCTGATTCCCTTGTTGGACAAGGCATACGAGCAGCTCAGCAACGAGGATGACAAACGATTTGGCGAGCTGGTGGGCGATGCCGAAGCCGTGCCCACGCTCAAGGACCGCGTGCTTAAACTCATCCAATCCGGAACCGGCGAACTGCCGGACTGGATTCGTGAAGACACCGCCTTCGTCCCTCTCATCCGAGGCCTGCACGGCCACTACTACCGAGGTCCATCCGATGATCGCTTCAATGAACTCGCCGAGGAACACATCGATCCGAAAATCGAGTTGGCGCTCCCCGAATTCCCTCAGGGAAAAAGCAACTTCGCGTGCCGTTGGACCGGATTCGTCGCGATCCCCGAAGAAGGCAAATACACCTTCACCTCCGCGTCCGACGACGGGCAGCGGATGTGGGTCAACGAGCAACTGATCATCGACGACTGGAATTATCATGGGGTCAAATCCGTAAGCGGCACCATCGAGCTGACCGCCGGGCTCCACCCCATTCGCGTGGAACACTTCCAGGGGGAGGGAGGTGCCGCCATCACTGTTTACTGGGAAGGGCCGAACTTCGACAAAACCGTACTTGCGGGCGATGCGCTGTGGACCTACCCCATACCGGCGAAGAGCGCCGAATAATGCGCGACGGAAGACTTGCGGACGAACGGGATGCAACCGCGCAAAAACAAGATACAGTACCCGCATACGCCCGGAGGTCCGCACGGACTTCAGGAATTCTCCCAATCAGAACAACGAAGGAACAGCAATTATGACGACGATTTACGATGTAGTGGCGCGCGAGATCATCGACAGCCGCGGCAACCCGACCGTGGAAGTGGAAGTCATGCTGGAAAGCGGCATCATCGGACGAGCGGCCGTGCCGTCCGGCGCCTCTACCGGCGAGAACGAAGCACTTGAACTGCGCGACGGCGACAAGGGGCGCTACCTCGGCAAAGGCGTGCTCCAAGCCGTGGAAAACGTCAACGAAAAAATCTTCCCCGAAGTCGAAGGCATGGACGCTCTCGACCAGCCCGCCATCGATCAGGCCATGCTGGATCTGGACGGCACCGACACCAAAAGCAACCTCGGTGCGAACGCCATTCTGGGCGTCTCTCTGGCCACGGCTCACGCGGCGGCCAAGGCGCTCGAAATGCCTCTCTACCGCTACCTGGGCGGAGTCAACGCCAAGACTCTGCCCGTGCCGATGATGAATATCGTCAACGGCGGCTCGCATTCGGACGCCCCCATCGCGTTCCAGGAATTCATGATTCGCCCCATCGGCGCAGAGAGCTTCCGCGAAGGCCTGCGCATGGGCGCGGAAGTCTTCCACAACCTCAAAAAAGTCATTCACGACCGCGGCCTGAGCACCGCCGTCGGCGACGAGGGCGGCTTCGCCCCCGCTTTTGACGGCACCGAGGATGCCTTGGACTCCATCATGAAGGCCATCGAAAAGGCCGGCTACAAACCCGGCAAGGACGTCACGCTCGCCCTCGACTGCGCCGCCTCCGAGTTCTTCGCAGACGGCGTCTACGACTACACCAAGTTCGAAGGCGACAACGGCGCACAGCGCAAATCCGCCGAACAGGCCGACTACCTGGCCGAACTGATCGCCAAATACCCCATCGACTCCATCGAGGACGGCATGGACGAAGGCGACTGGGACGGCTGGAAAATCCTGACCGAAAAGATCGGCGACAAATGCCAGCTCGTCGGCGACGACCTGCTCGTGACCAACGTCTCCTACCTGCAGCGCGCCATCGAAGAGAAGGCCTGCAACTCCATCCTCATAAAGGTCAACCAGATCGGCACACTGACCGAAACCCTGGACGCCATCGAGATGGCGCACAAGGCCGGCTTCACCGCCGTGGTCAGCCACCGCTCCGGCGAAACCGAGGACACCACCATCGCGGACATCGCCGTGGCCGTCAACGCAGGCCAGATCAAAACCGGTTCGATGAGCCGCACCGACCGCATCGCCAAGTACAACCAGCTGCTGCGCATCGAGGAAATCCTCGACGAGTCCGCACGCTACGGCTGCTGATCAATTGGAACGGCTATAAACCAACCAAAAGCCCCCGCCGGTCTCCGGCGGGGGGCTTTTTCGTGGCTCTGCCTTTCAGGCGGAGCAGTCTTGCCTTTCGTGGCTCTGCCTTTCAGGCGGAGCAGTCCTGCCCTTCGTGGCTCTGCCTTTCAGGCGGAGCAGTGAATTTTTGTTTCCGCCGCAGGCGGAACACCGGACAAATCGCCTCGCATGCAGTGTATGCCGGTTCCGGTTCCTGCCCGGCATGTGCAATCAGCCCCCCACGCACCGGCTGGAAAGCCAGTGCCACGGTTGGTCCCAATGTCCACCGGCTGGAAAGCCAGTGCCACGGTTGAGTCCCAATGTCCACCGGCTGAAAGCCAGTGCCACGGTTGGTTATGTATCCAGATTGATTGCCTGCACGGAATCAAGCCAGAGGCAGCGCCATGTTCGGTCCTCCGGCGGCAACTTGGCTTTGGCGGGATTGTTTGTTATGTATTCGCGGATCCGCAAAAGTTCGGAGGAATTGCGCACCAGCCGGTCGTAGCTTTCTCGCTGCCAAATTTGCCCCGCTTGTTTCAAATGCGCGTTGATTAGTCGGGAGGTATACCCTTTAATGGAACCGAGAATATCCTCCAGTTCGTGTCCCGGCAACGGCAAGACCAACCAGTGCACGTGATTCGGCATAATGCAAAAGTCGCCACACCGACAGCGTTCGCCGTCGAAAAACTTCAACGCATCGGCGACGATAGCCATATGATGCTTGTCATTCAAAAGACAACTGCCGCGGCAGGCATCAAGCTCAACAAAAAGCTGTCGCGCAACCCGACGCTCAAAGGCTTCCCTTTCGACTTCCGGAATGGCTTGATATCCTTCCTGCCATTGCTCTGCGGTCAACTCCCCGGTCAAGCCATGTGCATGATACCACGTTTGTCTTTCGCGCTGCCACTCGCGAATCTTTGAAGCCGGAATCGAATCCGCCAGACGGAAGGTTGCGAAGTATGTGGCCCCCTCCTGCCGCAAGTGCGGCAAGTCACGCTGGTAAACGTACACCGCCTTGGCGGGGTCCAGCCCGTAAAATGCTGGAAGCTCGTCTGGCATCCATTACCCCCTTCGGCCAAACTTCGTGGCTCTGCCTTCCGTGGCTCTGCCTTTCAGGCGGAGCAGTCTTGCCTTCCGTGGCTCTGCCGTCCGTGGCTCTGCCTTCCGTGGCTCTGTATTTCGTGGCTCTGCCTTTCAGGCGGAGCAGTGAATTATTGTTTCCGCCGCAGGCGGAACACCGGCAAATCGCCCCGCATGCAGTGTGTGCCGGTTCCGGTTCCTACCCGGCATGTTCAGTCAACATCCCACGCACCGGCTGGAAAGCCAGTGCCACGGTTGGTCCCAATGTCCACCGGCTGGAAAGCCAGTGCCACGGTTGGTCCCAATGTCCACCGGCTGGAAAGCCAGTGCCACGGTTGGTCCCAATGTCCACCGGCTGGAAAGC
>CAZSBQ010000118.1:0-12034 GCA_964604795.1 uncultured Victivallales bacterium | reverse complement strand
CCGAACGCTATCAGCGCGAACTCGACGCGGTGGTGGACTACGTGCGTCTTCTCGACGGTCTCGACGTGGACGGCATCGAGCCCACCGCCCATCCGTTCCCCGTCACCAACATCTACCGCGAGGACGATGTCCGCCCCGGCCTGGCCACCGAACGCGTGGAGGAGAACGCGCCGGCCGCCACCGACGAAGGCGCCATCCGCGTCCCCGCCATTCTGCCCGGGCAGGAGGGTGCCTGATGACTGATTTTCCCGCCCCGACAATTCACGAAGCGGGTGTTCGGCTTGAAGCCGGCGCGACCGACGCGCAAACCCTGTGCGCCGAACAGTTGGAAGCCTGCGAACTGCGCAATCCCGAGCTGAATGCCCTGGTGCATATCGATGCCGAAGCCGTGCGGCGGGCCGCCGCGGAATCGGACCGGCTGCGCGCCGACGGCCAGGCACGCAGCCCCTACGAGGGCGTTCCCGTCGCCATCAAGGACAACATGGCCGCGGACGGGCAACCCTGCACGTGCGCCTCGCGCATCCTGCGCGGCTTCACCGCCCCCTACGACGCCACGGCGGTCGCCCGTCTGAAGGCGGCCGGATTCATTCCCTGCGGACGCGCCAACATGGACGAGTTCGCCATGGGATCGGCCAACGAAAACAGCGCCTGCGGGCCGGTCGCCAATCCGCATGATATCGAGTGCGTGCCGGGCGGATCGAGCGGCGGATCGGCTGCGGCGGTCGCCTCCGGCATGGCCGTCGCCGCCCTGGGATCGGACACTGGCGGATCGATTCGTCAACCTGCCTCGTTCTGCGGCGTGGTCGGTCTGAAACCCACTTATGGGCGCGTGTCCCGCTACGGGCTGGTCGCCTTTGCCTCGTCGCTGGACCAAATCGGCCCGATCACCCGCGATGTTCGCGACGCCGCCATCCTGCTGGGGGTTCTCGCCGGCGTCGATCCGTACGACTCCACCTCGCTCGACCGCGAGGTGCCGGACTACCTGGAAGCGCTCGAACATGCGGACGCAAAGAATCTGCGCATCGGCATGCCGACCGAATACTTCCAGGCGGAAGGTCTCGATCCGGAAGTGCGCTCGCTCGTCGAGGCTGCCGCCGCGAAACTCGAAGCCAACGGCGCCACCCTCGTGGATGTCGCCCTGCCCCACACCAAGTACGCGGTCGCGGCCTATTACATCATCGCCACAGCCGAAGCGAGCGCAAACCTCGCCCGCTTCGACGGCATCCGCTACGGCGCGCGGGCGACCGGCGACGACGTTGCCGATCTCCTGGACACCTACCGTAAAAGCCGCGCCCGCGGTTTTGGCGAGGAAGTCAAGCGCCGGATCATTCTCGGCACCTACGTGCTCAGTTCCGGCTACTACGACGCCTACTATTTGAAGGCCCAGAAAACCCGCACGCTTGTCCGCCGGGATTTCGCGCAAGCCTTCGAGTCCTGCGACGTCATTTTGGGCCCGACCGCGCCGACGCCCGCCTTTAAAAAAGGCAGCATGAGCGACCCGCTGGCTCTGTACCTGGCGGACGTCTTCACGATTCCGGCCAATCTGGCGGGCATATGCGGCATCAGCGTGCCCTGCGGGACCACGGCGAGCGGTCTGCCGGTCGGGCTTCAGCTCATGGCGCCGGCCCTCGAGGAGTCCCGTCTGCTGCAGGCTGCCCACGCCTTCGAGCAGATGCGGTAGACAGCCACGCGAACATCATCATCCGAATCCCGCCGTCGAGCCGGCGGCAAACCCCTTTACCCCGAAAGGTCACATCACTGCAATGGAAGCTGGAATCGTCGGACTGCCCAATGTCGGCAAGAGCACTCTCTTCAACGCCCTCACCAATGCGGGGGCGGACGCCGCCAACTACCCGTTTTGCACCATCGAGCCGAACACCGGCATCGTCGCCGTGCCGGATGACCGGCTGGCCACCCTGGCCAACCATATCGAAACCAAGGAAGTCATTCCCGCCATCCTCAAACTGGTGGACATCGCGGGCCTGGTCAAGGGTGCCAGCAAAGGCGAGGGGCTCGGCAACCGTTTTCTGGCCAACATCCGCGAGGTGGACGCCATCCTTCACGTTGTTCGCTGCTTTCACAACCCCGATGTCACGCACGTGCACGGCGGGCTGGACCCGGTCGGCGACATCGAAACCATCGAGACCGAGCTGATGCTGGCCGATCTGGAGTCCGCCCAGGCCACGCGCGAGAAAACCCGCGCCAAGGCCCGCAAAAACGACAAGGAAGCCGAACTGCGACTGGTGGTCCTTGACAAATGCATCGAGCACCTCGAAGCCGGACAGCCCGTGCGAGGCCTGCAGCTCAACACGCCCGCCGAACAGCGGGCCTACAGCCAGCTCAACATGCTCACCGCCAAGCACAGCCTCTACGTCGCCAACGTCGACGACGACGACATCCACGGCGAGTCCGAGGCCGCCCAGGCCGTTGCGAAGTTCGCGGAGGAACGCGGCGAGGGCGTCGTCCGCATCTGCGCCTCGATCGAGTCCGAACTCGCCGAGCTGGCCTCGGAAGAGCGCGATGAAATGCTCGCCGATCTCGATATGACCGAGCCTGCCCTGAAAACGGTCAGCCGCGAGGCCTACCGCCTGCTCGGGCTGCAGAGCTACTTCACGGCCGGCCCCAAGGAAATCCGCGCCTGGACCATTCCGCAGGGGGCGCACGCTCCTCAGGCCGCCGGGGTCATTCACACCGATTTCGAGCGCGGCTTCATCCGTGCCGAGGTGCACTCGGTGGACGACCTGGCCGAACACGGCAGCGAGCAGGCCATCCGCGCCGCGGGCAAACTGCGGGTGGAGGGCAAGGACTACGTCATGCGCGACGGCGACGTCTGCCACTTTCTGTTCAACGTTTGATTGAATCCGCTGCGCGTCCGAATCCGCCGATGAATGGCCCGCCTCCATTCTCATTCAACCCCCGCATCGCCACACGATCCTTTTCCATATGAGCCAACCGGCAAATCCAACCCAATCTTCGTCGCGGAGCAAGGAAGTCGCCCGGCGGCGCACCTTCGCCATCGTCTCGCATCCCGACGCGGGCAAGACCACGCTGACCGAAAAGTTTCTGCTCTACGGCGGCGCTCTTCACCTGGCCGGATCGGTGACCGCGCGCAAAAGTCAGCGCGCCAGCACCTCGGACTGGATGGAGCTGGAGAAGCAGCGGGGCATCTCGGTCAGCTCGACCGTACTCCAGTTCGACTACCGGGGCTTCCGCATCAACCTGCTGGACACACCCGGCCACAGAGACTTTTCCGAGGACACGTACCGGGTTCTGAGCGCTGTGGACGCCGCGGTCATGGTCATCGACGCGGGCAAGGGCATCGAAAGCCAGACCCGCAAGCTGTTCGAGGTCTGCCGCAAGCGGGGCGTGCCGATCTTCACCTTCATCAACAAAATGGACCGCCCGAGTCTGGAGCCGCTTGCGCTGCTGGACGAGCTGGAGACCGTTCTGGGCATTGACGCCTACCCGATGAACTGGCCGTTGGGTACTGGCTTCGGCTTCAAGGGCGTGTGGGACCGCAACAGCCGCATGGCGCACCTCTTCGAGCGCACGCCCGGCGGCACGTACCGCGCTCCCCTATTCACGGCCGAACTCTCGGACTCGGCCGTGGCCGAAAAACTGGATCCCGACACCCTCGCCACGGTCAGCGAGGAGATCGACCTGCTTGACGGCGCGGGCGCGGAGTTCTGTCCCGACGAGGTTTTGGCGGGCCGAACCACGCCGGTGTATTTCGGCAGTGCGCTGAACAACTTCGGAGTCGAACTGCTGCTGAACGGCTTTCTGGACTACTCGGCCCCGCCGATGCCGCGCAAAACACACGCCGGCGTCGTCCATCCCAACCATCCCGCGTTTTCCGGCTTCGTCTTCAAGATTCAAGCCAACATGGACCCCCGTCACCGCGACCGCATCGCCTTCATCCGGGTGGTTTCCGGAAGATTCGAACGCAACATGGCGGTGATCCACGCGCGCACCGGCGAAACCATCCGCCTCGGCAGCGCAACCAAACTGTTCGGACAGGACCGGGAAACCGTCGACGAGGCGCATCCCGGCGATGTCGTGGGCATTGTCGGCAAGTCATCCTTCGCCATCGGCGACACGCTGACCAACGATCCCGACATCGAATACCGGGAAATTCCCCAGTTCGCCCCCGAATGCTTCTCCTATCTCGCCAACCCGGCGCCTGCTGACTACAAGCGATTTCACAAAGGGCTGACCCAGCTTCTCCAGGAGGGTGTGGTCCAGCACTTCGAAATCCCCGACTCCGTCCGCAAAACCGCCCTGCTCGGTGCGGTCGGACCACTCCAGTTCGAAGTCTTCCAGCAACGTCTGCGCGATGAATACGGCGCCGAGTCGCGCATCGAAAACGCTCCCTGGACGCTGACCCGCTGGCTTCCCCCCGACGCTCCCGAGGACCTCCGCCTGCCCCACGGCGTGCACGTGGCCATCGACGGACGGGGACGGCGCGCGCTGCTGTTTCCCGGCGACTGGCATCTGCAGTACTTCCGCGACAAAAACCCCGATATTCCCCTCACGGACACCCCCCCGCCGGCACAGTAGCCTCCGCCGGCGACAGACGAAATACCAAGGAACACGGGACTATCGAACACTAAAGCCCCGACCATCTGTCCCAGCGTCTTGCCGAGAGGATCGTCCTTCCAGTATAGGTAGCGCTTGCAGAAGCTCATGGTCCCCAGGTGGATGATCGCGGCGAAGTTGAAGGAGTGCAGCTTCCGGCACCCGCCGCTCTGGTTGTAAATTTTGCTCATTCTCAGCTTCTTTTTTTTGACTTCGTGAGGTCGTGACTTCGTGACGCCGGGTTGACACGGTGACGCAATGACATTCGGCGTCACCAAGTCACGAAGTCATGAAGTCATTCCCTGCACTGCGGTTCAATTCACGCGCAGGCACGCTCCGGCGATGCCCTCTTCGCCGGCGATGCTGTAGTAGAGGTAGAGTTTGTCGTGATCGGCGAAGATGCAGGGATCGCGGAGTTGGCGGACTCCGACGGCGGGGCCAAAGTTCGACGGTTCGACAGGGTTCTCGACTCCCTCCCAAGGCATTTCCGGCGCGAGCAGCTCCTGCGGTTCGGCGGGCTGCCAATCGCGCCAATCCGGATACAGATCGATGGTGGTGACCAGCAGCCGTTCCGGCGCGTCGCCAGCACGCGAATAGATGACCAACAGGGTATGCCCCATGCGGTGCACGGCGCAGTGGCGCATGCCCATCAGGAACGGCTCGCGCGCCTCGAACGGTTGCACCCCATCAGGCGAACGCAGGAGCTGTCCCCAGCCGGCGTTGTCCGATTTGGATGGCGTAGTAGTCATTGTTTTCCCATTGTTCCATCAGGGAATCAGGCTTTGATGGGGGTCCCGCTTAAGATGTCTTGTTCCCAGGCCGACAAGGCATCTTCTAGTTTGGCGACCCGCTCGGGATGGTCGGCGGCGAGGTTGCGCTGTTCCTGAAGGTCATTTTCGAGGTCGAACAACTCGATGCCCTCGTCGGTGCGGACCAGTTTCCACCGGCTCCGGCGGATGGCGGCTTTGCCGGAGTAGCGCCAAAAGAGGTCGCGCTCGGGCAGCGGGTTCTGTTCGAGCAGTGCCGGCGAGATGTCGATTCCGTCCAGGGGCTGCGGCGCGGCAGCGGGATTTTGACCGGCCAGCGCGAGAAAGGTCGGCAGCAGATCCATGGTCATGACGGTTTCGTGGCTGGCGGTGCCTGGTTCGATGCGCCCCGGCCAGGCGGCGGCAGCGGGAACGCGATGGCCGCCCTCGTGCACATCGCCCTTCTCGCCGCGCAGGACGCCGTTCGAGCCGAATTCGTCCATCGCACCGTTGTCCGAACAGAACAAGACCAGCGTATTTTCTTCGAGACCACGCTCACGCAGTTTAGCTACGATCCAGCCGACGCCTTCGTCCATAGCTTCGATCATCTCCTTGTACGCGGCCTTGCGGTCCGGGCGCGAGCCCCAGGCGTCATAGTCATGCGGCGGCTTGCCGCCGACAAAGCGGTCGGCCGGATCCTGCCGTCCCTGATACGGAAAATGCGGCGCTTCGTGAGAGACGTACAGGAAGAAGGGTTGGTCTTGATGCGCGTCGATGAAATCGACGGCGTGATGATTGACGAGGTCGGTAACGTAGCCGTCCTCTTCAACCAGTTCGAGGTTGTCCCACCAGTCGGCCACGCCGCTGTTGTCGACGTGCGAATGGTAGTCGACATTGCCGCTGACATAGCCGCGGAAATGATCGAAACCGTGATGCACGGGATTGAAGTCGGCGTGGTAGCCCAAGTGCCATTTGCCGTAGAGCGCGGTCGCGTAGCCGGTGTTGCGCAATGAATGCGCCAGGCAATGGTTTTCGTGCGAGTCCAGCCCGGTCTGCCGGGTCGGTCCGTTGACGTAAATGACACCTTCGAGGCCGCTGCGCTGTTGGTAGCGTCCGGTCAGCAGTGCCGCCCGCGTCGGCGTGCAGACCGCCCCGTTCGAGTGAAAGTCGGTGAACGTGACACCGCGCCGCGCCAGATTGTCAATATTTGGAGTGGCAATCTCTTCGCTGCCGAAGCAGCCGAGGTCGCCGTACCCGAGGTCGTCGGCCATAATCAGAACAATGTTGTGATGATCCATGGATTGTTCCCGTGTTATTAAATGGGGGTAGAACAGCGGAGCGGGGTGCCTCCACCGTCGGTTAAAAAAACGCCACCGTCCGCCTCGGCCGAGTTCAGACGCGGTCGCGAATGCCTGCATTTTCGACCGGCCAGGGGATGAACCCGAGCTGGAATGCGGGCGAATCCTCATGCAGGCGAAAATCGCCGTTTTGGGGATCGACGAACATGGGATCGGCAACGATGCCCTCGGGATCGTGTCCCTGCTTTTGCCAGGAAGCAAAGTCGCCCAGCTCAGCGGGGACGGCGAATCCGGCAATGAAGCGCCAATCGGGGGCCTTATCCGCGGACACGCTCTTCGCGAACGTCGCAACGGGGATGCGCAGGACACATTCCCAGCCGCCGTCGGTTTCACTCACGCGGGCTGCCAGCTCGAATCCCGCGGGCGTGTCGCAGTCATGCCAGAGCACGGCGGTTTCGCCGGCGGAATCGACGCCGATCTGAACCATGGCTGCGAGGGCCGCAAAGGGTTTTAGGAACAGTTCGATATGCTCGCGGTTCCAGATTGCCGCGCTTTCCATGGGGTTGTAGGCTGCCGGTCGGCGCAGGCTGCCGCGCACGAACAGCTCGTCGCCGCAGCGCAGAAACCGCAACTCGGCCAATCCGGACGGTGCTTCGGCGGTTCCGGAGGCATTGACGAAGGTTTCCCGCCTGGCCCCCGCCTGCCAGTCGGCGTCGCTGGACGGCGGCTTGGAAGCGACGGGAATGTCGCCGAGCGCTTGGAACCGGGGAGCTTCGGCGGCGAAGCCCTCGGGGAAAGGCTGGGTGGCATACAAGGCAATGGTGCCGCGTTCGAAGGTGACCGCGTCGGTCTCGCACCAGTAGAGATTGCGATGGAATATGGTTTGCTCGGGCGTCCAGCGCTCGGGTGAGGCTTTGCACAGGATGGGCGTGTCGCGGCTGAGCAGGATGTTTTGCTCGAAGATCAGCCCCAGGTGTTCTTCGGGTTTGCCGTAGGCCAGCACGGCATCGCCGCCGTAGGCCAGGATGTTGTTGCGCAGGGTGTTGTTGCGCCCGTAGTGCTGGTGGAAGGGATCGCGGTTGGCGCGGTAGCAGAGATTGGACTCCATCAGTACGTCGGTGCTGCCCTCGTCGGTGTACATGCACCAGCCGCCGTAGCGCCGGCAGTCGATGTCGTGGATGTGGTTGTAGCGCAGACGTGTCCCGGCGGCGTGGCCGAGCAGATAGATGCCGCCCATGTCGGAAAGCAGACCTTTACCGAGGTGATGGATATGGTTCCACTCGATGATGTTGCCGTAGCCGTTGCTTTCCGCATACCCCCAATTCCAGCCGGCGGAGACGCCGGTGTAGTAGAAGTCGTGGATATGGCAGTGCTCGACGCGGTTGGCCGTAGCTCGGCCGATCAGGATGCCGGTGGCCGCGGCGAAAATCAGACCGCCGGGTCCTATCTCGCAGTCGAGAACCGCGTTGCGCCGACGGCCGTGCCAGATGCGGATACCGCCCGCACCCAGATCCGTGAGGGTGCAGCGCTCGAAGGTGGTCTCGACCGTGCCCTCGCGCAGTTCGACGCCGTAGGTGTTAATGTGCTCGATGCGGCAGTTGCGGAATCCGCAGCCTTCGGCGCGGCGTACGATGATGGCCGCGGGCACGTGCGCCGCCGCCTGCTTGTCGCCGGCCTGGTCGCCGGGCAGGCGCCATTCGCAGTGGGCGAAGGTCAGGCCCTCGAAGCGGAGGAAGCCGCCCCCGCCGCCGCGGTTGTCCTCGTTGCCCTACCCTGCCGGCCCCCAGTTTCCGCCGCCGTCGATGTCGACGAGCTGCTGCACCTTGCCTGCAACAATCTCGGCGGTTTCGATGTCCTCGTCGGTCATCGGGATGTAGTGGAGTTTTCCGCTTCGTCGGTCCAGGTACCATTCACCCGGTTCGGTCAAAGCCTCGAAGACGTTCTCGACCACGAAATCGATGCCGTCGCCCGGAGACCATTCCATGCGCAGCTTTGCGGTGCGGTCGAAGTGGACGGTGCGGGTGTCGTCGTCGATGGCGCTAATTTTGACGTGCCGGTCGATCCACCAGCCGAAGAAATGCAGTTGGATGTCGTTGAGGTTGTGCCAATCGGCGCGGAGTTGCCCCGGCTGGTAGACGCACGCATTCGAACTCTTGTTGTGCCCTGGGCCCTGAAAGTCGGATTCGTCGTGGAAACCGCGCTCAACCTGCCAGAGCCCCTTTTTGGGCAGACGCGGGCGTTCTCGGCGTTCGCCGTTGACCCAGAGCTGTGTGAAGTCGCCGTGTTCGAGCAGTTCGGCGGGTACGGCGGTTGTGTAGGCGGTTTTGCCGTTGACCGTTTCCTTGGTCCAAGGGCCGTCAATTCGTCGACCGCCGCTGATCACCGGGGTTTCGCCGGGGTGGGCGGCCCAGGTCACCGGCCAGGTTTTGGCCTTGCGGTTGGTGGTGCGTCCGAAGCCGCCGTCTTCGGCGTGGAACCGCCAGGGTTCGTCCAATTCGTAGACACCGCCGCGCAGCTCGACGCGGATTTCCGTTGGTTTATCAAGCCGCTCTTTGGTTTTGCGTACCGCGGCCTGCGCGGCAGTCAGTGTTCGCAGCGGCCCGTCTGTTCGCTCGGCATTGGGTGCGTACAGGCCCCCCGACCAGTTGTCGTTGCCTTCGGGGGATACGTAGAATGAGGTGGTGTTTTCCATGGTTTTTTCCTTTTTTTGTTTTTTTTGAAATTATGAGGACTAGCGACCAGCGACTCGCGACTCGCGAGTTGTTTCAAGAACCGCGCGTCGCTAGTCGCGAGTCCTCGTGCTCCAACTTGAGACGGCGCGCTCGCGCTTATGAGCCGTGCATGGATCACAAGCTGACCGCTGCTGTGCGGCCATGTCAGCGCCAGCCAGTATTGAGTGCCGTTGAGCAGCGGCAGTCTTTGGTTATGCAATCCCGCGCCGGCCGTGCTTCATGAATTCATCGGCTGCGATGTCCTGCCACTTGGGATCGAGCCCGATGGCTTCCTCGCCGGGGTAGTGGCCGGCGATGAAGCCGCCGCGCCCCTTCCAGAGCTTGTCGAGCATTTCGCGGGCGGCGGCACGGATACGCTCCTCATCCCCGCTCTGCAGGGTCCGTTGAATGTCGACTGGGCACCAGAACGAGATTTTGGCGTTTTCCTGGTAGGCCGCCAAGGTGTCGATCCCGTGCAGCTCGGGTTGATCGAACTGAAAACAGTCGATGCCAGCCTCGATGCAGCCGGGGATAATTGCACCAATGGCACCGCAGGAATGCATGATGACCTTGGCCCCTTCTTCATGGGCCGCCGCGCACAGGCGTTCGAAGCGCGGGAAGAATTCTTCGCGCCACAGCTCGGGGCTGATCAGCGTTTGTGCCTGGGTACCCCAGTCTTCGGCAAACGCAATGGCATCGGCGCCGGTGCGGGCAAAGTTGCGGATATAGTCTTCGAGCATGTCGTCAATGCGGTCGTGCAACACCCGCATGCGGTCGCGGTCGAGGACCAAATCCATCAAATACTGGTCGAGCTTGCGCATTTTTCGGGCGATGCTGAACGTGAAGCCCGGCACCCAGCCGAGCATGTAGTAGTCGGGCTTGTCCGCCCGCATGGCGCGCACCCGCTCGTAATCCTCGGGTTTCGAGTAATCGGGCAGAACCAGCGAATCGACATCGTCAAGCGTCTCTAGCGCGCCTTTAATCACCTCGCCCTTGGAGGTGGGATCGATGCGCCGCCACTGGTTGCCCCATTCATCGGTGCGCTCCCATACTTCGTCGCCGACGAGTTGCCAGCGCGTAGCCTGCGTCTTCACAGTGGGATTGGCACCGACCACATCGCTCAGGTCGTTGCGCATGAACGTGCGGGCCACGCGCTCCGGATTGTCGAACTCCAGAGTTCGCTGAAAGATTTCTCGCGGAGTCATTCGGATTCTCCTATGAGGCTTAATCTGGTGTCAGTGTTTATGTGTCGGACTTTTGCAGTACTACAGGCTGGCAAATGCCCCGTTTTGAACCGACGAGATGCCTATTCCACTTTGACTTTTAACCGCCGAATCGTGATATTACGGTACCATACAAGGTTCTGCAAGTCTTCATACAACAGTACTAGTTTTTTAAGAGTTTTTTGATCCTTGGCGCAACAATTTCCGCATAGCGCATGGCACCCAGATCGTTCGGGTGCGAGCCGTCGCGGGTGCCTTCGCCGTCGTGCCCGATAAGCTCCGCACCCTGAATATAATCAACGGGGTACCCCTCCTTGCACAGGCGGTCGGCAATGGCCCGGAATGCTGCCTGTTTCTCGTGCTGCGCCGCAGCGTACGTCGGGCGCAGCCAGGCGTCGGCGTGCGTGCGGTCGTCCATCATCACCAACGGCGTTTTGGGGTGGGCTCCGAGCAACGTTCGCAGGAACGGCTCGGCGTTCCTGTCCACCAAGGCGCTTCCCCCTCCCATATTCGCCAGCGGATCGACGACAAACACCGCCGCATCAAGGTCGGCGAGAATCCCGGCGAGCGGCGGTTCGCAGCGAGCGCTGCCGCTGAACCCCAGATTGATAATCGGCCAATCCAACCGGCGGCCAACGATGGACGGCCAGACCATGCCGGGGCGGGAAAGGTGACCGCACCCGTGAACAATCGAGGTGCCGTACATAACGACGGGCTTTCGAGAATCCACGGGGGCCGGTTCAACGGAGGCGTCATCCGCCACACCGATTTCCAGGTGCTTCACCTCGTAGGTCAGCGGCAAATACAACCGCCAGTGTCGCGACGCTCGCGGAATTCCTTCGACGACCGGGGTCTCGCCGCTGGGGACGACTCCAAACTTGCTCGCGCCGGCCCAGCGCCATCGCCCATCATCGTCGCGGCAGTACAAGTCGAGATATTTAATGTATTCATGGCCGTCCGCAGGCGGTTTTACCAGCCGAATGCGGCCGTGGATGGCATCCGTATCGCTGACGAACTCGACGTACATCCCGGTCGACTGCCGACTGAGCCGCCACACCGCTTCGGTCACCGCCGCCTGTGCACGTGTAGGCAGACGAGCGTATCGGGCATCCTCGTCCGGCCACCCGCGCCCGCGGATGCCAAATTTCGTTGCGTCACACCATTTCATGATTGCTCGATTCCTTCTTTGATATGAAAGTACGCATAAAATTACAGCTGTACTGCAAAATGATATATTAACAGCGTTATGCCTGAGTGATGTCGTAGATGGCATACTGTAGCACGCGTTAAGCATGATGAACCGGCTCGAATCAGCCACGATCAGAGCTGTCTTATTCTAAATGGGGGGCTGGGTGCTCGCTCCGAGATGGACGCGGCGGGACCGTGCAATCACCCTTTTCGCAGGTGGCGAGTGGCTTCCGGCAAACGGATTTGGGGCGAGTTGGCCGTCGCGAGGCGCTGCGGACGCTTCGCGGGCGCAG
>CAZSBQ010000117.1:0-12077 GCA_964604795.1 uncultured Victivallales bacterium | reverse complement strand
CCACGGGGCACATATCTGCCCGGTGCCGTTCACGCGTGAAAAACACGGGGCATGGGTGCCGGCGCCTTGGCCATTTCCGCCTGCACGAAACGCTGCAAAAGCCGCTGTTTGAGGTCGGCGAACTCGGGAACATCCCAGAGATTGCGGAGTTCGCCGGGATCCTCCTGCAAGTCGTACAGCTCGCCGCACGACTCCCTGCAGTACACCGTAATCTTGTAGCGTTTCTCGACGAAGGTCATGACGTTCACCGAATCCACATCGTGCCGATTTTCCACGATCACATGATCGCGGTCGGGATCGGCCTTGCCTCGCAGCACCTCGAGCTGATCGATCCCGGTCATGGCGTGCGGCACATTCAGACTGCAGGCGGAAAGGAACGTTGGCGGCAGATCGACGAGGCTGATCAGGCTGTCGTTGGTCGTTCCGGTCGGGATTTGGCCCGGCCACCGTGCGATGAACGGCAGTTTTATCATGTCCTCGTAATGGAACGGCCCCTTGGCGATGAGCCCATGTTGCCCATAAAAGTGACCATGGTCGGTGGTGAAGACCACCATGGTGTCGTCGGTCATGCCCAGTTCATCCAGCTTGTCCAGGATCACGCCGATATACTTGTCCATGCAGCTGACCATCCCGTAGTAGACGGCAATGTCCTTGGCCAGCTCATCGCAGTCGTGCAGATGGCTGTGGCAGCCGTGCAACCCGAATCCGGACTGCCGCCAGGACGAGAGGTCGGGATCGACTTCCTGGGTGATCCTTGTCAGCGTGGGGCTGTCCTCGTGCTCTCCTTCGACCATTTGTGGAACGGTCAGCTTGGCGGGATCGTACATGGACGCCCACGGTTCGGGGACCAGGTACGGCGGGTGGGGATCGAAGAAGCTTGACCAGAGCAGGAAGTTCTCGCCGTTTCGGGCGTACTGCTCCATGAGTGCGCAGGAGCGCTCGGCGATCCACGTGTTGTAGTGATACTGCTCGGGAATCGTCCAATCGTGCTGCTGCGCCTCTCCGCTGCCGCCCGGCGCACGGAAATGCTCGCGCCAATTCTTCAGCCCCTTTTCCTCCATCCAGATGGCATAGTGCTGACCGACGTGTCCCTCGTCCACATGGTTGCGCGCCAGTTCGACATGTTCGAAGCCGTAGAACGGGCCGTGGAAGGTGCGCCAGAAATCCAAATTCTGCAAGGTGGGATAGGCTTCGAGGCTGGGGAACTCATCGGTCCCCTTCAGCGGCTGAAAATGCGCCTTGCCCACCAGGGCGGTTCGGTACCCCCCGGCCTGAAAGTCCTCGCCGACGGTGTGACGGTCCTCGAGCAACTTCGTTCCCAGGCTGTACGCGCCGTGCTGGCTGGGATACTGACCTGTGATTATCGAGGCGCGCGTGGGCGTGCACGTCGGGTTCGGGCAGTACGCGCGTGTGAACAATGCGCCCTGCGCCGCCAGGCGGTCCAGATTCGGGGTTTCAATTTCAGGATTGAGCACTCCGAGCGTGGCCCAGTGCTGCTGGTCGCTGGTGATCAGAAGAATGTTCGGTTTGGATGTCGATACCATGGGCGTTCCTTGATTTCTCGCGGATTATGTTGTATTCATGCGGGGTATCGGTCCGCACGTCGACTTTTGCCGTCGGCATTTTCGCCGGAACGTTGTCAATCGCATTGGTCGCGAACCCGCCGTTTCGGGAAAACAGCTTACTCCTGGTACAGCCCCCGCGCATCCCGCCCCCAATGCCCTTGCGGGGTCTGCACGATCACATGCCACCCGTTGGTGTTGACGCGCACCTGCCTCAGGAAGGCTTTGGCCGCCTCGGAGGTGTTGGCCTGAAACAGCCAGTAGCAGGACGGATCGTGCTCATCGCCCTCAAACTGACCGAGTTCGGACACCGCGTCGGCCACCGGCCCCGCCCGAGGCAAGCGCACGTCGGACGACGGCGGCTTCGCGCTCAGCATCTCCGCATCCCGCGAGCGATGCAGCAGATCCCTCGCCTCGCGCCACAGGGGATACTCGAACGCCGGTCCGGCAATGAAGCCCAGCAGGGTGCCGTTCTCATCGTGCACGAGCCCATACTCGAGGGGCAACCGGCAGGACAGTTCACGCCCCGGCTTGCTCGACAGGGACAGACAAGAGACACCGGCCAGCATGCTCAGGGCACGTTCGCGATTCGGGAACCGTCCGATCACGTGCGGCACATCCGCGAATCGGGCGAGCGGGTCCGGGATTGCCCCGCCCCCCTGCCCGGGATAGTATCGGCCCCGCTCCTTCGCAGGCCAGCACAAAATGGCCGCAACCGCGATCAACCCGCCGACAATCACGAGCAAAATCGGAAAAACAGCAATCCCGTCCGACTTGGCCCCGGACGAGCCCTCCCCCGTTCCCAGGGTGGTTTCCGCCCGCGAGCCCGTCGATTCTTCCTCGTCAAGCGAAGAATCGGCAGCGGATTCCCCGCCTCCGTCGGTCCTCTCGTTCTCCTTGTCGCCGGAGGAATCAACCTCCGTTGCGGAGTCCGCAGTGGCCGCATCGGCATCCGTCACCGCCGCATCCTCGGTCGTTTGGCCGGCATCGGCTTCGCCGTCCACAACGGCGGCGTCTTCGGACGGTGGCTGCGGCTCGTCGCCATCCGCCACAGTCGGTTCGCTGTCCGCCGGCACCTGACCGGCGGGGTGGTCATCCGTTTGGTCGGTCACCGCGCGCCGCTGCTCGCGCTCGCGGGCTTGCTTGCGCAGGTCCGGCACCATTCGGTTCAGGACCGACTCGGGAGTGCACCACCGATTCCGATGCAGGATATAACCGCGCGCCTCATTGGCTTCGGTCCGCTTGCCCAGCACCATGCGCAGCATTTCATCGCGATGTTCCTTTCTCCACTGGTCCCGCCGCGCGAAGACCTCCGCCTTGCGTCGAGCGATGTACTGTCGCCGTTTTTCCTGGGATTGGTCGGGGAAAAACTTCAGCAGCTCATCCTCGTTGCCGGGCACGGAGCGAACATCGCGAATCAGGATCGAACGGGAACCGATTTTGAGGAACTTTTCATTTCGGCCCTGATAGACGCCGGCAGCCTTGACGGTGCGGACCGGATTGGGACGAAAGGAAATAGAGACTCGGTCCCCGACCTGGTGAATGGGATACTGGTTGGCCGCTTCCTCGGCCAGCTCATCCTCGTCCGCCATGGGAAACTTCTCCTTTGCCTTCCGCTGGAGCATGGCCTGCATCTTCTCCCTGCACATCTCGCTGGTGACCACCACTCTCTCCGGCGGCACCGGGGCTTCGCATTCGGTGGCGAACTCCGCAAGCACCGCCTCCCGAATGACTTCGTCCGCCGCATCGGCCCCTTGGGCATCGAATGCTTCGAGCGCGAGTTGGCGCAGCCGGTCGATCCGCTCCTCGGACGTCGACTCGCCAAGCACACCGGGGACAAGAACCACCCACGCGAAGAACACCCCCAGCCGCAGGGCGCATCGAACTACTGAAAACAAAGTCGGGCAATGCATTCGTTAAAACTCTCCTCGCCGCTGAGGATATCGATTTCCACGCGCAGGAATCGGATGGGGACGTCCCGCCGGTCGAGTTTGGGAAACCGCACGGCATCCTTTTCGGTTGTCACAATCATCTCCGCCTCGGCGGCGGCCGCCGCATTCAGAAAATCGATAATCTCCTGCTGCCGATAACTGTGGTGGTCCATGAACCGCTCGGCATACACGACATTGGCGTCGAGCGTGCCGAGAAACTTCTCGAAACTTTCGGGCACGGCGATGGCACTGATCGCCGCCACCCGGCGACCGCGCAACTCCTCCAGCGCGAACCGTTCTTCGGTGTACACATCCTCCAGGTGCTGCGCCTGGTGGGTGCACTCGATGATTTCCGCGCGCGAATTGTGGGTGCGGATGAACCGCTTCAGATGCCGCAGGCGCGACGCGCCCTCGGACTTGGTCAAAAAAATGTAGTCCGCCCGACGCAGGTTGCGGATGGGTTCCCGCAGCAGGCCGCGGGGCAACAGATGATGATTCGCGAACGGCAGCGTCGAGTCCACCAGCAGAATATTGGTGCGCGGCTTGAGCTTAAGATACTGAAAACCGTCGTCCAAAACAAGGGTGTCCGCCTGCATGTGCCGAATCGCGTGCTTGCCTGCCTTCACCCGGTCCTTGTCGACCAGCACCATCACGTCCTTGAGATTGCTGGCCAGCATGAACGGCTCATCGCCCGCGGATTTGGAATTGAGCAGCAACCGTTCCCCGTCGGAGACGATTTTCGGTGGGATTTCGTGATTCTTCCGAAACAGCAAATCCCAGAGCTTGCCCCAAACAGGCCGGCTTTTGCTGCGATACCCGCGGCTGAGCACGGCCACCCGCCGGCCACGGGCCGCAAGCGTCTTGGCAAACACCTCCACCACCGGCGTTTTCCCCGTGCCCCCAACCGTCAAATTGCCGATGCTGACAACCAAACACCCCAGCATCCGCTGGCGCAAAATTCGATTCTCGTACAGAGAAATCCGCAGTTGAATCACGTTGCGATACAACCGGGACAGCAAAAACAGCAGCGCGCGAACCCTGCGGTCGCCCCGCGTGCGGCAACGGCCGGCGACGATCTCGATGATGTATTGCTCCGCCCGTTCAGTTAGTTCGCGAAATGTCATATGTCACACATCAAAAATCCAGACCGAAGGAAGGGATACCCGACCATACGCGAGGAATGTACATCCGCCGTTCCGAATCTCAACCCTTCACGTCCCTGCTTCCAGCGGCGCGGAGCATGGTGTCGCGAACGCGCTGGAGTTCAGCCTCGGTCTCATCGGTGAGTTCCTTGATGATGTCCTGCACCGACTGGATTTTGCTGACCAACCCGACGGACTGGCCCGCCATCAGCGATCCGCTCTCGAGGTCGCCGTCCTGCACGGCGCGCCGCAGGGCGCCCATCCAGAATTTTTCCACTTCGACTTGGGCGTCATCCCGGCTGATCTCTTCGCTGTTCAGCTTTTGGATCAGCTCCAGTTGCAGTTGCGAGAAGGTGTCCAGACCCTTGTTGCGGAGTGCGCGCACCGCGACCACGGGCAAGCGGCTGTCGAACTGCGGCGTGGAGACCGCGTCGCGGGCGTTCGCGCGCAGAAACCGCTCCTTGAATTTGTCATGACAGCAGCTTTCCTCGGCGACCGCAAAACGCGTGCCGAGCTGCACGCCCGCAGCGCCCATCAGCAACAGATGCGCGCACATGCGCCCGGTGCCAATGCCGCCGGCAACAAACACCGGCACGTCATCGACCTCGAAAAGGACCTGCTGCAACAGCACGCTCAGGCTCACGTGTCCGACATGGCCGCCGGCCTCCATGCCCTCGAGCACGATGGCGTCCGCGCCGTAGCGGATCATCCGCTTGGCGATCGACAGCGTCGAGGCGAAGCACATCACCTTCGCGCCCCGCTCCTTGGCCACAGCGATCTCCTCCTTGCGCGGAAAGCTGCCGGCAAAAATGATGAAGGGCAGTTCAAGGCGTTTGACCAGCTCGAGGTGCTGCTCGTAGACGGGAGCGATCGTGATCAGGTTGACGGCGAAGGGTAGGTCGGTCAGCGTGCGGGTTTCGTGAATCTGCTGCTCCAGAATGTCGGATGGGGTATTGCCGCCCGCGAGGCAGCCGAATCCGCCGGCGTTGTTCACCGCCGCCACCAGGCGCGGATCGCTGACCCAGGTCATCGCGCCGCACAAAAAGGGCACCTCACAGCCGAGAAAGTCGCGCCCGCGAGCGAAAAACTTGTCGGACAGTCGTTGTTCAGACATCGTTGTTCTCCTATTGAAAGAGTGGTTTTCGGTTGCTGTCGGGTGCTGTCGGGTGCTCCCGGATGCTGTCGGGTGCTGTCGGGTGCTTTTGGGCGTAGTCGGGAGGGTTTTTGTTGGGAAGGTCATCCTTCGCCGAACTTTTCTTTGGCGGCCCACAGGCCGAGAGCGGGATTGCGGATGTGGAAGAAGCGCTCGCCGTCGGGGAGGGTAGCCCACCCCGTTTGGCGGTTTTCGGCAAGATAGCGCGCTGTCATGGCCTCCACGTCGCCGTAGTGATAGCCCACGGATTCGACTTCCTCGCGTGTCAGGTGCCCGGGGCAGTAGGTCACGTTGAAACGTCCCTCCGGGGAACCGTGGATCAGGTGGGCGGCTGCGGAAAGATTCTCCGCCAAGTCAGGGTTGTTCTTCACGAACTGCATGATCTCCGGCGTCGTCCGATAGCCGTAGCGCCGAATCAGAACGTCGATTTCGCGGTCCTCGCCGAACTCGCGAACGCCGGGGGCGATGACAATCAATTCGGCATCGTCGGCCAGGGCCATGCGCGTGCGGTAAATGGCCTTGTTGCCCAGCCACGTGCTCTGGAACTCGTCCTCGTCCAGAAAGACCACCGCCCGGTCCACGGGCTCGTCGAGCAAGGTGACGTTGACCTGGCGGGCCAGCGCGGCGGCTTTGCGAAAGCATTCGTCGTCGCCTTCGCCCACGTACAATCCGCGCAGCACATTGTTGCCTGCGAAGTCCGGCCCGATGACCGTCAGAAAAAACACCACAGGCAGGTCCGAGGCGAAGTGCTCCATGCCGTAGTTGAAGATTCGCCGCAACGGCGTGTCCGCGCGCCCCATCATGCGCTCCATGCCGTAGGCCGCTCCGATGAAGTGACTTTCGTTGATGCCCTTCGAGCCGCCGGTGCCGACGAACAGGTTCTTGGCATGGTTGGCCATGCCGACCACCTCGTGGGGCACCACCTGGCCTACAGACAGAATCAGGTCGTGTCCCCCCTCCCGGATATGACGGTTGATTTGGCACGGCCACGGCTTGTCGTAGATGCCCTCGGTGACCTCGCGGACGTATTCCGCAGGCACCTCGCCGACGGTGACCACATCCTTGCGCCAGTCATGCACGCGAAACAATTCGCGGGGAATGCCGGGGTACATGCGGTCAAGCTGCGGAGCGCTCATGGGCGCATGGGTGCCCAGTGCGGGCATGATGTCGGTCAACCTCTCCCCGCAGTACCGATGCACCGCCCCGGTGATGTCGCCTGCCCGGCTGTTGAACCGGGTGAAATCCGGCGGCACCGCCATCACTCGACGTCGGTCGCCCAGCGCATCCAAAGCGGCAAACACCGCCTCGTCAAGTTCCGCGTCGGAAATCTCCACATCCGCCCCGCCTCGCTCAAAAATCATGCTCATGCTCAATGCACCTTTGTATGCGCTCGACTTGCCGACGGAATTCCGTCGCATAATGGCAGCAATGTAGCGTTCCCCCCCACCTTGACAAGACCAAAGCAGCGGCCGGTTCTCTGATGTTCGACAACGGGGCGGGGCGCCGGAGGCCGGAAAAATCAACCCGACCTCTGGCTTGCCCTCTTGCGGCGCTCCTCCTGGTGACGCGTGATCGGTCCTTACAGGTCGGGGGTCCATCCGCGGGCGGATTGGAGGAAGGAGACGCTTTGTCCCGCGGGCAGGGACACGGTCAAGCGCCCGTCCTGGTGTCGCACGGAGGGGGCGTTGCCGTCTTCGCCCGCATCCTGAAACGCGAGGACCAGGGGATGGTCGGCGTTCGCCTGGTAGGCGGCAGTCACGGGAAAGTGCCGGCAGTCGGCAAGGGAATATCCCCAGTGAACATCCTTGAGGTCGCGTTCCGGCTTCAGCTCAAACCGCAGGTCGGGCTGCGTGAGAGCATCGATGCGCACGCGGGCGATTGCGCCCTGGTTGAGCACGGTGCGTCCATCATTCAGCTCGCGTGTTTGCCCGCCGCACTGCAGTTGCGTGACGACTTCGCCATCCAGTTCCGGGGGCACGACAATGTCGTCCAGCAGAACCAGTCCCTGGTCGCCGAGCATCACGAGATGACGCAGCACGCGGGTGGCGGCACCGCGGTAGGCGGCGGTTGCATCGCAGGAGAGCACGCGGACGGAATCCGTCTCGCGGCAGCTCAGCACCCCGGTTGTGGCGGCGGGCTGCTGCGGAGCCACTCCGCCGATGAACGGCAGGCTGTGGCAGCTGGGATCGTCTTTGTAGTAGCCGGGATCAATGAGCAGACGCTCCCCGCGCACATGGATGAAAAAGGCCCCCGTGTCGGGCTGGTTGTGGTGGGTGTAGGGTGCGCGGGACCCCTTCATGCCGGCGACCAGGGCGCAGTCGAAGTTCGGCGCCGAGCGCAGAATTCCGTAGTGAATGTCATCGAGCGCATAGGCTGTGGGCAGGTCGGGCTGATCGAAGCATTCGGGCACGCCTGGCCGGTTGAGCAGCGTCCAGAAAGCGCTGCTTGTATAGGGAGCGGGCTTTCCGGCCGCGCGGCGCTCGCGGAGAGTGCGGCTTGCATGGTCGCCGTACCACAGACCTAAACGATCATTGAACCGTCCCGAGCAGAAGTAGGCGATGGGTGCGCCGACCGGCACGGGGATGGTGTCGTTGGTTCCGTGAGTCGCGCCGTCGTTGGACAAACTCATGCGGACCATGTTCAGGGTTTTCGTGATCGCGGGGTGGCTGAGCAGCCCGTCGTCGCTGCCGGTCACGTGCTCGAGGGCGCGCGCGAAGCGCAGGAAATTGAAGGCGCCGTACTGCCAGTACTGCACCCCTTCGGTGTTTCCGCCGCGGGTGCCGCAGCAGTAGTCCAGCCAGTTCCAGATGTTGCGGCGGGCGTACCAGACCGCCTCGGCCGCCTCTTCCGGATACTCGTTGAGCAGAGCCAGGCCCAACTGGCCGCCCCCGCCGTTGGCCACGGAGTTGGCGTTGGGGATGCTGACGCAGTCCCAGTTGCCGTGCCGCGAAGAGTCCAGATAGATGTCCAGAAGGCGCTTCAACACCTTCAGCCAAAGAGCTTTCGACGGCTCGTCCAAGTGCGGGGCGAACGCGTCGTACGCGAGAGCCAGGGACCCGCACAGCCCGCCGGTGTGCAGATTGATGTGGGGATCGAGGATCATGCACTGATCGGCCGCCCGCAGGTGGCGGGTTGCCAGATCAATCACGCGGGCGTCTCCGGACAGCACCCACTTGTCGAACAGGGACGCGGCCTTGCCGGCGTATCCGACGTTGAATTGGTTGACGCACTCGATGGCGCCCTGGAACACCTTGCGGTTATTGAGAAACAGTTGGCGTTCGCTCAGCTCCCGGGCGGGGTCTTCGAGTGCTGCGCGCGCGACGGGATCCATGGACACGTCGGCGAACGCCTCGGCATCGTAGAAATCGGGATGAGCCAACAGCTCGTTGAGCGACTTGAGAAGGCGCGCTTCGGCCTCCTGGTCCTTGTTCACCGACTCGACCACCTGGCGGGCGGCCTCCCTGCCTTCCTCGGACATCAGAGACCAAACGCGGGCCTTGGAGGGATGCCGAGCGCCGGCGCCGTCGCGCAACAGCGATTCGCGGCACACACGAAACCAGTTGCCGTGCTTCGGGGTGAGCTCAAGGGAAATTTCGTCAAAGGTTGCGGGCAAATCCGTGTCCATCATGTCGGTGTCATCGAGGGACAGTTCGGCAGCCACGCGCTCGAACGCGGGCAGAGTGGCTTTGACGCGCAGCTCCGCCAGCTCCTGCTCGTTGAACTGCAGGTACGGATGGGCGAGCGTCTCGCCGTCGATGCCGTGCCGTCTGGGCACGCCGGAGCGGAGCGTCACCGCGCCCAGGTCCGCAGCGCGCCCACCGTCATCGACAAAGCGGAAGCGCAGGCGGCTGTACAGGGGGCGGGAGAGAGTCACACACGGCACGAGCACATTGTCGCCGGGGGTCAGCGTGCAGGGAATGGACTGGGTCCGGGCATCCACCTCGGCGGCGGTTTCACAGGTCACCGAGAGCGTACCTCGGCAGATTTCCTGCGTGTGGTTGCGGACGGTCACGGCGGGCCGGACCGCTCCGGCGGGAAGCGATCCGACGGGCCACGCGATCGTGCCCAAAGAAATCGGACCGACATCCGCCGCGATCACAAACTGCGCAAAGCGTTCGGCGTGGGTGAACCCCAGTTGCGCGGCCGTGCAGCTGGCCGGTTCGAAGAACCCGCCCCCCCAGCGACAGTGCGCCACCAGACCATGAATACGGTCGCCGGGCTGCGGAGTCCGCAGTCCAGCGCAGGAAAACGGCACGTGGGCTTCGAGCGTCCAACCCGCGTCGGTCATCTCGATCTGCGACAGCACGCCGTCCGAGCAGGTGTTGGGACCGCTCACCAGCACCTTGCCGCTGGCGGCCAGGACGACCTGCGACTGGTCCAAATCCCGTGCCGGATCGGGAAGCACGCGGAACTCTATGTGGTCCTGTTGCCAAAACTTCGGATCGTCCGGCTCGCGCTCGGGCGCCACCACAATTGCGGACTCCGCAATGCTGGCGTGAATGACAAATCCGGTCTCGGTGCAGCCCACACGGATGATTCGCCTGCCCTCGGCAATCTCCTCGCCTCGCAGGTCCGTCAGAACCGGAACGGGCGGCAGCTCGGCGGCTTGGCTCGGCATCCGGTGAACGGGAATTTCAGGCGGGAGGAATCCGTTGCGGATTTCGATCCCGGCGTGACGGTGATGGAACGGGGTTTCTTCGCACTTTCGCATGACGTTTCCTTGTGTTTTCGGTGATGGCCGGGCGTCTCCCGCGTTTCAAAGCAGGTTGCTGGCCAATTCGGCCAGTTCGGAACGCTCGCCTTTTTCGAGATTGATGTGGGCGTACAGGCTCTGCCCCTGCATTTTGGCAATCAGGTAGCTGAGCCCGTTCGAGTGACTGTCCAGGTACGGATGGTCGATCTGGAAGATGTCGCCGGTGAACACCATCTTGGCCCCTTCGCCGGCGCGGGTGATGATGGTCTTGACCTCGTGCGGGGTGAGGTTCTGCGCCTCGTCCACGATGTAGTAGATGTCGACCAGGCTGCGCCCGCGGATGTAGGACAACGGCGAGATGACCAGTTTTTCCTCGTCCATCAGCTCGCGGATGCGCTTGTGCTTGGGATCGTTTTCGGCGAACTGATTCTGGATCACGCCCAAATTGTCGAACAGCGGCTGCATGTAGGGATTCAGCTTCGACTGGATGTCGCCGGGCAGGTAGCCGATGTCCTTGTTGCTCAGTGGAACGATGGGACGCGCCATGAAAATCTGCCGGTAGTTCCGCTTGCGTTCCAGAGCGGCGGCCAGGGCCAGCAGGGTCTTGCCGGTTCCCGCCTTGCCCGACAGACTGACCAGTTGGATGTCGTTGTCGAGCAGGGCGTCCAGCGCGAAGGTCTGCTCGGCATTGCGCGGCTTGATGCCGTAGGCCGAAACCTTGTCCACGCGGCGAACCGTATCCTCGCCGGCGTCGTACACGCCCAAGGCGGACTTTTTGCCGCTGCGCAGGATGACGTACTCGTTGGTGAGCAAGCCGTTGTCCAGATTCAGTTCCGCGGAGTCCACCGCGCCCTCCGGGCCGTAGAGAGCCCGGATCACCTCATCGGAAAGATTTTCCTCGATGCGGTGGCCTGCGTACAGCGCGGACACGTCCTTGACATGGTCGGTGGTGTAGTCCTGCGCGAGCAGACCGATGGACTTGGCCTTCATGCGCAGATTGACGTCCTTGCTGACCAGGATCACCGGCCGCTCGGCATGGTCCTTCGAGAGGCAGTAGGCGATGTTCAGAATCTGATGGTCGGGCTTGGGATCGGCGAAACTGAACTTCAGGTCGGGATGCACATCCCGCTCGAGCGCCAGCATCATGCGCCCCAACCCTTCCCCGAGCCCGACGCCTTCCTCGAAGATGCGGTCGCCGCTGATCGAATCCAGGGTGCGGGTGAATTCGCGCGCATGAAAATTCAGTGTTTCGTTGCCCTTCTTGAAATGGTCCAGCTCCTCGAGCACCGTGATCGGAACAACGACGTCGTTTTCCTGAAACTGGTGGATGCAGTTGCTGTCGTGAAGGATAACATTGGTGTCCAGGACAAAGATTTTGGTGGTTGTGCCCATAAAATGTCGGTTTTTTAGGGGTGGAATTGCTAATTTGAGTGGTACGGGCATCCCTGCCTGTACATGCGAACGGCCAGTACAGGCAGGGATGCCTGTGACACTTTCGATTGGATGTACAGGCGAGACGCCTATACTACAAAACATCTCATGTTGGTTGTACAGGCAGGGATGCCCGTACTACTTTGGTTGGTTGTACAGGCGAGA
>CAZSBQ010000116.1:2710-12128 GCA_964604795.1 uncultured Victivallales bacterium | reverse complement strand
GCGAAGCCGGCTTTAAGGGTATCCCCTATACGCGAAAGCAAAAGATGGGGCTACAATATTAAGTGTTATGAGCGCAGTTTGCCAGTTACTGGACGGCAAGCACACAAGCAAACAAGGAGGAATGCATAGAATGAAGTTGCAAAACTGCAAGATGTCCTGGAGTACGGATTCAGATATGAATCCAAGAAATCTAAAAACGAGGAGAAAATGATGAAAAAGACTATGAGCCTTCTTACAGTCGCAGCAATTGCAATCGGTGCGATGGCGTACACCGCTTCAGCCCAAGAGCACATGGGTGGCAAACAAAAGGGCCACATGATGATGCAGGGCGAGAAGAAGGAGATGACGAACAAGGACAAGCCCATGATGGGCGGCGGCATGATGATGGGGCGCATGATGCAACCCAAAGTCATGGCGGCCAGTGACGGCGGCGCCATTGTCGTTATCGGCAACAAGCTCCTCAAGTATGACGAAAATCTCGACGTGGTCGCAAAGTCCGAGATTGATATTGATGAGAAAGAAATGGCGGAAATGATGGAGAAGATGCATGACAAGCGGATGAAGTGTCGGAAAATGATGATGGAGAAGATGGAAAAATCTGAAGAGGAGAAATAGGCGTGCGATACTGTCCTCCCCGCGGATACTTGTCGCGGGGAGGGCAACAATCGTGATCGTTTTCTCATACCTGTTATAAAGAATTTCAAATTCTTCGATACAAACTGTCTTCCTTATCTTGAAAAATCGGCGCACCCGGTCAATCGGTGCGAATCTGCCGACGTTTTAGTTCAAATTGACGTCGAAAACGCAACGAACCATCAACGGGTGGAACCGACTGCCTCGACTCTGGCGAGTTCGACGCACTTACCAGATCCGGCCCGAACCCGTTCTGGGCAGGGTCGAGTCGGAATGGTTAAAGGTATTTTCCCGGCACAAAAGACGACTAGTTTGATAACCAAACCAGATAATTCTCCGCCGCAGGGGCAAGCTAGGTGGAAGACAGAAATATTTCAGTGCAGGACGAAGCATGTCTGGAGATCCGATATGCAATATGGAAGTGAGCGAGGCCGAGGCAGTCACCCTCGAGGACCATGGCCAAACCGTATATTTCTGCTCGGAAGGCTGCCGGGACACATATCTGGCGCGCAGCAAAGATAACACGGCTCATCATCGCTGCGGGGGAAGATGCCAAGGCCGCTCTTGCCGCCAGGCAGTACCTTCTTGATCAGCGGAAACGAGGGAGCAAAACCCCATGAATCCACACAGTGCGCATGCTGCTCGGGCTCAGCAAGGAGGACACGAAGAATGCCTAACCAAGGATACGCATACGGCGCTTGGGGTATGGTGATCACGGTCGTGCTGGTGAGCTTGTTTTTCATCTTTCGCTTTATCCCGATGCGGACGCGTCTGGGCAAGCGCTCCGGGGGTGCACTCATCGCCTTTGTCATTGCTTTGTTTACCGAGATGTACGGCTTCCCGCTCACGATCTATCTGCTCTCCCACTGGATGGGGTGGAAAATTCCGCTCGACCATGTTTCGGGACATTTGCTGGGTGACCTGATTACATCTCTCGGCCTGGGCAATGGCTGGGCTATCGTGATGATTATCAGCAATATCCTGCCAGTGCTGGGCATCTGGCTGATCATGACCGGGTGGGGACAGGTCTATCGGAGCGAGGGAAAGCTCGTTACTGGCGGCCTCTACGCCCGCATGCGCCACCCGCAATACACCGGTATTTATGTTGTAACCCTCGCGTTCATGATTCAATGGCCGACGCTGACCACCCTCATCCTTTGGCCGTTTGTCATAGGCATGTATTGCAGATTGGCGCGGCGTGAAGAACAGGACGCCATCAACGAATTCGAAGATGCATACCGGCGGTATATGGAGCGAACGTCGGTAGGAGGACAACATCATGGCTGACAAAGTAAAAGATCCGGCATGCGGAATGGAGATCAACAAGAGTGACGCCGTCACGCTGGAAAAGGACGGCAGGACGCAGTATTTCTGCAGTGACGAGTGCAAGAACGAGTTCCAAAACTCCGGCGCCTCCGTTTCCGACGAGCACGGCGCGGAGGGGAAGCATGGCGGGCACGGAGAGCACGGCGGTGGCGCCGGGTCCAGCCACGGCGGCGGCGGACATGACCATCAGGGCCACCACGCACAGATGGTCGCGGATTTTCGTCGGCGCTTCTGGATTTCCACGATGCTTACCGTTCCGGTGCTGATTCTGGCACCGTTGATTCAGTCCTTTCTCGGGCTTGAAAAAACGTTGGCATTTCCCGGAGACAGCTATGCGCAGTGGGCGTTGGCCACGATCATTTTCGTGTACGGCGGCTGGCCGTTCCTCAAGGGGCTGATTGACGAAATGCGGGAGAAGAACCCCGGGATGATGACCCTAATAGGTCTCGCCGTTACTGTGGCCTACGTCTACAGTTCGGCCGTTGTCTTCGGCTTGCAGGGTAAGGTGTTCTTCTGGGAACTGGCCACGTTGATCGACATCATGCTTCTGGGGCACTGGATTGAAATGAAGTCGGTGATGGGAGCGTCCCGCGCTCTGGAAAGCCTCGTGCAACTCATGCCGGCCGAGGCCCACCGGGTCACGGAATCGGGCGGTACCGAAGACGTGCAGGTCAGCGACTTGGCGCCCGGGGACCGCGTCGTGGTCAAGCCCGGCGAGAAGGTGCCGATCGACGGCGAAGTTGTTGAAGGGCGCACAAGCGTCAACGAATCCATGCTGACCGGTGAGAGCAAGCCGGTGGAGAAAGGCGAAGGGGAGGAAGTAATCGGCGGCGCTGTCAACGGCGAGGCTGCTGTCACAATAGAAGTGAAAAAGACCGGTGACGAAACCTATTTGTCGCAGGTCATCGAGATGGTCCGCAAAGCTCAGGCATCACGGTCCAAAACGCAGGATATCGCCAATCGCGCGGCATTCTGGCTGACCGTGGTCGCGCTGAGTGCCGGCGGCACAACCCTGGTCGTCTGGCTGATTTTGGGGGCGGCATTCGACTACTCACTGGAACGTATGGTAACCGTCATGGTCATCACCTGCCCGCATGCTTTGGGGTTGGCCGTGCCTCTGGTTGTAGCCGTGTCCACCGCGAAATCGGCCGCCGCCGGATTGCTAATCCGGGACCGGTCAGCCTTCGAACGGGCCCGCCATGTTAACGCCATTCTTTTCGACAAGACCGGCACGCTTACTGAGGGCCGGTTCGGAGTCTCGAATGTCATCCCGCTGAACGAAAAGAATGAGAACGATCTGCTGGCGCTGGCCGCCTCCCTGGAAAGTCAGTCCGAGCACCCGATTGCTCAGGGCATTGTCGACGGTGCGAAGGAACGGGGGCTGAACGTGTCCGCCCCCAAAGAATTCAAGGCGATCCCCGGCAAGGGTGCCCAGGGCAAGGTTGACGGACACGACATCAAGGTCGTCAGCCCAGGATATCTCAAGGAGAACAACCTTGCGTCCGATGACGAAAGAATCCGGCAGGTTGCGGAAAATGGCAAGACCGTCGTTTATGTGCTTGAGGATGAAACGATCCTCGGCGCCGTTGGCCTGGCGGATATCATCCGCCCGGAGTCGCGCGAGGCACTGAAGCGTCTGAAAGAGATGGGCATCCAGACCATGATGATCACCGGCGATGCCGAGGCCGTCGCCAAGTGGGTCGCCGATGAATTGGAGCTGGACGACTATTTCGCCGAGGTGTTGCCGGATAAAAAGGCGGACAAAGTGAAAGAAGTGCAGGAACGCGGCCTGATCGTGGCCATGATCGGCGACGGGGTGAACGATGCTCCTGCTCTGACGCAGGCCGACGTGGGGATTGCCATTGGTGCCGGCACGGATGTCGCCATTGAATCGGCGGATATTGTTCTGGTAAAGTCCGACCCCCGGGACGCAACTGCCATCATGGAGCTGGCCCGGGCCACGTACCGTAAAATGGTCCAGAACCTCTTCTGGGCCACAGGGTACAATGTCATAGCCATCCCCTTGGCCGCCGGGGTTCTTTACCCCGTTGGGGTAATCCTATCTCCGGCGGCCGGCGCCGCACTTATGGCTCTTTCGACGGTTATTGTTGCTGTCAATGCGCGTTTCCTACATGTTGAAAAGAGTGCCTGATCCAGGATTTGCCGAACCGGCTGCCCCGAATCAAGTGGCTAGCCGGATGAGCGGCGCGGATCATCCATATAGGGCGTGGTCTGGCAAGCTATGTCCACAGAATTTGGTTGGATTGCTTACGTACTGCGGCCATCCTGGGTGCGGAGAACTTCACAACAGGCAGGGATGCCCGTTGATACTAAAGCCATTGCGAACTCAACTGACCGAATCCAACCAAATTCTGTGGACACAGCTGGCAAGGGGCAGGGATTTGGAGCTTTCCAATTTCCATTAAATCAACAGCCCTAAAGATGGCACTCCGACGAAGGCTACAACGCCTGCTCACCTTCCTCGCCGGTCCGGATGTTGACCGCTTGATCAATCGGGCTGACGAAAACCCGTCCGTCGCCCGATTCTCCGGTGTGGCCATGCTCGGCAATGATATTCACGAACTCCACGCACTGGTCGGTCCTCCTTTCTTGCTTTTTCAGTTTTTCCCGCCGCCCAGCAGCTTGAACTCCTGGATGGCGCAGTACAGGACCGGCACCACGAAGACGGACACCAGGACCACCAGCATGCCGCCGAAGGAGGGAATGGCCATGGGCACCATGATGTCCGAACCGCGCCCTGTGCTGGTCAACACCGGGATAAGAGCCAGGATCGTCGTTGCCGTGGTCATCAGGCATGGGCGGATGCGGCGCTGCGCCGCCTCGACCGTTGCAGCGCGGATGTCGGTCTTGTCTTTTGTGGTTCGGTCCCGGAAGGTCTGATCAAGATACGTGGCAATCACCACGCCGTTGTCGGAGGCAATGCCGAACAGCGCCAGGAATCCCACCCAGATGGCAACGCTCAAGTTGATCGCCTGAATCTGGAAGAGATCGCGCATGTTGGTGTCGAACACGGTGAAGTCCATAAACCAGGGCTGCCCGTAGAACCAGATGAGAATGAAGCCGCCGGCCCAGGCCACGACGATCCCGGAAAACACCAGCAGCGTGTTCGGCACCGAATGAAACTGAAAATAGAGGATCAGAAAGATGATCAGCAGCGCCAGCGGCAGGACTATGGAGAGGGTTTTCTGAGCCCGTATCTGGTTCTCGTAATTGCCGGCAAACCTATAGTTCACGCCCTCGGGCACGACAAACTCGCCCTCTTTCTTCATTTGATCAAGATACCGCTGGCAATCCTCGACGACGTCGACTTCGGCATATCCTTCCCGCTTGTCGAAGAGAACATAGCCAATCATAAAGGTGTCCTCGCTCTTGATGACCTGCGGGCCGCGGACGTAATTGATGTCAGCAACTTGCTCAAGCGGCACCTGCTGCCCGGCGGCGCCCCCCACAAGAATTCGTTTCAGGGATTCTATGTTGTCGCGCAGCTCCCGCATGTACCGCACTCGGACCGGATAGCGCTCCCGCCCCTCCACGGTCATGGTCAGCGGCTGACCGCCCACCGCGACTTCGATCACCTCCTGCACTTTTTTGATGGGTATGCCGTACCGGGCCGCCTCCAGGCGGTCTATCTCGATCTCGAGATACGGTTTGCCGACGATCCGGTCGGCGATAACCGCGGCTGGCTGCACGCTGGGGACCTCCTTCAGAAATTTCTCGATCTGCATCCCGACTTTTTCGATGGTCGCCAGGTCGGGGCCTCTGACTTTGACGCCCATGGGAGCGCGCATGCCGCTCTGCAGCATAACAATTCGAGCCCGGATCGGTTGCAGCTTGGGAGCCGAGGTCGTGCCGGGAATCTCGCCGGCCATAACAATTTCATCCCAGATGTCGTCCGGCGACTGGATGCCGGCCCAGGCATCCCGTCCGGGGTTCAGCTCGGGATCAAGGGCGGGGCGCCACAGGCGGAACGGCTGGCCGTCCTCGTCCGAGATCAATTCTCCGGCATCGTCGCGCAGGAATTTGCCCTGCACTTTGTATGGTTCGCCGTCAGGCGCTTTCACGGGTTCGCCTTCCCGGTTCCGGTACAGGTCCACTGCTTCCGGATCGTAACGGAAACGCAATTGATGACCGTCGTCGTCGGTGAGGTACTCCGGCGAATAATTGATGACCGTTTCAATCATCGAGATCGGCGCCGGATCCAGCGGGGTTTCCGCGCGGCCGATTTTGCCGACGGCGGAGTCCACTTCAGGAATAGCGTCAAAGGCCATGTCCTGTTTGCTCAAGACCTCAAGCGACTCGCCGATGGAGGCATGCGGCATGGTGGTGGGCATATAGAGGAACGACCCCTCATCCAGCGCGGGCATAAACTCCTTGCCGAGTCCTGGGAATGCTCTCGCCGCCGCTGCGTACGGTTTTGTTTCCCTGACCGCCTGAGGCAGCCAGCCAAACATCGAATTCAACCCCAGCCAGACGGCACCTCCCATCAGGATGACAACCGCCGGCAGAGCCATGAAAATCAGTTTGTGCTTGAGGAACCAGTGCAGCAGCGGAGCGTACACATACTGGAACGCGACAAAAAATGCGAGCAATCCCAGGATCGGCACCATGACGACCAGAAAGTTGCGGGCAAAGCCCGCTGCGGGGCCCAGCGGCATCCAGTGCTTGGTCAGATACATCCCCACCACAAAAACGGCCGCGAAGTTCACCAGTCGGAAGCTCCATGCCGTCACTTGCGCCGACAGGTGACGACTGACAATCTGGAACCCGGCAATCGCCGCCACAATCGCCCCCATCCACCAAGGCACAAACGCCATCGAGACAAAGCCCAGCGCCACCAGTGACCAGAGCACGATCTGGCGTACCACATCCTTGCCGGTACGGTTGCTGAACAGCAGATGCGCCAGCGGCGGAATAACCGTGATCGCCACGACCACCGACGCGAGCAGAGCGAAGGTCTTGGTGAAGGCCAGCGGCCTGAAGAGCTTGCCCTCCGCACCGGTCATGGTGAACACCGGCAGAAAACTGACCACAGTCGTGGCGATCGCGGTCAAAACCGCCCCGCCGACTTCGTGGGTTGCGCGGTGAATGATGCCGAAGGTGGTTTCGGGCGTCAGGTTTCGGGCGTCGGCCGTCGGGTTTCGGGATACCAGGCCTGTCATCCACCGCCAGACTTTTTGCCGGGGGCGCCCGCCGACCGATATCCTCTTCTCGCCGTCTTCGATCGCCTCTTCCCCCGAACCCTGAACCACGACACCTGAAACCTCCCCCGAGCCGGCATGCCGCGCTTCATCCAGGTGCTTGAGAATGTTCTCGCAGACGATGACCCCCATGTCGACAATCGTGCCGATGGCGATGGCGATGCCGGAGAGGGCAACGATGTTGGCGTCGACACCGGTGATTTTCATCGTTATAAAGCAGATCAGCACCACCAGCGGCAGCGTGCTGGATATGATCAGCGAGCTGCGCAGATGCATGACCATAATCAGAATCACGATGATCGTGACCATGATTTCCTCGCTCAGCGCTGTCTTGAGCGTGCCCAGTGTTTCATGGATCAGGCCCGTCCGGTCATAGAACGGCACCACAGCCACCTTGCTCAGCTTCACCCAGTCGGGGTGATCCTCGGGCGGCGCATTCGACAACCAGCTCTTCCAGGCCGGCTGGTTGAGCTCAACGCCCTCGGCATACGCCTCAAATCCACGGGACTCGGCAAACGCCTCGATCTCCGAAGAGCTGACTCCGTCGTAGTCAACAACCGCCTTCGACGGCAGGCCCGGCTCTATCTCCTTGATTTTGTCCTTCAGATTCTTGATGGCTGCCAGGGGATTCTCGCCGTAGCGCACGACGGCCACGCCACCAACCGCTTCGGCGCCGCCTTTGTCAAGTGCGCCCCGCCGCAGTGACGGGCCGAGAGAAACATGCGCCACATCCCGGACGTAGATGGGAACATTGTCGCGTACGGCAATGACTGAATTGCGGATATCCTCAACCTCCTCTATGAACCCCAGCCCGCGGATGATATATTCGACCCGGTTGATCGCAATCGTGCGGGCGCCGACGTCGAGGTTGGACATTTTGACCGCGTTGAAAACCTGTTCCAGCGTCACGTTATGGGCTCGAACGGCGTCCGGGTCGACATCGATTTGATATTCTTTGACATATCCCCCGACGGAAGCAACCTCGCTGATCCCCTCGGCCGCCATGAGGCCATAGCGCACATACCAGTCCTGGATCGACCGCAGTTCCTGGAGGTCCCAACCACCGGTCGGGTCACCCTCGGCGTCCCGTCCTTCCAGCGTGTACCAGTAGACCTGTCCCAGCGCCGTCGCGTCCGGCCCCAGGGAAGGCTTCACCTCGGGGGGGACAGTCCCCGCGGGAAGGCTGTTGAGCTTTTCCAGGACTCGTGAGCGAGACCAGTAGAATTCGATGTCTTCCTTGAAGATGATGTACACCATCGAGAATCCGAACATCGAGTAACTGCGGACCGTTTTCACGCCGGGGATTCCCAGCATCGACACCGTCAGCGGATAGCTGATCTGGTCCTCGACATCCTGCGGCGAGCGTCCGCGCCACTGAGTGAACACAATCTGCTGATTCTCGCCGATGTCCGGGATGGCGTCCACCGGCACAGGGTCCCGAGGCAGGCCGCCCAGGTCCCAGTCGAACGGCGCGACCATGAGACCCCAGACGATCAGAAAACCGACCGCCAGGAAGACGACCAGTTTGTTGTTGAGGCAGTGATGGATTAAACGTGAGAGCATGGGAGAATCTCTTGCTTGGGTACACGCGGATGCATAGCCGCCGCACTCAATGGTTGGGATGGAAGAAGAGCATGTGCGTTGGAGCGTGATTAGCGCCCCAGCACTTGACTTGACATAATCCCTTCAATGGATATACTCAGAATATACATAAGGAGATGAACGCATGATTACGAAAGTACAGAAATGGGGCAACAGCCAGGGGCTGCGTCTTGCCAAGGATGTGCTTGCCCATGCGCATATCGATGTCGGCGATGAAGTGGCTGTGGACGTTAGTGACGGGGTCATCGTGGTCGCCCCTGTGAAGCAGGTTCGCGGCAGGCATCGGCTCGAAGACTTGGTGTCGCGCATCCCCGCCGACTACGAAGCGGAAGAGACGGACTGGGGCGCACCCGTTGGCCGGGAGACTTGGTAGATGGTGTCTTATGGGGTGCATTCCGCCCGCGGATGGATTCCATGCACGCCCTGACTTCACTGCAAAGCCTTTTGCCGCGTCACGTGTGCGAGCCGCTCCGCCGCCGATGCCATTGATTCTAGCCCAGCGCTCCAACCACAGCTCTTTCGCAATGAGTCCCAGGGAAATCATTCGTTCTTAGGTGGGTATTTTTTCAGCGTCTCTTTGCGTTCGCCGCAGCGGAGCATGGCTTCGCCGTAGTACGGGTTCTTGAGTTCTTCGGCGA
>CAZSBQ010000116.1:0-2610 GCA_964604795.1 uncultured Victivallales bacterium | reverse complement strand
TCGCCGCAGCGGAGCATGGCTTCGCCGTAGTACGGGTTCTTGAGTTCTTCGGCGAGTTGCAGCCAGTCGGCGCCGCGGTTGTTGAAGGCCATGGGGCAGTGCATGACATGCATCGGCTCATCCAGGCCGGTTCCGAACGTTCGAGCCACGGAGATCAGGCTTTCGGACAGCTGAGCGAACACGGCTCTGGCGGTGGTCAGGTCTTCCGCTTCCCGGACCTGGCCGGTTGTGGTCTTCACTTCGGTCAGGTGCTTCATCCAAGCCATATGAGCCTCGTGCTCGAGCAAGGTCATGTCAGCTTGTTCCAACGCGTCCAGCAATGTGCCTGCAGCATTTTTTGCCTCTTTCAGGTCGTCCGCCGAAAGCCGGGTATGGATATGCAGATAGGCGCGGAACACCTCCTTGAGCTGCTCCTGAAATTTGTCCGGAACGTCAAAGCCCTCGGTCTTGTCCTTTTGCTCCGGGGAAGCTGCGGCCGTTTCTTTTGACTCCGGCGGGCTCATCATGCTCGGTTTCGCCCGGATTTGCATGGCGCTGTCGATCTTGAAGTTGCCGTTGGTCACCACCAGCTCGCCCTCGTCCAGGCCGGACTTGACCACATAAAACTGTCCGGCCTTGGGCCCGAGGCGCACTTCGCGTCCTTCAAAGACTCCCTCCCGGTCCGGCAGCCTGACATAGACCACGGCGCGCTTGCCGGTAATCAGGGCAGCGGTCTCCGGAATGGCAAGCGGCAGGTCCGCATTCGGGTCCTCGGCGTCCACGTAGCCCAGGCTTTCGCTGCTGACCAACGGCATTTCGCAGATACCGCACTTGCCGGGATCGTCCGCGATTTCCGAGGGATGCATCGGGCAGATCCATTTGCCGGCCAGCACTTCGGAAACCACCTTTCCGGCATTCGCCACAGTGGAGTGAACCTGACCGCGCACAAACATGTCCGGCTTCAGGCGGCCGTCTTCATTGCTCACATTGACCCGCACCTTGACAGTGCGCGTCTTGCTGGTCAGCACCGGATCGATAAAGGCAATCCGCCCTTCGAATGTTTCCCCCGGGTACGCCTCCGCCGTGAAGGACACTTTCTGGCCGTAGCGCAGCCATTGCAGGTCGGATTCGTACGCATCGAACTTAACCCAGAGTTTGGACAGATCGGCGATGGTGTAAATCCGCGTCCCGGTCTGGACATACATCCCCTCGACTGCGTGCTTGTGAACGACAATGCCGCCGGCCGGGGCGTAAATGGTAATATGGTCCGAGGGCGATTCGGACGTTTCCACTTGCTTGATCTGTTGATCGGTCAGTCCCCAAAGGCGCAGTTTTTCGCGGGCGGTTTCGACCGTGGTCTTCGCGGTTCGGCGCATGATCCCAAGCTCACTCTGATTCAGGTCTTCGGCTGTCTCAATGGCCTGGATCAGCTCTTCCTGCGCCGTTAGAACCTCGGGACTGTAGAGGGAAACCATGTGGTCCCCCTTCTTGACCGGCACACCGGTATAGTCGACAAACAGCCGGTCCAGGCGGCCCGGCACCCAGGCGGTGATATACTCCAGTCGTGTTTCGTCATAATCGATCTTGCCAACCATGCGTATATCCCTGGTCAGAGGCCGGCGTTCAACAGGGTAGGTCTGAATCTCCGCCAGCTTCTGAGCGGTCTCGGAGAGTCGTAACTGCCGCTCGCCCAATTCCTGCCTGGTCTCTTCTTTCAATGGGATAAGGTCCATACCGCAGATCGGGCATTTGCCGGGGTTGGGCTGTTGAATCTGCGGATGCATCGAGCACGTCCAGATCGTCTCTTCTTTTTCCTTTTCGGCGTGATCATGGGCGGTGGCATCTAAAGTTTTCGCGTCAGCCCCGACTTTGGGAGCACCACCGCGACCGCCATCGCGACCGAGCAGGAAGCCGGCAGCAAACACTGCCGCAACTCCGATGACCACCGCAGGCCATAAAAACGTTCGGAAACTTTTTCGTGGGCGTTGGATTTGGTCAGTCATTTTTCTCGATTCCGAAGGCCTGGAAGGCCTGTTTCATCGTAGCCCCGGGCAAAGCCCGGGGATTTGGTTTGGATTGAGGTTTTTAGAGTGTGCTCACTCTTTGTGTTTGTGATGCCCTTCATGCCGTTCCGCCTTTTCGCCCTCGGGGCATTGGTCTTGCGGGCATTCTTTGGTTATCGGGCATGCGGCTTTGCCCTTCATGCGAGACTCGGCTTCAGTCTTCATCGGGCATGTGGCCCCCCCCTCCTTGTGGGACTCGGCCGACTCGAGCGTCACGTCCTGCTCTGCCAATTTTTCGATGTACTTTTCGGGATTCTTCTTGACGGCCCCGATGCATCCTTTGCAGCAAACGTAGATGCGTTTGCCTTTGGCGTCGACGTAGAGGTCTTTGTTGATCTCGCCGCCCATGACGGGGCAGGTCGTCTGTTTTTTGACGGTTTCCTCCTCCTGCGCAGGTTTTGCTTCGGCCAGTTTCATGCCGGCCCCGCCGGAACATTGGCCCGCGCCGTAGGCAGCGCCGACACCGATGGTCAGCAGGCCCGCAGCGGCAATCATGCTCATCTTTGTGGTTGTAATCTTCATTGCTCGTCGTCTCCTGGGGTTGGGGTGAGGTTGGGGGTGGAGGGAA
>CAZSBQ010000115.1:7840-12158 GCA_964604795.1 uncultured Victivallales bacterium | reverse complement strand
AACTCCAGCATCGAAAGCAACCCCGTCGGCGGAACCCGCACCATCCTGCTGATCAAAGGCGACGACGCCGTCATCGAGATTGGCGACAACACCGGCATCTCCAACGCCATCATCGGCGCGCGCCAGCACGTCAGCATCGGCTCGCAGGTCAACCTGGGTGCAGGCTGCCGAATCTTCGACACCGACTTCCACTCGGTCAACCTCGAGGAACGACTGGCCGACACCAACATCCCCTGCCGGCCCGTGCGCATCGAGAACGGCGCCTTCATCGGCGCCGGAGCGCTCGTCATGAAGGGCGTCACCGTCGGCGAACGCTCCGTCATCGGCGCCCAGGCCGTCGTCACACGCGATGTTCCCCCCGGTGAAATCTGGGGCGGAAACCCCGCCAAACACATCAAATCCCTGTAGCAAAGCAGCACAGTCATCCCTGCATGCAGTACCACACAAAAACGACAACTGGCAAGGCAACAGACGGAATGCGGGCAATTGAAACGAGCATCAAGACAACGATGATTGGGAGGGGAGATCGTCGATGCCCGGAAACACGACGGCCCCACCCATGAAAACGCGGAGAGTCCACTACCGAGGGGGGTTGGTCGATTAAAAAATCGGCACTACAGGATTTTTAGTGGCAATGTAGGTTTTTTGGGGCAACGCCCCGGCCCGTGAGAGCCCAGGGTCCGCGACCCTGGGATTTGGGGCAGGAAACGAATGGCGGGCTGAAGGCTCGCACCTTATGTTGCGTCCAACATAAGGATCGCAATGTTGCGTTTTTTGTTATGTTGCGCCCCCTATTGTTCGTGTGTTTGTGAGCGTTGGCTAATGACTGCTATTCGCAACATAATGGCGCTTACGGGACAGGCATTTGCCCCAACGGGGCATCGCAATACCAACCAGCCCAGGGCAACGCCCTGGGACTGGCATAGTGCAAGATGTAGCACCGTAGGGGCGTGACATAGAAATTGCTGGGACCTCATTGTCGCGCCCCTACAGGGCTTGAACTTCTTATGATTGCCAAATCCCAGGGCGTTGCCCTGGGCTGGTATGCAGCGCCCCGTTGGGGCTGAAAGCAATATGCCTTGCGCTGCAATCGGTTTTGTTGGTCCGGGCCTTTAGCCCGGCAGTCAGCACCCACTAAAAATCCTGTAGTGCCCAAAAAGTCTTCGCGGCGCACCTAGTCCACCATCAATTCGTGTCCCAAGAATTTGGGTGTCCTGGTGGCCAAGGCATATCAGTTGCCAACTTAAACGGAATCCACAACGGAACAGCGTCCCTGCCCAAACTCCAGTTCCCTTGAGCCCCGGGCCAAAAGTCTTTTCCCCGTCTGGCATCAACGTGACCGTCGAAATATAATACGTTGTTTTTACCGTCCCGATGCGTATTGCCGTTGGCATCCAGATATACTCCCGATGGGCCGTGCACCATGTTGCCTGCCCAAGCATACATTTTGATATTGCCGTTTTGACTGTTGTCCGCAAGAAGCATGCCGTGCTCGGGCCAATCCACCCAATTGATCGGCCATGACTCGCCTACGCCCACATCCAATTGACCGTTCGCCATCGGGGTTTGACTCATGCCGATCCACCACCAACCGGAAAAATATCCGCTCATCGCATACTCGTTTTGATTCGGGATAGTGTTTCCACCAGCTGTGCGAATCCCGTCGTTTGTGGGACAATCCCACACTTGCACGGGCGCATATCCAGCCCACACTAGGGAGTCGGCGTAATAAGCACTCGAATTTTCAGCCGCTGCTTCACTGCTGCCATCATGCCCCCAATGGCTGGTGCGTCCGGACGTTGTCGACATGCCCGACTCCCAAACTTGAGGTGGCATCCTACCGTCGTAATCAGGTGTATACATTGAATATGCAATACCGATCTGGCGCAGGTTGTTGACGCAGGCAATTCGCTGCGCCGCGTCTCGCGCCTTGCCCAAGGCGGGCAGCAGCATCGCCGCCAAAATCGCGATGATCGCAATGACCACGAGCAGCTCGATCAGGGTGAAGCGACGACGCGACACGGGCACTTTCGAAGTACAGCATGCGACATTTTTTTGGTGGATTCCCGATGGATGTGTCTTCATGTCCATGGCCTCTACTTGGATTTGTGTTTTTTTTTGCTGCACACTGCACTCAGTGCACCCGCAACACCTACCAGGAGCTGCTGGCAGCCAGCACGGATGGGCGCCAGGCAATGTAGGGAATGTCACCGGGGGAGGTCACACTGCTGTCGTGCCACGTTCCCAGGCCACCCTCCGAACCGTTGGTCCAAAACTCATTTCCCATAAGACCAGTAGCATGACCATCGAAGAAGACAACATTTTGAGCGCGCCCGTGCCTCGTAATTCCGTCTGCCCCCCACCAAGTTTGCCAGACAAAGGGATAATCGTTTGTTGCCCCCCCAGAGTCTGCCACGAGGAACCCTTTTTCGTTCATATCCCACCATTGCAGCTTGTAGGGATCACTACGGGCTCTATCTCCTCCGTATGGACTGCCTGAGGTGCTGCCTAAGGTTCCATTGTTCCAGGCGTTCCCAGAGAAGAAGGTTGACATGCCGTATTCGGGCCGCTTCCCCTCCGAGCCTTCGTTCTCCACAGCAGGACAATTCCAGATTTCTTCATCCGAATAGCCCGCATCAATGAGAATATCCGCATAAAACGCTGTGGCGTCACTGCGGTTCTGCCATGCCCAGCGACTGATGTTATCGCCGGAACTGGTAGGATAGTCATTATTCACCCATGACGGCGGCATGAAGTCATCGTGGTCGTTGGCATAAAGCACGTAGGACATCCCCATCTGTTTTAGGTTGTTCAGGCAAGCCGCGCTGAGCGCCTTGTCCCTCGCTCCCTGCAAGGCGGGCAGAAGCATGGAGGCCAGGATCGCGATGATCGCAATGACCACGAGCAACTCGATCAGGGTGAAACGGCGGGGCGGAACGGACATCTTCGACGGACGGGAGGCCGTTTCCTTTCGCTTAAGTTGCGCCGCATGGGGTCGGCAGGATGAAGCCATGGTTTTTCACACCTTTTGTTTCGGCCGATTGCGTTTTGCTGTTGACGGAAACGCTGGGGTCACGCAGCGGCGTGTGCGGACAGTTTGTGGAATCAGAGACCGTCCGGGTTCCGAACGAGACCGTCAAATCGCACCGACAGTATACTCTCTTTTGATGGAGAACACAAGGGGGCAAGCAAAATTTACGTGATGGCGTCGGGACGTGCGGCGCAAGGACACGGGCGGGTGTCGGGGAAGGTCGCACGCAGCTGATGCATGAAGGCGCGAAATTCGCGGGTGGTGTTGAGCTGCATGGCATCGTAGCGCAGGTGGCTGGGGTAGCCTCGCCCCTGGAGATAGGCGGCGATGATCTTGCGGGCGTTGCGCAGGGCGACGGTCTCGCCGTAGAGTTCGACCATGCCGGTCACGTGCTCCTGCACGCAGCTGCGGATATCGTAGTGCGTCGGGATATGGGGACGGTTTCGCGCCAGTTCGGCGAAAATCCAGGGATTGCCGATGGCTCCGCGCGCGAGCATGATGCGGCTGCAACCGGTCCGCGACCGCACCTGTTCCGCGTCGACGGCAGAAAAGACTCCGCCGTTGGCGACCACGGGAATGGGAAGCGCATCGTGCAGGGCGCGGAGCACCGAAAGAGCAATCGGACCGGAGTAGTACTGTTGAGTGAGTCGACCGTGAACGGTCAGCATGCGGATACCGGCGTCGACAAGGCGGCGGGCGAGTTCGAGCGTGGGTTCGGGATTCTCGAAGTCGAGCACCCGGATTTTGGCGGTAACCGGAAACCGCGAAACTCGGCACAGGGTGTCGATGCAGCGAGCCGCCAAGTCGAGCTGTTCTCCGAGGGCGGCCCCCGCTCCGCGCTTGCGAACCTTGGGAACGGGACAGCCGAGATTGAAGTCGAGAACCTCGAATTCGCGCTCGTTCAGAGTGCGGGCGGCTTTTTCGAGGGTGTCCGGGTTGGCCCCCAGCAGCTGCACTCCGAGCCACGGCTCGTTGTCGCCGCGGTGCAGAAGGGTGCGGTTGCGCTCGGCGGCATGCACAACCGCCTGGGCGTCGACAAGTGGAGTGAAGGCGAAACGGCAACCGCAGCGGTGGCAGACGCGCCGAAATGGTTCGTCGGTGTAGCCGGCCAGCGGCGCCAGGATCGAGGCGCCGGGCGGCGGAAGATCGGACGTGATGCTATGGGACATGATGCGTGATGCGTGATGCGTGAAAGAGGCGTCGGGCGGTGCCAGCTGGTACCCGCGGGCTTTAGCCCGCGTGTCCCGAGGTCACGCGGCCTAAAGGCCGGTGGTACTATATGGGGTG
>CAZSBQ010000115.1:0-7740 GCA_964604795.1 uncultured Victivallales bacterium | reverse complement strand
AGGTCACGCGGCCTAAAGGCCGGTGGTACTATATGGGGTGCCCGGCGGTGCCTGTTGGTACCCGCGGGCTTCAGCCCGCGTCTCCCGAGGTCACGCGGCCTAAAGGCCGGTGGTACTATATGGGGTGCCCGGCGGTGCCTGTGGTACCCGCGGGCTTCAGCCCGCGTGTCCCGAGGTCACGCGGCCTAAAGGCCGGTGGTACTATATGGGGTGCCCGGCGGTGCCTGTTGGTACCCGCGGGCTTCAGCCCGCGTCTCCCGAGGTCACGCGGCCTAAAGGCCGGTGGGACTATATTTCTTTCGGGCCTTCTCCTCGCTCTCCCCGCTCTCCCTGAAAAAATTTCGTAAAATTACGAGTTTTGTTCCTCTTGTTTTTCCATATTTCCGTCACCCATATTTCTGTCAAATATCCCCCTTCTTTCCGGAAGCGGTTCGGATCATTCCTCGTTGCTGACCAGGAGAGTGACGTTCTCGCTGAGGTGGAGAGTCATCTTTTCCTCGAGTTCGGGGGGGAACACGGGGATGAGATCGAGCGGGTAACTGGCGTGAACGTGCGCTTTGACTTCGTCCTTTCCGGTGGCGTTCCACTGCACATTGATGTGACCGTGAACAGTGGGGATGCGGGCGGTGACGTGTCGACCGGGCTGCACGAGGGGGTTGAAGTAGGCGGCGGCGAACCCGGGGGTGGCGGGGCGCAGACCGACGACTTCGGCGCAAAGGAAAGCGTTGGGCAGGGCGGCGGCGCCGTAGCACAGCGGGGCATCCGCGGGCGGAGCGTCAAGAGCGGGATCGTACTTTTGCCACCAGGTGTTGGCGCCCTTGGCGGCCATGCCGCCCCAGTATTGGAGCAGGTGCTTGCAGGCCCAAACCCGCGCACCGACTTGGACGGCGGTCTGCAGCAGAATATGTTTGAACAGTGGACTGCGACCCAACTGCGCGAGTTCCCGCTCGGCCACAAACCGGGAGAACACCGATTCGGCGGATTCGGTCGGCACGATGCCGCCGTACAGCGCGAGTACCTGGGTAACCCAGGACGACGAGTCGCCGGGTTGGCCGTCGCGTGCGAAATCCGCAAATTGCTCGTTTTCGCCATCCCAGCACAGGGAACGAATGGCGTTGCCGGTTTCGGCGGCCCGGTGTCGCAGCTCATGAGCGGCGGCGGCTTCGCCAAGCAGGTCGAAGAAGCGGGCGCTGGTGAACAGAGTTCGGCAATAGAGGGCGTTGAGCGCGGTCGAGACGGTGTCGGCCGGCGGGCAGGTCCAGTCGACGAAGTTGCGCAGCGTGCATTCTTCACCGAGTCCCTGGAGAAGGTGCTGGTCGCCCGCCTGCGATTCGAGGAAGGCCAGATACTCGTCCAAATGTGGTACCAGACGCTCGGCTAACCTGTGGTCGCCGTCGTAGAGGTAGTGCTGGTAGACCCAGAGGGGCCAGAACAGGGAAAACTGGGGCTGCCGGATGTAACGGGTTGAGGGGGCCACCGGCAGGATTTCACCGGTCTCATACTGGCTTTCGGCAAAGTCGCAAAGGCTGTTTGTCGCCATTTGGTATGTGCCCAGGGTGAAATAGGCGCTCCAGGATTGGATCATGGCGTCGGGCAGGGCCTGTTCCCGGCGGCCCGCAGGGGCGTCGATAAATTGTCCGCGCGCGGTATGGTTGAGCGTGCGCTCCCCGATCTGCCAAATCTGGTTGAGGGTTTCATCGTCGCAGTGAAAGGCGCCTCTGTTCGAGAAGTCGATTTTGATCGAGGCCACGCCGACGCCGTTCAGGGCCAGCGTATCCTCCACGTCTCGCGTCACCAGCATCAGGTAGCGGAAACTGCGGGGAGTCGCGGCGAGCCATTCGATCTTTCCGGTATCGCAGATAATGGTTTCGATGTCCTGTCGGTCTGCCCGACGAAGATGGGGGATGCCGGTGTTCTCGTCCAGCGCTTCCGCAGTCACCACATGCAGCAGGTCCGCCTCTCCGGCCTCCAGCGACAGGGTTGGCGAGCCGTGGACCGTCCGACCGAAATCATAGACGATGTATTCAAGTTTGCGCAGTTCGCGTCTGCCCGGATTTTTCTCCACTTCCGGATCCGGTTGGAATCGCAGAGCATGGAGAAGGGCCTGCTCGTTAACGGCGGCGGAAAGCTCGGGGGTGTACGGATGGGCGGCGAGCCGGTCGAAATCCAGGTCCGGGAGCGTGGCGGGCAAGGGAGTTTTGAGGGGCCCGGCGACGGTCCAGCCCTTGTCGGCCTCCTCCTCGGGTTTGCGCCGGAACACGATGCCGCCCGGCGAGGTATCGGGAAACACGAATCCCATGCCGGCGGCAACGCTGTTGGTCAGTTCGAAAACAACCACTTCGTTCCACCCTTCGCGGACCTGCAGAGTGCCGTCCACGGCGATCACACCGGCCTCGCCGTGCGCCGGCGGGTTGAGCTGGTCCGCAGGCTGCCCGCACCGCAGGGCAGGAACGCCCTGCTCGCGCACGCATTGCCCGTTGAGAAAGAGACGATAGGGGTTGTCTCCGAAAATTTTGACGGACAAGCGGCCAGCGCGCGACGCTCGGAAAAAACTGCGCGCTACGTAGACGCCGCCGTCGCCGGCGCCGACAAGTTCGGCCAATCCGAGAAACGACATTGCGCAGCGCTGCCCCCAGGTTCCGCGCCCGACCACCTGCTCGGCCGCATCGTACCGACTGGTCACTTCCGATATGCGGCTGGGCAGGATGCGGCGGTTGTTCAAGGAAACCGGCTTGATCCAATCCGGTGCGGACCAGTGGCTGTCCTCGAATCCCTCTTCGGTCCAACCGTGAGGGTGAATCCGGAAGTCGATGCTCTCGGTGAATCCGGCAAACGCGGAACGCCGGGGACGGTTGGCGGCGTAGCAGTCGGCTCGGTGCACCTTCCAATCCGCATCGGACCAGACGGTGGGTTTGCCGTCCAGGTCAAGCTGGCACCACAAGCCACCGGGCAAGCGACTGCACGAGGTTCGAGTCACGCTCGTGTTGTCCGCCAGGACTGCAATGACGTTTCGCCCGGCCTGCAGGTAATATCCCGCTTCCAGGGGAGTCAGAAAGTTCCCTCCCTTTGACGGGCACGGATGCGGGCCGAAGGCAGCGTGCCGCCCGTTGATGAAAACCTGAAACCCCGTGCGGGCGGTGATCCAGAATTCCGCGCTGCCGGGCATTTCAGCCAGGGCGAACTCCCGACGGAAGAACAAGTGCTCCTCCACCTGCTTGTCCTCCGAATTCAACCAAATCCACTGTCCTCGCAACGCCGCTGGTACCATGGTGCGGTATCCTCTTTTTATCTGCGGCCGTCCGCGGCACGACCTGTTCACAGTTCAGCTATAGGATACTTCCCAAACCGCATCTTGACAAGGGCATCATGCAAATGGGTCAGGGCAATTCCTTTCTGAGGGAGGGGAGCGGTCTGATCCCGCCCCCCGATGGAGAGCGAGACTCTGTCGAGCCACGCCGTTGGACGACCGGCGGCGCGGGTCGCCTGCACCGTCAACCGCGTCGCCTGCTGGAGACCGGCACGGGGCGCGGAGGCCGCGCCCTCTACTTGGGTAGGGGCCGACGCCTCGACGGCCCGCGGAAAAACGCGTAGCCTGCGAAGGACACCCGGGGTTCCAGTGTCCGCAACCCCGGCTCGACGGGAGTCTCGCCCTCCAGGGCGGGTCGCACGGGCAAAGCCCGTCGAACTAACCGGCCAGGTGCGCGAGCACGCGTTCGGCCACCGCCTGCGCGGTCAACCCGTACTTTTCGGCCAACACTTTGAAGGGAGCGGAATGACCGAAGTGATCGAGGCCGATCATCAGGCCCTCGGCACCGGCATAACGTTCCCAACCCATGGTGATCCCGGCCTCGATGGTGACGCGCCGAGTACAGTCGGACGGCAGCACCTGCTCGCGATACTCGCCGGACTGCTGTTCGAACAACTCCCAGCTCGGCATCGAGACCACGCGGACCGCACGTCCCTGTTCGCGCAATATCTCGGCGGCCCCCAGGGCCGGCGCGACCTCCGAACCGGTAGCGATCAGGACCACCTCGAAATCGGCGGTGTCGGAAAGCACGTAGGCGCCCTTGGACACGCTGACGCTCGGCACAAGCTCCTCGCTGAAGTTCTCCAACGTCTGTCGCGACAGGCAGATGGCGCAGGGTCCGTTGAGCTGCAGCGCGGCTGCCCAGGCTTGGGCCACTTCGTGGGACTCCGCAGGCCGCAGCACCGTATAGCCGGGAATGGCGCGCATCATCATCAAGTGTTCGATGGGCTGGTGCGTCGGACCGTCCTCGCCGACAAAAATGGAATCGTGCGTGAACACGTTGATCACGTGCGCGCCCTGGATGGCGGCGAGACGCAACGCCGGCTTCATGAAATCGCTGAACACCGCGAAAGTCGCGGTGAAGGGAATGGTCGTGCCGTACAAAGCCAGTCCGTTGCCGCACAATCCCATGGCGAATTCGCGAACCCCGAAGTGAATGTTTCGCCCGCCCCGGCAGTCCGGCGCGAAGTCGCCCTCCGCGTCAAGATGAGTGTTGGTCGACGGATTCAGGTCCGCGGCACCGCCGCACAGGGAGGGAACCAGCTCGGCGGCCTTCTGCATGATGGCGCCGCCCGACTTGCGGGTGGCCAGCGACTTTTCCGGGACAGCCTCCATCAGCAGCGCCTCCAAACCGGCGGGGGTGTGCCCGCTGAGCAGGTGCTCCAACAGCCCCGCCCGTTCGGGATTGGCATGCTTGAACGCGTCGAAGTTCGCGCACCAGGCATCGGCGTTGGTCTTGAGTTCGCGCACGCGCTGCTCCAGGAAGGCGCGGACATCCTCGGGCACGCAGAAGGACTTCTGCGGATCGAAGCCTAGCTTCTTCTTGAGCCCGGCGACCTCGTCCTCGCCGAGCGGCGCGCCGTGCGTGGCGGCGGCCCCCTCCAGGTTAGGGGCCCCGCGTCCGATATGAGTTTTGCCGACAATCATCGTTGGTTTGCCGGCGACGTTGACGGCCTCCTCGAGGGCTTGGTCAATCGCCTCGAAATCATGACCGTCGACAGTGATCACGTGCCAGTTGTAGGCCTCGTAGCGCTTGGCGGTGTCCTCGGTGAAAGTAGTGCCGGTGGAGCCCTCGATGGTGATCTGGTTGTCGTCGTAGAACGCGATTAGGTTGTCCAGCTTCTGGTGTCCGGCCAGGGATGCGGCCTCGTGGGTGACGCCCTCCATCATGCAGCCGTCGCTGCTGATGACGAAGATTCGTTGGTTGAAGAGGTCGCTGTCGCCCATGCGGGCGGCCAGCTGCTTGGCGGCGATGGCCATGCCCACGCCGGTGGCGAAACCGGTGCCGAGAGGACCGGTGGTCACTTCAACCCCGGCGGTCAGCCCGTATTCGGGGTGCCCCGGCGTGAGGCTGTGCCACTGGCGGAACTGCTTCAGCTCCTGCATGGGCAGCCCATAGTCGTACAAATGCAGGAGGGAATAGATCAGCGGCGATCCGTGGCCTGCGGACTGAATGTAGCGGTCGCGCCCCAGCCAGCCGGGGGCCGCCGGGTTGTGCCGCAGAAATCGGTTCCAGAGCACGGCGGCGTAGTCCGCGCACCCCATGGGCATGCCGGGATGGCCGGAGCCGGCCTTCTGAACGATTTCCGCACTCAGAATGCGGATGGTGTCCGCCAGACGTTGATATTCTTGTAGTTGTTCCATTGCGACTCTCTCCTGTTGCTTACGCGGGATTCCTCAACCATCGCACTGCGGATGGCATTGACGATTGCATTGTCCGTGAATGAATGTCTTATCTCGCCCTGGCCCGCTCAAGACGGGCACCGCGGACGATCCTTAATTTTCCTTCTCGACACCGCGCAGAACGGCATCGATAAAATCGTCGATGTCGCCGTCGAGAACTGCGCTGACATTGCCGGTCTGCACGCCGGTGCGCAGGTCCTTGACCATCTGGTAGGGCTGCAGCACATAGGAACGAATCTGGCTGCCCCAGGCGTTTTCGTCCTTGTCGCCGTGGGCAACCTCCTGCTCCCGGCGGCGCCGGGCCTCCTCGCGCTCGTAGAGTTTGGCCTTGAGGATGCGCATCGCCTGAGCGCGGTTTTTGTGCTGCGAGCGCTCCTGCTGGCAGGCGACGACCACGCCGCTGGGCTTGTGGGTCAGGCGCACGGCGCTGTCGGTGCGGTTGACGTGCTGGCCACCCGCGCCGCTGGCCCGGTACGTGTCGACGCGCAGGTCGGCCTCGTTGATCTCGATGTCGATGTCGTTCTGGATGTCCGGCGCCACATCCACGGCGGCGAAGGAGGTATGGCGGCGCTGATTCGAGTCGAAGGGCGAAATCCGCACCAGGCGATGGACTCCTCGTTCGCCCTTCAGGTAGCCGAAGGCGAACTCGCCGGAGACGATGACCGTGGTGCTCTTGATGCCGGCCTCGTCGCCGGGCTGCGAATCGACGATGCTGGTGTCGAAACCATGCCGTTCGCACCAGCGCAGGTACATGCGCAACAGCATGTTCGCCCAGTCGCAGGACTCTGTGCCGCCGGCCCCGGCATGCACGGACAGAATCGCGCCGTTGCGGTCGGTTTTGCCGGACAGAAAACTGACCAGTTCGAGCCGGTCGATCTCCTTGGAGATGGTGGCGTGCTGCGCCTCGGCCTCCTCGAGCAGGCCCTCGCCGTCGTCCTCGGACTCGGACAATTCCAGCATCACCTCGAAATCGTCGATCTTGGACTCCAAAGCCTTGAACGGCTCGAGCACCCGACGATGCGCGCCGACCTCGCCGACAATCTTCTGCGCCGTCTCCTTGTCGTCCCAGAAATCGGGCGCGGACATGCGCTCCTCGAGTTCCTCAAGTTTTCGCGCGCGTCCGGCAACGTCAAAGATACCCCCGTAGTTTTTCCAGTCGGTTGCGGAGTTCCGGCGCGGCCTGCTGCAGTTCTTCCAATGTCATCGCTGTTGGTTACTCCTGTTCGAGCGCTTCCTGGATGTCGCGGTTGCGCTGTTCTTCGATATCGCCGATTTTGCCCTTGATTTTCTGACCTTCCTGAGCGGCCCGGATGCCGGTGGCCTGGTCGATGACCTGGCCCACGGCGGACTGCTTGTCCTCGGACTCGGTCTGTTCAGTCTGTTCGGCTTCCTCAGCCCCGTCGGCGGTCGCCGTCTCGTCGTCCACCTGCGCGGAGCATCCCGCCACGGCAAGCGTCATCACGAAAACCATCATCCATCTCAGCTGTTTCATCGCGGTCCTCCATGTGAGAGGTGGTGGAGCAGCAGTGTCGACCGCTCCTAGCAACTCCGGTACTATAGCGGCACCTTGCACGAACGGAAAGCAGCCGCAAAATTTCGGAAATATGAAATTCATAAGCCAGACCCTGTCCAGAAAGGGTGTGGCCATATCTTTTAGTTCAAACGCCCCCGCCGACCTTGCGTCGGTGGAGCGCAGATTCTCTGCTTGTTAGACGCGACAAGCCCATGGGCTTGTTTCCGCAACATACTGTATATCAATCTCTTGCTCCACCGACGCAAGGTCGGCGGGGGCACAAAACCCTTTCCGGACATGGTCAAGCCAATCAGTCCAAAGCCCGCGGGGGTGATTGATTTCCTCCCAAAAAAAATCCCCCGGGGATGCCGGGGGATTCGGAGGATGCTGATGGAATGCAGGGCCGCTTAGACGACTCCCTGGTCGAGCATGGCGTCGGCAACCTTGACGAAGCCGGCGATATTGGCGCCGAGGACGTAGTTGCCGGTCTGGCCGTACTCTTCCGAGGCGGAGAAGG
>CAZSBQ010000114.1:0-12168 GCA_964604795.1 uncultured Victivallales bacterium | reverse complement strand
TGCTCGATCACTGCCACAGGAAAAACCTCCAATTCCACAAAAGCGGCAAGGACCAGCTTGTGGATTACTCCAACCGCGTCCTCGATTTCCTCAAGTACAACACGGATTTCCTGACGCGCGAAATGAGCGATTACTCCTTCGAAACCGCTCTGCGCATGGAAGAGGAAATCGACGGCGAACGCGACAAGCTGCGCAAGATCGCCCGCAAAAAGCTAACCAAGGGTGCGGATGTGCGCGCCGAGCTGGTTTTCCTCGACATCGTCCGCCACCTCGAGCACATCGGCGACTACTGCCTCAACGCCTCCAGCGCCATCCGAAAACTCGACGACCTGAACTGATCGTCCACGCTTCGAGCACCGGCCATTGCGGTTCCGAACCGGCAGCCAGACCCTGGCAAAAAGTGTTAACGCCGGAGATCCCCGCCGCCCCCGCCGACCTTGCGTCGGTGGAGCGCAGATTCTCTGCTTTCTCCCCCTCCCCGGCGGCACCCGCCGGGGAGGGGGAGAATGGATTGTTTCCGCGACACACTGGGCATCAATCTCTTGCTCCACCGACGCAAGGTCGGCGGGGGCATAAAACCCTTTCCGGAAAGGGTCTAGCGTGAGTTTATTATAGCGGGAATGCTCGCGTCGCCTTAACCGCTCCTTCCACCCGGGAATTCAGCCTCGAATCCGGGGGGCAGCGAGCGGTTTTTCTTGCTCTGCACGTGTATGCACTGAATTATTTATGATTTGCGACTCGATTTTTTTGAGTATGTTATACCCAGCAAAGATCTGACTCCATCTAACAAGTATACACTGGAATAGGAGGAAGACAATGGCAACCATTCAGGCCAAGACGTCGCGAGGGCGCAAGTATTGGTACATCGTCGAGTCCCGACGGGTCAACGGCAAGCCGAGGCCGGTGGTCCTCGCCTACCTGGGCAAGCCCATTGATTTGCTGCAAAAAACTGCAGGGACAGAGCGAACCGCTCAAGGTCAAATCCTACAGTCACGGGGCGGTTGCAGCCTTGCTCGACACAGTGGCCGAACTGCAGGTGGCTGAACTGATCAACAGCCATGTCAATGCCCAGCGCCCCTACTTCGCAGACAAGCCGCTGCGGCACCGGCTGACCGTCGGAATCACTTTGGTGCTTGCCGCGATTGGACGGGCCTGCATGCTATGTCCACAGAATTTGGTTGGATTGCTTACGTGCTGCGGCCATCCTGGGTGCGGAGAACTTCACAACAGGCAGGGATGCCCGTTGATACTAAAGCCATTGCGAACTCAACTGACCGGATCCAACCAAATTCTGTGGACATAGCCTGCATGACCACCGGCAAGCAGGGATGGTGGCAGTGGGCCAGGACAACAAGTCTGGAGTTCCAGCTCCGTGCCGGATTGTCCAAGCTGGACAGTCAGCATTTCCGGGATATGATGGACTCACTGCCCGAGGAAGCAATTCCCCGGATTGAACTGGAGTTGCTGCAGCGTATTCAGCGGCGCTACGAACTTTCCAGCGACACACTTGCTTTCGACACCACCAACTTTTTCACTTTCATCGATACGACCAACACGCGCTGCACTATCGCCCAGCGCACCAAAAGCAAACAGAAGCGGCATGATTTGCGGCACGTCGGCCTGGCCCTGGTGGTGACGCGGAAGGACCTGATTCCGCTGTTCCACCTCACGTGCCGGGGCAACCGGAACGATGCCAAGGTCTTTGCCGAAATCACCGCCCAGATCAAGAAGCGGTTGCAGGAGCTGGGCATGGACCTGGAGAAACACACTCTGGTTTTCGACCGAGGCAACAACTCCCGGAAAAATCTGAGGAGGATAAGCCGTCAGCACCTGCACTATGTGGGCGCGCTGCGACCGACCAGAAAATACGCGTTCACTTCTTCACCTGCGTTCTTGCGCTGCAACTCTGTGCACTGCTGTGGCAGACCGCCAAGCGCAAGTGCGGCTTCCGAGGAACGATCGGGTCGCTTATGGAAGAGCTCGCCAACGTCCGGCTGACGACTCTGGTGGAGGCAAGCGGGAAACGCGGCAGGCCCAGAGCGACCCATCAGCTTGAAGTAATGGAAGCCGAGCAGCAGACACTCATGGAGGCCCTGGGCGTCGCCGACGCACATCAAAACCGCCCCGCCATCGACGGCGTTGGTGTATACGCTTAAACGCGAGGATTCAGGCCCTCTTTACGCAGGAAAAGGCTTCACGCTTCCATTCGTTCGTCATAAACTCACGCTAGACCGATTCCCTCAACCATATCAAAGTTTCGCGTTAATACCAACCTACGGACAGCGGGAAGGACTCGGTGCAAGCCGCCGCTTCTCTGCCCCATTGGGTCAAGAAGGCAGGCGCGGGGCCCCCGAGTAGTGCCCCCCAAAGAATTCGAAACCACCTACCCCCCCCACACACACCTATCGAGGCGAGCCTCCCCGCGAGCCTTGCCGGCCGCCCCAGGAGCGCGAGCCTCCCGCGAGCCCTGAAGGACGCGGTCCGAGTCGTTCCACCGCCGGTTCTACTACGGCCAAAGAGCCACCTTTCTCGCAGGCACACGGACAGGCACGGACAAGCACGGACGCGAAAAACCGCCCGCAGCACACACTCCCCCTTGCCGAGGGGGCCAGGGAGTACCATTTCCCATCAGGGCACATGTCACATTGCGAACTTCGCAACCCAGCGCCTCGAACCTGCTGAGCGCGGCGATCTCGAGTGTGTTTTCGTTCATAAGCGTCCCTTGTGGGTCATAGGACCGTAATCCGTTAGCGATAAATGATGTTGTCCCTCATCCATGAAGGACAAACAGGTTTGCGCCGCACGAAACCGCCCTTCATGAGGCGCAAGAGGGGTTGTTCTGCATGCATGATGCTCAAAACACGTCTTTCCCCTCGGCAATGTTCAACAACTCGGTAAACGCTAAAATCGCCGCTTGCCTCCCAGAGTTGGGTCGCACCTCCCGCAACATTCCACCGTCGCGAATTTCGCGGGTAATTCTCTCTGCGGTTGCCCTGGGAATTCCGGCGGACCTAATGAAGTCGGTTGTTTTAAAGATGGGACGCGTGAAAAACCAGTCCAGCGCACTCACGGCGTACTGGGAATGTGTCTGCTCGACGATCCAGTTCTTCTTCTCGTTGTAGAGATCCTGAACAGCCTTGGTCTTTTCTTCATTGGTGCGTGCTTGCGCGGTCAACGCACGTAGGAAGAACTCGCACCATCCCGTCCAGTCGTCGTCGCGGGACACCGCCAACAGTCGGTCGTAATACTCTTCGCGCCGTGCTTCCAGATAGCCGCTTACGTAGAACGATGGACTGCTTAACAGTCCCTTTGTCATCAGAAAGAGCGGCACCAACAGCCGTCCAATCCGGCCGTTGCCGTCGAGAAACGGGTGGATAGCTTCAAATTCCGCATGAAGAATCGCCAGTTGGAGAAGTTTGTCCGGTGCGTTTCCATGGACATACCGTTCCCATTCCGACATCAGATCAGGCACTTGTTCTGGGGTTGGGGGCACGAAACGCGCCCCCTCAAGCTGAGTTCCCGCCGGACCAATCCAGTTCTGCACCCTCCGATACTCACCCGGCGTTTTGTTGGTGCCGCGAACCCCATCCAACAAAACCTCGTGCGTATTGCGTATTAGGCGTTGCGACAAGGGAAGAGACTTCAGCAACTCCATCGCGCTTCGCATGGCTCGCCGATAGTTGAGCACCTCCTGAATATCGTCGCGCTTCGAACCCGTAGCCGTCTCTTCAGCCGCCTCAAACCCGAGGACCTCGCCCAATGTGGCCTGTGTACCCTCGATCTTGCTGGACAATACGGCCTCCTGCGCCATGAGGGGCGACAGAAGTACATCGGCATCCGGGATGCCGTGCAACATGCCATCGTATCGAGCCACTGCCGCGTTTGCCGGACCGATCAGCGGCAACAGGCGCGCCATGTCCAGGGAGTCAACGGACGGGGGAAACTTGCCGGAATGATAATGCACCGAAGCCATCAGGTTCTCTCCTGGATTGAGTTGTTGGCATCACGGACAACCATCAGGGCACATGTCACATTGCGGACTTCGCAACCCAGTGCCCCGAACCAGCCGAGCGCGGCGATTTCAAGTGTGTTCTCGTTCATGCGTTCCGTCTCCGGGCTTGACGGGTACGATACAGCCGTTCCGTGAAGCCGCCTTCTTCTTCGAAGTCTTTTGCCTGGGCTTCCATTTGGCACTTGACAAGGTGAATGCAGAGGTTCAGGAGCGACAGTGCGCCGTTGGCGGCGCAGACCGCGCCGAAGGTTTGGGGAGTAACACGGACAGACACGGACCCGCACGGACCGGCACGGACGTCGGACCCGCGCCGAAGTCCAGGCTGCTCCGGTGCACCTTCTTCCGTCCGTGCCTGTCCGTGTTTGTCCGTGTCTCTTCCCGCAGGTTTGTCCGTGTTCTTCATCCGATTCTCTCCTTCACAATCTCCTCCGCCTGCGGCGCCCGCAACTCGCCGGAAATCAGCTTTGGCAGCAGTGTGTCGCGGAGTTCGGCGATATCCCGGGATTCACGGTCATTAACCCGATTCTTCCGCCGGTTCAACTCGATCTTGTCGTCCAGCGACCCGAGGATGTCGGCAATGGTGCGTTGTTCGACGAAAGGGGGAATTGGGAACTCAAGGGTTTTCAATGTGCTGGCGGAAATCTCCTGGAAGGTGGACCCGGAGGCGTGTTGCTTCAGGTACTCCGTGTTTTGACGAAGCATGTAGTAGATGAACAGTGGATCGCAGTCTTCACGGAGGACAAGATTGCGCAAACCCTGGTTGGTGGCAAGAGATTTCCCTGCAAGTGCGACATACCCCACTGGCGCACGAGTCGTCAGGAGCACGGTGCGGGGAGGCAACAGACGAGCACTGCAGTTTTCAAGTCCTTTCCGAGTGATATTCATTTCGCCGCGACGAACAAATCGCGGATGGTCCATGGACAAATCTTTCGGAGTTATCCAGGGGATATCACCTCCCCAGTATTCTTCATGGTCTGTCTTCGGGGTTCCTCCCCCAATCACTTCGGCAATTTCGGAAATTTTGCGGATCGTCCATCCTTCGGGAATAGTGCGTTCCTGGATATGCTGAATGGTTTCATATTGCTTTTCAATGTTGTTTCGAAACTCCGGCGAAATTCTGTGCCAGTCCAGGACATCCACGGTGACTGGTACGGACGACTCTTCGAGTTCATGTCGCAGAGAAGAGAGAGTGCGGCGGGACACCTTGTCAGGGCCGACAACAACAAGATCAAGGTCCGAATTCTCTCTGGCGTTCCCGGCAATTCGAGATCCGAATGCTCTGACCTCACGTTCTGGCACAAGCCTTGCCAGGATGCGCTTGAGGGTAGTCAAGTCCCGGGGGGATAGGTCAATCATTCTTTTCCTCAAGTACCAGAAGAAGTGTTCTTGCATCTGATGAGAAGGTTCGTGCTACCTGAAAGATTTCATCCGCCGTATCCTGATCATAGGTATGCGTGGTCTCGTTTCGCGCATCGTGATACTCCATCCACTGCGCAACATCATCAATCAATCGACTCTCGGCAGCGAGCCTGAAGAGCTCCCTTCTACTTACACCATCCACGTGCGTGGCGCCAATATTCTCCGCAAGCCAACGCTTAATGAATTTCCAGCACAACTCATACGTGAATTCAAAGTTCTGAACGACTCCCGCCTTAATTACCTCTTCCTGATCATCTGGCATGCTTTCAAGACGTCCGGGAGTTGCTACGTTAAGTGCTCTCTCCAAAGATTTGACCGCTTTAGCCAAACTGCTTAGATCAAGTGCCATAATTATGTCTCCTGCGAGTTAGGGTTTCGTCCTGATTACCGATCGATCAAGCCGCCGAGCCGTTCCGGCGCGATGCTCCGGCGGGCGTAGTCGCGGGGCAGCTTGCCCTTGAGCTTGGGGTTGTCCCGTTCGATGGCGTACATGGCATCGTCGAACAGCGTGGCGATGTTCGCCTGCCGCGCCTGATCCTGAATCGCCTGCCAGCGCGCCTCCGGGGGAACCCAGAATACATTCTCCGCCGCGTACTCGTCGCGGCTCTCCAGCAGCTTGTCCGCCGCCTGCCACAACCTCTCATGATCCACCCCCGTCTCGCCGTTGCTGACCGCACCCCCCCCGCTGGAATTGCTGTTCGCCGCCACTAGAACGAGTTCGACGGCAAGAGGGAACGTGTATGCATTGACAAGAAATTCAAGTACGATCACCACCCTGATACTGTCCCCGAGTATCTTGCGGCACAGCCCCGTTGTGTCATCAGCCGCGAGAAAGGCGCCGAACACCTAGGACTCCATTCAGTCGGTCATACCCGGCACGCGAGGTCCGCGAAATCACGCCGTTGGTCACCAGAAGCACCAGAAGCGTCTCGGCATCAACCGATCTCGGACATCCATCATACAGTCCAAAGCGTTCGCATCAACGGGATCGAAATCGCAAGGCTCCAGCATGTCCTTAAACGCGGGAAACTGCGGCAGTTGCTCCTTGCGGAACATCTCGTCCATCAGTCGCACCCTCTTCGCGTCCCGGCAGCTCCCCGGCTCATGGCAGCCCAGGGTTCGAGACTCTGGGGCTGGGGGGGGCAGTGTTCAGTGGTGTCAGGCAATACTACAGGCTGTAGCGGAGACCATATTCGAACAGCCAGGAATGCCTGTTTGACTTTTTGAAGCGTTACAAGGTACTATGCGGCCTGCTGCTGATTGCGTGGGGGGCCGCGGCGGCGTTGCGCTTCGGGGCGGTCGCGGTTGGCTTTCTGGACGATGGCTTCTTCACCGAACAGGTCCTGCAGGGTTTGTCGAAGCAGGGGCGTGTTGGCCACGCGCAGGGATTCGGGTTCGACGAAGGCGATGTTGCCGGTGGCGCAGATCAGGCAGAGCACGACGGGGGTTTCGCCTGGACACTCGCTCATGAGGTCGCGCGCTTTGCGCACGGCGTCGGGGTTGGCCGTGGCTTCGTAGAGATGCAGATGCAGCTCGCGGGTGAAGCGTTCCGGCACGGTGTCGATGGGGTGGACCGTATTGGCGACGATCTTCGGGCGGTCGTCGTCGTCGCGCAACTGGACGGTCCCTTCGACAAAGACGCAGTTGCCGGTATCGAGGAGGGCGCCGTGCTCCTCGTAGGCGTCGGGGAAGACGAGGCATTCCATGGAGGCGTGCAGCCCTTCGAGGGTGAGGATGGCGAACGGTCGGTTGTCCTTTTTCGTGCGCTTGATCTGCATTTCGGAAATGAGTCCGCCCAGGCGGGTGCCGCGTCCGTCGACGTCTTGGTCGATCACAAGATCGGCGATGGTGTCCAGGCTGAAGGTCTCCAGAATGTCGGCGTGAGCGCCGAGGGGATGGCCGGTGACGTAAAAGCCCAGCAGAAGCTTTTCGTCCTCGAGCATCTGGTGCTCCGGCCACTCGGGCAGATCGGGGGGGGTGGGATTGAGCACGCCCTCGGTGTCGAAACCGCTGATGTCGAACAGGGACGCCTGCCCCACGGCGCGGTCGGCGGCGCGCTGCTGCGCGCAGGATATGGCGTCGTCAAGCATGTCGAAGACCTGCGAACGCCGCAATCCCAGCGAGTCGAACGCGCCGCAGCGGCAGAGTGCCTCCATGACCCGTTTGTTGACTTTGCCGCCGGCGACGCGCTCGCAGAAGTCGAACAGGTCCTCGAACGGGCCGTCGGCGCGGGCGTCCTTGATGGCCTGGGCGGCGGCGGAACCGACGCCTTTGATGGCGGCCAGGCCGAAGCGGATGGTGTCGCCGTCCACGGAGAATCGCAGTCCGGAGGTGTTGACGTCGGGGGGCAGGATGTCGATGTGGTTGTCGCGGCACTCCTTGATGAGGAAGCGCAGCTTGTCGGCGTTGCCCAGCTCGCTGGAGAGCACCGCGGCCATGAACTCGACGGGGTAGTTGGCCTTGAGGTAGGCCGTTCGGCAGGAGAGGAAGCCGTAGGCGGCACTGTGCGATTTGTTGAAGCCGTATTCCGCGAACTTCGCAACTTTTTCCCAGATGGCTCGGGCGGTGGGTTCGTCGATGTTGTTGGCCGCGCAGCCCTCGAGGAAGCGCCCGTACTGCTCCTCCATCACCTTGATCTTCTTTTTGCCCATGGCCCGGCGCAGGATATCGGCCTGTCCGAGGGAGAAGCCGGCGACGGTTTGGACCACCTGCATGACCTGCTCCTGGTAGAGCATGATGCCGTAGGTCTCCTCGAGGATGGGCTTCATCGCGGGCACGTCGTACTCGATGGGGGTTTCGCCGATTTTGCGGGAGATGAACTCGTCGAGGAACTGCATTGGGCCGGGGCGGTAAAGCGCGATGAGGGCGATGATGTCCTTGATCGAGGTGATGCGGAAGCGGCGGCAGAGATCGCGCATGCCGCCTGACTCGAGCTGGAAGACAGCCACGGTGTTGCCCTTGTTGAGCAGGTCGAAGGTGTTCTGGTCGTCCAGGGGAATCTCGCTGGCGTCCATCTTGATGCCGCGCGCCTCCTCGATGTTGTCGAGGGCGTCCTGGATGATTGTCAGCGTGCGCAGGCCGAGAAAGTCCATTTTGAGCAGTCCGAGGTCTTCGCAGGGGCCTGCGGCGAGTTGAGTGATGACCTCATCGTTGGTGCCGCGGCCGAGGGGCACGAGATTGCTCAGGGGCTGGTCGCCGATGATCACGCCGGCGGCGTGGATGCTCATGTTGCGGTTGAGCCCTTCGAGCACTTCGGCGTGCCCGAACAGCTCGCGGACCCATTCCTCGTTCCGGATGCGCTCCTCCAGTTCCGGGGTCTGCTCCCTCGCCTTGGCCAGGGTCATCTTCGGGTCGTCGGGAATCAGCTTGGTCAGACTGTTGCTTTCCTCGAAGGACCGGCCGAGCGCGCGCGCGACATCCTTGACGACGGCCTTGGCCTTGAGGGTGCCGTAGGTCCCGATCTGGGCGACGCTTGCGCTGCCGTAGGTATCCCGAACGTACTCGATGACCTCGATTCTGCGGCGTTCGCACAAGTCGATGTCGAAGTCCGGCGGGCTGACGCGGTCGGGGTTGAGAAAGCGCTCGAAAAGGAGGGTGTACTCGAGCGGATCGACGTCGGTGATGTGCAGCAGGTAGGCCACGATGCTGCCGGCGCCGCTGCCGCGTCCCGGCCCGACCGGGATACCCTGCTTGCGGGCATGATCGAGAAAATCCCAGACCACAAGGAAATAGCTGGTGAAGCCGGTCTTTTTTATGATGCCGAGTTCGTGGTCGATGCGGTCGAGGATTTCCTGGGCTTTGGGTGTGGGCGTTTCGGCGCGCGCGTTCTCGCCGTAGCGTTCGGTGACCGCATCCAGGCACAAATTGCGCAGATACTCCTCGCGGGGCTGGCCCCCGGTCTCGGTGTAGACCGGATAATGGTTCTCCATTTCGTCGCCGAGTTTGAAGCTGACGTTGCAGCGTTCGGCGACCGCGAGCGTGTTCTTCAGCGCATCGGGGTGGTCGCCGAACAGCGCGGCCATCTCCTCCGGGCTTTTGAAGTAGAACTCGGAGGACTCGAACCGGAACCGCTTGGGATCGCCCATGGTGTTCTGCGTGCCGATGCAAAGCAGAACCTCGTGCGACAGGTGATGCTCCTTTTTCAGATAGTGAGCGTCGTTGGTGGCGACCAGCGGGATTTCGAATTCGCGCGCGAATTCGAGCAGTTTGCGGTTGACGGGCACCTGTACATCAAGCCCGTGGTCCTGCAGTTCGATGTAGAAGTTGTCGCGCGTGAAGATGTCCATGTACTCGCCGAGCGCCTGGCGCGCGCCCTTGACGTTGTTTTCAAGGATGCGGGCGGGGATTTCCCCGCCGATGCAGGCGGTCATGCCGATGATTCCCTCGGCGTGCTCGGCAAGTAGGCGTTTGTCGATGCGCGGCTTGTAGTAGAATCCCTTTAGCCAGGCGTGCTCGTTGAGTTTGCACAGATTCTGGTAGCCGGTGTTGTTTTCGGCGAGCAGAACAAGGTGAAAACCCTGAGCGTGCTTTTCGCTGCCGACGCGCTCGGTGGAATCGCCGGGCGCGACGTAGAATTCGCAGCCGATGATTGGCTTGACCCCTTGGGCCGCGACCGTCTGATAGAAATCGACAGTCGCGCGCATATTGCCGTGATCGGTGCAGGCCAGCGCGGGCATGTGCCACTCAGCGGCCTGCTTGGCCAGGTCCGAAACCCGGCAGGCGCCGTCCAGCATGCTGTAATCCGTGTGCGTGTGAAGATGAACAAATTCGGCGGACATCGTCGCAGTATCCCTGGGTTGAACGTCGCTGGAAGAAACCGACGCAAGAATCTTGTTTGAAACGACTTGAAGTTGCGCCGAGCAGGCGCGAGAAGTCGCGTGAGTCGAGGACTGAACCATACCGCCAATGGCGACGGATGCGAGCCGGATTCAGCGCAAGTCGGCAATCCCGCCCGGTTCGGCTTCGGCTTCGCGCCAGATGTCCAGGCCCAGGACGTGAATCACGTCGCCGGGCTCGAGCATCCCCACGTGCTGCGCGACAAGCCCGCCGTTGTCCAGGGCCAGCAGAACGGGAACAGTGCCTACTTGGTGTTGACGCAAAAGTTCGGGACACTGCTCCGCGTCCACATGAACAATACGGGCGCGCCCCCCGATCTTCTTCGATGCCTGCTGAAGCACCTCCGAAGCAGTCCGGCAGGACGGCGCGTCCGGGACCGTCACCGCCACCACCACCGGCACGTCGCTGCCCTCCAGCAGGGCGCGCAATGCCACCTCGTCTTGTTCAAAACGCTCATACGCCGGGTTGTCCATGGCTACGGCTCCCAGAAGAAGATCATGCTGTTGGTCGCGGCAAAATCCGCGGAGTATGCCCCGTTCGTATATTCCGGCAGAGGGCAGGAAGGATAGTCCGGTGCCGCGTCCACATGTCCATCGCCAAACAAGCGGGCCTGATAGTCTGGTCGTAATTGGGCGGAAGTGACGGGATGGTTGATGTATCGATGATTGTCGCTATTGGGGAAGGAATCGGTCCAAACGGCGTCCGAAGCCAATATTTTTCGATCCAGGTACGCATTTTTGCCAGTCTGGCCGGTGCAATTTGATCCCAGTTAAACCCGCTGTGCCATGCCGTATCCTGCACACCCCCATAGGTGATGTAGGTGGTTCCCACGTTGTCGCCTGTCTCCATGCTGCCATTCGTGGGCAATATCGTCTTTGTTGCGATTCAACTAATTGCGCACTAGCTAGTTTCGATATTTTTCCAAAGGTCCGAAAGTAACCAGCGTCGGCTTTTTCGCAAGCATCGATGCGCAAAGCATCCCGAAGGAATTCCGGCAAATTTTCGCTGAATCCGCATATATTATACCAAATATCGCCGCGGAATGCAACAGGCAAGCCGGAGGGGACCAGGGCTGTCTTATTCTAAGATGTAAAATGTTTGTCTTCAGGTTTATAATAGTCAAAGCTGAACAGATTCCAGATTCTCGGCAAGAAGAACCGTTCGAATCCGGCCTCGAAAGTTCTGTCGAAGTTCGTGAATCGCGTTGCGGGGGACTGGCTGGCCGCACGCTATGTCCACAGAATTTGGTTGGATCCGGTCAGTTGAGTTAGCAATGGCTTCAGTATCAACGGGCATCCCTGCCTGTTGTGAAGTTCTCTGCAGCCAGGATGGCCGCAGTACGTAGGCAATCCAACCAAATTCTGTGGACATAGGCCGCACGCCCATCAGGTCGCCCGCGTGATGACCTGCTTCCGTTCACTGGCGGCGCTGCTTGTGGCTCGTGCGAAAGAAACCACCCGGATTCTGCAGCGCCGCCTCTCCAGGAAGCCGCATCTGCTGCTGGCCCTGCTGAAAAGCTCCAGCCCCGCCGAATGGGAGAAACGCGCCAAACCCTACGAGCCGGCCTGAATTCCCAGCGACATCACAGCTCCGACCGGCGCCTGCCGGCACCACTGCGCCCGCGAAGCGTCCGCAGCGCCTCGCGACGGCCGTTTGTGATAGGGCAGGCCGACTGCACCGGCAAACGCATCGTCAGCGGGAGGCCGACACGGGGCGCGGAGGCCGCGCCCTCTACTTGGTAGGGGCCGGCGCCTCGACGGCCCGTGGGGGGACGCGTGCCCTTCGAAGGGACACCGGGGGTTCCAGTGTCGGCCGCCCCCCCGGCTCGACGGAGTCTCGCTCTCCATCAGCGCTGCGGAATTTAAATTTGTCGCCGTCACGGCGAATCTGACAGTTACGAT
>CAZSBQ010000113.1:0-12491 GCA_964604795.1 uncultured Victivallales bacterium | reverse complement strand
GAAACCTTGGGGACAGGCATTTTTTAGCGTTAACAACTGGGCAATCCCCGGCAAAGATGAACGAGACACAAATCCCCTGTCCCCACTGTCCCCTACCGGCTGGAAAGCCAGTGCCACGATTGGTCCGAGATCCCCCGACCACCGGCTGGAAAGCCAGTGCCACGATTGGTCCGAGATTCCCCGACCACCGGCTGGAAAGCCAGTGCCACGGTCGGCCGCCTTCAGTGGAACAAGGATGGCGGGTTATTCCTCCTCGCTGAGGCGGCGAAAGTATTCGTCGACGGCTTCGCGGTATTCTTCCGGGACGTCGGCGGCGCGGCGCGAGATTCGGTAGGCGCGCCGGACATTGTCGCGGACCACGTGTCGCTCGAGCATGCGCCCGGCCCGCTGCAGCAGCTCGGCGGTGTAGGCGGCCTGCTCGCCGGGCGGCGTTTGGTTGTCGGTCTGTTCCATGAGCATACCGAGGTTGCCGAGTCCGGGCTCGCCGAGTTGCTGTCCGAGCCTTTGAAGCAGGCGTCCCATTTGTCCGCGTGTTTGATCGACTCGTTTTTGCGCGGCCTGTTCGCCGTCTTTGCCTGCGGTTTCCGCGGCCTGCCGCATTCGTTTCTGTCCGGCGCGGATTTTCTGCAGCGCTTCCTGCAACTCCCGCTGTCCGATGGTGGGCAGTTTTCCCGCGCCTTCCTGGAGGGAATCGCCCAGTCGCTGCAGCTGACCGGCTGCATTTTGCTGTCCTTTGGCGGCGGTGTCGAAGCGCTCGTACAGGAGAGCGTTTTCGGCGCGCTCCATTTCTCGGGTCAGCCGGTCGTCGCGCGCCTGGCGCGCGGCTTTTCCGAGGGTTTCGGCGGCGATGGGGAAAGTTTGCTGCAAGTCGCCCGCGGTGCGCTGCACGGCATCGAGGAGCTGCTCGGTTTGTCGTCGCAGGTCTCGCTGCTGCTCGCGCGCTTCGTCCACCTCCTGCGCGGCCGGCTCGGATTGGGCAAACTCTCGGCTGACGTCGGCGGCGGCCTGCTCGTTTTCAGCCAGTGTTCGTGCCTGGTCGGTCAAGGCATTGACTTGGGCGCCTGCCAGACGGCGCATGGAATCGCGCAGGCCCTCCTCGGCGGCGAGTAAGCGGGAGTGTGCGCGCACGCCGTCGCGCGCGCCGGCCCCCATTGCGCCCTGCCTCACATTGGCCGCGCCGCTGTTCATGGATTGGGCGGCCGACTGCACGGACCGGGCGGGATCGCGCAGTTTCGCCTGTTGCATGGCCTGCTGAAGATTCGCGGTTTCGCCGCCAAGCTCCTCCTGGCGTCCCGACAACTCACGCCGCTCCGCAGGGGAGAGATCGAGACGGCGAGCGGCCTCCAGCTCCTCGTTGAGCGCCGATTGGCGCTGGGCAAGATCGGCTACTCGGCTCTGAAAGTCGCGCAGTTGCTGCAGTCGATCCGACAGCGACTGGCTCGACTGCCCCTCCTGTTGCTGCATTTTTTCATCACCCTGCGAAGGCTCACCCTCCTGGGGATCGCCGCTGCCGGAGGATGCCGACTGGTTTTTGCGCAGTTCCTGGGCGAGACGAACAAGCCAGCTCAGCGCCTGCTCCTGGGGCGGAACGGATTCGCTCACCAAGCGGTCTTCGACGCTTTCCTCCGCCGCCTGCAGCGCTTCGGCCGCATGATTCAGGTGGGGGATGTCACCGGACATGCCTTGCTTGCGGGCGGCTTCGCTCACCTCCTCGGACATGCGCATGATTTCGTTGCGCAGGTCGGCAAGTCCGCGCTGCAGGTCCTCCAGCTCATCGGGTTTCGGCGTTCGCCATTGTGCTCCGACATCGTAGCTGAGGCGGATCAGGCGTTTGGACTCCGCGATCAGCCGTCCGATGTCGACCTCCTGCTTTTCTCCCTCGCCATCCTGCTGCTGCTGGTCGTCCTGTTCGGATTCGGGTCGAATTTCGATGAAGAACACTCGTGAGCGGGTTCTTTGTCCCTGGGGCCGGCGGTTGTCGCGGGCGACAAAGTATCCGGTCAGGACATCTCCGGCCTCGAGGCCCAACTCCTCCGGCGCCAAGGCGCTGTTCACCTCTTTTTCCGTGGGCGCGGACACTGCGGCGCCGTCGCCGTCGTCCCGCTCGGAGGCAAACAGCCTCCTCGCCTCCAGGCGCCGCCCGGAGGCGGACAGGTGCAGACGCACCTCCGCCACTCCGTAGTCGTCGGCGGCCAGTGCGGCCAGCTCGGCATTGTCGTCTGGAGCGACAAATGTGTCGTCGCGCGGCGCCAGCACGTCCACGGTCGGCGGTTGGTCGGCAATGGCTTCGAAGCGAGCGGACGATGTCTCCTTGACATGCCCTTCCCCATCCCGCAGCACGAGTCGGGCGGAAACCGTTTGCTCAAGTTCGAACCGATGCCGGGCTTGTCCCGGCTCGGCGGCGGGGAAGGCAACGGTCTCGTCCTCCGTGCGCCACTGCGCGGAAATTCCCTCCGGGAGTTCGAGAATGACCTCCACGCGGCTACCCTCGACAGCGGACGCATCCCCCCAAGCGTCCCGCGTGTGGGGAGAAAGGCCGGTGTACTCGGGCGGTGAAAAGTCGATGCTGATCGAGTCGTAGTCGGGGGGCGTATACACGGACAGCTCATGCCATTCCGACGCCGCCGACGGACTCAGCACGCGGTAGCGGACGGGGGCGGTCATATCGTAGAAGGTGAAGGTGTGCGAACCATTCTCGGCATTCATGGCAAAGGTATGGCTTCCTCCCGCGTCTTCGAACTCGATTTCGGCGGTATCCTCCCACCGGCGCACCTGCGCCTCGACCTTCATGTCGGCGTGCCGGGGCACCTCCGCCGTACCCGGATCGACAACCACGGCGGGCGCGCCGGCGCTCCAGGCAACGGCCTTGCGGGTCGGGCGGCTATTGACGCCCGCCACCAGGAGCGCCGCACAGACAAGCGCGGCAATGCCCAGGCGCGAAGTCCGCAATCGGGCGGGCATGACAGGCGCTACAAAGTCGATCAGCCGGGTGCGCTCGCGTGCCTGCTCGATAACCGCGTTGCCGAAAACGCCGCGCTCGTCTGTCGGCCGCGCCAGCTGCTCGACGGCGCACACCAGCGTGTTCATCAGCTCGGGGTGCGCCTGCTCGATTCGCCTCGCCAGCTCCCCGCTCGTCGGCTGGCGAAACAGCGTGCGCACCAGCGCCGCGCCCAGAATACCCGCCCCGATGGCGCAAACCGCGCCCACCAGACCCGCCGCCGCGGACTCGCGCAGCGGCACCCAGCAGTCGAAAAGCCCGAGCAGCGCCAGCAAGCCGCCGAGCACGCCCAGAGCCAGCACCGCGGCATACACGCAGCGTCTGAGGCGCATCATGCCGCGCACTGTCTGCAAACGGAATAGAATGTCGTTGCTGTTTTGCGCCATTTTACCGGATCATCATTCCCCTTTTGGGGTGCGTTGGGCCACAAGAGTTTCGAGCAGAAGAAGCAGTGCTGCGGCAGCGGCGATCCAGGGCCACAACGGCTGCGGCTGCGCCCCCTCTGCGCCGGCCCCGGCACCTGCGGTTCGAGGCGATTGGCGCTCGTCTGCGGGTTCCTCGCGCTCACCTCCGGAGAGTTTGCGGCGCAGCTCGGTCAGCGAGACCTGCGCCGGATCGGATTCGCTGCGCGCCACATTGACCTGGACGGGGCGGCCGGCGTATTTGACGATGCCGGGCGCGGAGGTGTCCGGCGGAGTTGCGGATTCCGCATCCGACTCGCCGAGAAGATTTGCCGGAGCGGGCGGAGTTTCGCCGCAATCGACCGATTCCACGCCGCGGTCCTCGGGCAGAGAATCGGCGAGCAGTTCGTGGATCAGCGGCACGAAGGACAGGCGCAGGGGCAGATCGGTCCACTGCGTGTTGGGCGGCACCGCGAACGCCAGGACGGCACCTCGGCCCTGAGCCTGGCGCACAACCACGGGGGTATCCCCCTCGGCGGTCACCAGGACGTCCGCATTGTCGCCTGCTTCGAGCCGGGCGTAGCGGCGCAGCTGCGTCAGGAAAAGGTCCGACGGCTCGTCGCCGCCGAACACTTCGCTCAGCGGGTGACCGTGCACGTCCTTCAAAGCGGGAGGGGAATCCGGCTGCGCAAGACCGCCGTAGGACACGTCCAGCAGTCCGTGCTCCTTCAGAGCGCGCACCGTCCGAGCCGACCGCGCGCCGAGAAAGACCATCGCACAACCGCCGTTGTCGACGAACCGGCGCACGGTTTCAACCCCTTCCTCGTTGAGTTGTCCACCTGGGCGCACGAGCAGCAGTGCGCTGTATCCGCCCGGATTCAGTCCGAACAGAAATTGGGTGTCGACCTCCTCCACCGCGTATCTTCGCCGGGCGTCTCCGCGGGGGATGCCGAGGGCCTGGCGCAGGAAGAAGACATCGGTCCGCACCTCCGGAACGTCGGCGAACGGCGCCGCCAACAGGATTTTCGGCGGGGGTTGAGCCCCCAGCCACACATGGAATTCGTTGTCGGCGGCGTAGCCGTCCGAGCCGATGCGCACCCGCGCTTCCGGAGTCGGAAAGTGGTCGGTTGCCAACTCTGCGGTTGCCATCCCGCGGGCGGGAACTTCGGTTTCGGTTTCGGCCAGGATGCGCTCTCCGGCGACCAGCTGGACCGGAACGGTTTTGTCGATGTTGGCAAAGCTCCTGAGTTTGGTCCGCACCACGACGCGGTCCGCGCCGACCGGCTGCGCCCGGGCGGACAGCACGGCCCAGTTGGCACTCTCGGACGCCTCGACCGGCACAAGCTCCACGTTGATGGCGTCCGTCGGCAAGTCCGGCGGCAAGCCGCTCCAATCGCCGCGCTGAAAGTCGGAGACAATGCTCAGCGAACCGTTGCCGTCGGCGGGGATCATGTCGGCGGCGCGTTCGAGGGCGAATCGGTGCCGGCCGGCGAAAACCGTGGGTTCCGCTTCCCGGATTGCGCTCTTCGCGGCTGCGCGCGGCGCGGACGGCGGCTGTTCCCGCACGATCTGGTTGGCGGAGAGAATCACCCCGACATCATCCTCGGAATCCGCGTCTTCGAGGCGCTGCAGGGCGGCCTTCCTCGCCCGGTCCATCAGTGCATCCGCCGCCATGCCTGCGGAGACGTCGAGCACAATCACACGGGTAATGGGTCGGGCTTTCGCACCGGAGTCTCCGTCTGCTCCCTCCGGCGTCCGGAACGGACGGGAAAACACCAGCACCAGGAGCGCGAACAGCAGCAGACGCAACAGCAGCAGCGGAATGTCACGCAATGTGCGCCGTCCGGCCTGCGGCAACTGGCTGCGGCGCAAAAAGCGCACACTGGGAAACACAACGTTGCGCGCCTGCTGCCGCTTCATCAAATGCAGCAGCACCGGCACGGCCAGCGCGGCGAATCCGGCCAGGATTGCGAAGTTCGCAAAGCCTACCATGGTCCGCACCTCCCGCGCCGGTGGAGATAGGCGGACAACACACCGCCGAGCGACGTGTCGGTAGTCACCTGCTGATAATCGGTCTGGGATTGCAGGCAGGCTTCGCGGATGCGCTGCTGATGTTGCCGCACGGACTCCCGGTACTCGTCGCGAAACGTTTCCGGGTAGGTCACCAGCCGTTCTCCCGTCTCACTGTCTACAAACCGAGTGGTCCGGTCGAAGGGCAAGTCCAGCTCGTCGGGATCCAGGATTTGGAACACCACGCATTCGTGACGCTGCGCCCGAAAACGGCGCAATTGGGACAGCAGTTCCTCGTCGCCGCTGAGAAAGTCCGACAGGATGACCACTACCCCGCGCTCCCGAAGGCTCTCGGCAATGGTCGGCAACACCGAAGACGCCGCGCTCTTGCCCCCGGCGCGCAACCGACTGATCTCACCGAAAAGTCGACTGAGCTGGCCGGTTCGGCGGCGCGGCGGAAGCACGGAAGCCAACTCGTCGGTAAAGGCGTACAGACCGACATTGTCGGTCTGCCGAAACGCCAGGTAGCCCAGACAGGCGGCGATCATCGAGGCATAGTGCAACTTTGTGCAGGGGGCGCGGCTGCCGCGATACGCCATCGACGCGCTGGCGTCGAGCACGACGCAGCAGTTCATATTCGTTTCTTCCTGAAACACCTTGGTGTGCAGACGATTCAGGCGCGCGTAGAGTTGCCAGTCCACGTACTTGGGATCGTCGCCGGGCACATAGTTCCGGTACTGCAGAAACTCGCTGCCGGTGCCGCGGCGCAGGCTGCGGTGCGTGCCGGAGAGAAAGCCTTCGACAGCCACCTTCGCCAACAGCTGATAGTTCTCGATCTCGGCGAGCACGTGCGGCGACAAGTAGTCGGCAATGGTTTGACGGGGCGTGTCAGGCATGGAAACTCGTTGTTGGTCCTTCTTCGAGCGCAGGATTTCGGCAAACAGTGCTGTGTTTCCGGCATGCGGGGGCGAACGGTCGGCGCGGGGCTACATGTGCTGGGAGAGCAGTTCGCGCCCGTAGATGGGCAACGCAGTCCAATCCTTGATTTCGTAGCGGTTGTTGTCGACGTCGCGGATGACCACGCGGTTGTGCGGCAGCTTGCGGATGGCGCGGCGCGGATTGCGCAATTGGACGGTGCGCGGACCGCGGTCGGTTTCCGCCTCGATAGTGAGCACGTTCATTTTCTCTTCGGCAAACAGAATGTCGGTGATGCGGGGCATGAAGTAGGAACGCTCCATTTCCTCGCTCATGATCTCCCGCGAGTCGGAGTCCAGCTTGGAGACGTCGTCGAGCAGGGCGACCTCCTCGCCGGCGGTGTTGCGCACCGCGACCATGGCATTCCGTTTGCTGAGCGGAAAAGTGGGAGTGACGTGCACGTCCGACCATTCGCCCTCGGAATGGACGACATAGAGGTGCCCGTTGGGTTTGCGCGAGCAATTGACGCCGGCGGCGTCTAGAATGGGAGTGGAGATTTGCATGGGGCTTGGGAGGTTCGGGTTAGGCGTCGGTGGCGGGTTGATGATGGGCGACGTGCTCGGCGAACTCGGCCTGGATTCGGCACAACTTGGAGTACTCGCCGTTGGCATTGATCAGTTCCTCGTGCGTTCCCTGCTCGAGGATTTCGCCTTGTTCGAGCACAAGCAGTTTGTCGGCGTTGCGAAGAGTCGACAACCGGTGGGCGATGGCGATGGTTGTTCGCCCTTGAATGAGGCGGTCCATGGCCCCCTGAATGGCCTGTTCGGTGGCGGTGTCCACGGCGGAGGTGGCTTCGTCGAGAATCAGGATGTCGGGATCCTTGAGGATGGCGCGGGCGATGGCGATGCGCTGTTTTTCCCCGCCGGACAGGCCGGAGCCGCGTTCGCCCACCTCGGAATCGTAGGCGTCGGGCAGCTGCATGATGAAGTCGTGGGCGTTGGCGGCTTTGGCGGCTTCGACGATTTCCCGCTCGGTGGCCTCGGGATTGCCGTAGACGAGGTTTTCGCGGATCGTGCCTGCGAACAGGAAGGTGCTTTGCAGAACCATGCCGATGCGGTCGCGCAGGGAGCGGACGGTGATGTCGCGCAGATCATGCCCGTCGAGCAGGACGGCCCCCTCGGTGGGATCGTAGAACCGGCAGACCAGCGAGGCCAGCGTGCTTTTCCCGGATCCGGTCTGGCCCACCAGCCCGAGCATTTCGCCGGGCTTGATCTCGAAGGAGACATTGCGCAGCACGCGCTCGCCATTGTTGTATTTGAAGGACACGTTGCGGAATTCGAGGTGCCCCTTCACGTTTTCGATCGGCTTGGCGCCCTCGCGGTCGCCGACTTCCGAGGGCATGTCCATGATGTTGAACACCCGTTCGGCCGAGGTGGCGCTCTGCTGAAAGGTTTCGGTGAGCTGAATCAGCTGCTGCACCGGCGCGCGCAGCTGGTTCATGTAGGAGATGAACTGCACCAGCATGCCGGTGGTCAAACCGGCGCCCAAAAGCACCCAGCGCCCCCCCAGGAGCCAGACCAGCAGCGTGCCGAAGGTCATGATGAACATCACCGACGGATTGAACAGGGCGCGGGTGCTCGCCGCCGAAAGCTGGGCGTCGTAGATGCCTGCGGTCTTCTCGTCGAAGCGCGTGGTTTCGCGGTCCTCCTGGCTGAAGGACTTGACGACCTGTATGCCGGACACCGTGTCGGAGACGGCGGCCGAGAGGGTTGCCATGCGCCGCTTCAGCGTCCGGAACGCGGCCTTGTAGCGGTTGGAGAACACCTTGCCGAGGTAGGCGGCAAAGGGAATGGGGGCCAGGGCCACCAGCGCCAGCGCCCAGTGCTGCTGGATCATGATGACGGGAATGACGATCACCATCAGCGTGTGCATGCCCACTTGCTGCAGGCCGCCCACGACAAAGCCCTGGATATTGCGCGTGTCGCTGAGCACGCGGGACATGATTCGGCCGGTGTGAGTGGTGTCGTAATAGCTCAGGCTCAAGCGTTGGAGGGAGCGAAACAGGTCTCGGCGCAGGTCCATCACAACCTCCGCGGCCAGTTGTCCCATGGCGCGGATGCGCACGTACTGCACGACCATGCGCACCAGGATCAGCGCCAGGAACAACCCGACGATCAGGTAGACCCGCATCATGCGGACATCGTCCGGGATCGGTTCGGCGGGGGCCAGAGCCTTGTCGATGAGCATGCGCACCAGGATCGGCGGGCTGACGTTTATGGCGACCACCGCCAGACTGGTCAGCGTTCCAAGCACCAGCAGTCGCTTGTGCCGAAACAGATAGCCGACCAACCGCCAGAGCACCTTTCTTTTGTTGGTGCAGTAGGGACACGGATCCGTCGGGTACCGCAACGGGTGCCCGCATTTGGGACACCGCGAACTGGCGCGCTCCTCGGCGGGGGCGGCGCGCTTGGCCACCTCTTCCTGCTGCTCTTCCTGCTCCTTGTCGCCGAGTCCGAACTCGCGGTTCAAATTCGTCGTCAGCTCGTGGAACGGATCGGTGAGCGTGCGTGAATAGCGCAGAAGCTCGGTGCGCTCGCCCTCCACCCCTTGCACTTCAAGAATGCCGTTGCCCACCAAGTCCCGGCAGGAAATCGCGACAACCGCTTCCAGAGGAACACGGTACAGTACCTTGTCGTCCGAATCGATGCTGATGAAATCATCGCTGGTCTGCACCAACACCCCCTCGCCAAAATGCCCGGAATGCAGCAAATCAGAATACACCGCGCGGACGAGCCGGGTATCCTCGCCGACAATGCGGCGGATGCGGGCAAGCTGCTCCGAGGACAACTCCTCGGGTTTGTACGAGATCTTCAGTGCGCCGTCATCAAAGCTGGGTTGGGTTTCGTCGTGATCCTCCACGATGGATTCTCCTGATGCAGCCCCGTTACCGGGACCGTGCGGCCCAGGCCAAAGCCCGGGGAGCGTTTGTATTGTTCGATCAAGAATCGGCAGAGCTTTGTCCGCAAAAACTGAAGAGCCTCAGCGGACTCCAAGAACAATAGCTCCACTCGCCGCAACGGCAACACCAGTACCCCAAAACTGATGGCAAACCAACGACACCCGGCTATAGTGAGTTTCCAGCATTCAGGGATCAAACCAGTAGAAGAGGCATCCCTGAGTCAACTCTAAAAACCTCTTCCAGGCCTTCGGAATCGGGAAAATCGACTTTTTTGAGTGAGTTCATCCCCACCTGTTCCAACCAAGTACGTTCATGATCGGACTCGACACTCCCATTCCAGTTGCCGTTGTGCTTTTGTGGCTGATTGTCGGCGCGGCGGCAACCATCCACGGCACCTTCCGCCTGCGCCGCGTCACCACGCTTCGGCAACGTGCGGTGCTGAACGGATTGCGCGGCTTGGCATTGGTGTTCACCGCCCTGGTGCTGCTCAACCCGTTTGTCGTCCGCCGGCAAGCCGATCCCGACCAGTTTCAGGTGGTTTTGCTGGGCGACGCCTCGGCGAGCATGACCATGCGGGACTTGGCCGGCGGCGAACCGCGGCTGGCGGCGGTGCGGAAGGCGCTGTTGGACGCGGACGGCTTGAGCGCCGACGTGGCCGAACGCTGGCAAACCGCCACCCGGATATTCGCCGAAACGCAGCACCCGTTGTCCGGAGACGATTTTTCCGTGCTGCCCGGTCGCACCGCGCTGGGCGATGCGCTGCAGGAGGCTGGCGCAGATCGTAACGGCAACCATGCCGGCGCAATTGTCCTGCTCAGCGACGGCAAAAGCAATCATGGTGAGCCACCGGAAGCCGCGGCGCGCCGGTTGGGCGAGCAGGGTATCCCGGTCAATGCCGTAAAAATCGGCGCGGAAGGCGAACTGCACGATGTCCAGGTGGCGTTTCGACAACAGTCGTTCACCACCAAGCCGGGCGAACGGGTAACCCTGCCCGTCACAGTCGAGAGCAATCTGCCGGAGACCAGCGAAGTCGAGGTCAGTCTGCGGGAAGGCGAATCGGTTCTGGACCGCCAACAGGTGGAAGTGGGCGGCAACCGGCGCGTCGCATTGGCGCAATTCGAGGTGCAGCCGTTCGCACGCGGCGAACACGTGTATCGCGCCGTCATCGATCCGCCTGCCGCCGACAGTCGGCCCGAAACCGATGCGGACTACGCGACCGTCGAAGTCAAGCGTCCCGACCGCTTTCAGATGCTGTACCTGGGCGGGCATCTCGGCTGGCAGTATCCGTTTCTGCAGCGCCTTTGCGAGGACCATCGTCAGTTGGAGATGGCGGCAGTGCTGCAAACCGGCAAAACCACTTTCTTCATGAAGGGCGAACTACCCGAGGACGCGCCCGCAAACGCCTTTCCCGAGTCGCTTTCGGTGTATGCCGAATTCGATGTCGTCATTGCCGACACCCGGGTGTTCGCCGAGCTGCCGTCCGCGGCTATCGAGGCGCTGCGCGGCTTCGTCAACCGGCGCGGCGGCGGGCTGCTCGCCATTGGCCCCGCAGCCGGCGTGCCCGAGACGCTGACAGGCATCCTGCCTGCGGCTTCCACCACCGAGCAACGGGCAGCCGCGCGCACCCACTTGCAGGTGGACAACCCCGAGGTCCTCCAAGCCGAAGGAGGCTCTCCGCTGACCGTCCCCCCCGGCCCGTGGATTCCCGAGGGCTCTCGCCTGCTCACCCTGAAGGGGGAAAAACCCGCGGCGCGCACCGTATTGCGCATCGACAGGGAGGGCGTCGCACACCCCGTCCTCACCGGGCAGTTCTACGGCAGCGGGCGCAGCGCCTGGTTCGGGCTGGATTCGGAATGGCGCTGGGCGCTGTCGGACAGCGGCGACCGCGCCCGCTACCGCTCCTTCTGGTCCGGCCTGGTCGGCTGGCTGGGCTCCGGGACCGATCCTCGCGTGATCGTACGAAGCAACGGCATGAAAACCGCTGTCGACCAACCCGTCGAGCTTGCGGTGCTTGCTCGCAACCGCGAGTACGAGCCCGCGACGGACGCCGACATACGCTTCTCCGTCACAGGACCGGATGACCGAACCCGCGTGCTGAACGCCGTGCCGTCCGCCGACCGCCCGGGTCGATTCCACATCCCCTTCACCCCTAGGCGCAGGGGCGAATACCGACTCGCCGTCCGCATCGAATTCCCCGACGGCGAGACCATGACCCGCACGGGATATTTTCTGGCTGTGCCCGCCGGGGACGAACTTGCCGACGTGCGCTGCCGCCCCGATGTGCTCCGGGACATCGCGCGCCTCAGCGGCGGACGATACTTCGAATCCCCGGAGGCGGTCCGGGCCAATAACCTTGTTTTGTCCCCCGCTTTGCCCACCACCGAGATTCGGCATGAATTGCTCGGTCAATGGTGGTGGCTCGCGCTTCTGCTGGCAGTCTTGGCCTGCGAGTGGTATGCCCGCCGCCGCATCGGCCTGAGGTAGCCCGCTCTTACCGGCGCGAGGTACGAGCGTCCAGCGCATCTTGCTTGTTGGAATTTTTGCCTTTTCCTCTTCTCGACTCCGGACTTCGCGGAACACTCCACCATACTGCCGAAACGACTGGGTGCCAAGGAATAATATTCTTTCCGTCAGGGCCCTTGCTTTCTAACGTGTAAAATGTTTTTATGCAATAGATTGTGTGCGAATGTAAAACTCGCGCACGACGCGTTGAGAGGGCGAGACTCCGTCGAGCCCCGCCGTCGAACGAATGACGGGGCGGGTTGCCTGCACCTGGAAAAGTAGAGGTCGGCGCCCCGACGACCGGGGGGGGCGCGTCGGCAGGGCGCGGAGGCCGCGCCCTCTACTCTGTAGGTCGGCGGCGGGGGGGGAGGATGAACCGCCTGACTCGCCTGGCAATTGCTGACGGCGTTGAATAAACGGCGGCTTCAGCGGCGATCCGGTCGAGGCTCAATTTCTTATGGCTACAATACCACGGATGGCAAAGCCGTCCCACGGATGGCACAAGAGGAATAGGGTAACGAACGTACGTAAACGTTAAGCTGGTCTCTTCGCAGATCATTGATGCCTACAGGCATCTTCCCCTTCTTCCTGTGCTTTCTTCATCCGTGGGTCGGCTTTGCCATCCGTGGTATTCCCTCTTCATCCGTAAGAGGGCGCCGCCTTCGACGGGACACCCGGAGTTCCAGTGCCCATCACCTCGGCTCGA
>CAZSBQ010000112.1:0-12647 GCA_964604795.1 uncultured Victivallales bacterium | reverse complement strand
GCGGGCGACGTGGATGCCGTAGCTCTGGTCCGCGGGGCCTTCGAGAATCTTGCGCAGGAAGATGATCTTCTCGCCGTACTCGCGCACGGCCACGTTGTAGTTTTTCACACCCTTCAGAGTCAATGCCAACTCGGTGATTTCGTGATAGTGAGTGGCGAACAGGGTGCGCGCGCGCAGCGTTTCGCTGCCGTGGATGTGTTCCGCCACGGCCCAGGCCAGGCTCAGCCCGTCGAAGGTGCTGGTGCCCCGCCCTATTTCGTCCAGAACAATCAGGCTGCGCGGGGTGGCGTTGTTCAGGATGTTGGCGGTTTCGACCATTTCGACCATGAAGGTGCTTTGTCCGCGGGCGATGTCGTCGGCGGCGCCCACGCGGGTGAAGACGCGGTCGACCAAGCCGATGCGCGCGGAGGCGGCAGGGACAAAGCTGCCCGCCTGGGCCATGATGACCAACAGGGCGACCTGGCGGATGTAGGTGGATTTTCCCGCCATATTCGGACCGGTGATGATGGCCAGGCAGTTTTCGTCGGTATCCAGAAGGGTATCGTTGGGCACGAAGTCGCCCTCGGTCATCATGTGGTCGAGAACGGGATGGCGGCCGTCGCGAATATCCAGTTCGGTGGAGTCCAGTATTTCGGGCCGGCAATAGTGACTGGATGTTGCGACGTCCGCAAAACCGGCCAGAACATCGACAACCGCCAACGCCCGCGCGATCGCCTGGATGCGCGCGGTGCACGTCACGGCTTCTCCGCGCAGTGCCTGAAACAACTCGTACTCCAATGCCTTCGACTTTTCCTCGGCGCCCAGGACTGTGTCTTCCAGCTCCTTGAGCTTCGGCGTGATGTAGCGTTCGGCGTTGACCAGGGTCTGTTTGCGGATGTAGTCTTCGGGAACCAGCTCCAGGTTGGCCTTGGTAATCTCGATATAGTACCCAAACACCTTGTTGAAGCGGACCTTGAGGGATTTGATGCCGGTGCGTTCCTGCTCTTCGCTCTCCATGGAGGCGATCCATGATTTGCCCTCCGTGCCCGCTCGGCGCAGTTCATCCAGGTGCTCGTGGTAGCCTTCGCGGAAGAGACCGCCGTCGGTCACGGTGGCGGGCGGATCCTCGACGATGGCGCGCTCGATGTGCCCCACGATGTCGGGCGGCTCGACCAGGTCGTCGCAAATTTGGCGGATCAACTCGGTGTCGGCATGGGCGAGCAGTTCGCGAATACCCGGCACGGCGGCCAGTCCGCGTTGGAGCACGGTCAGGTCGCGCGCGTTGGCCGAGCCGACATTGAGGCGGGTGATGGTTCGTTCGATGTCGCGGACACTGTTGAGCGCCTCGCGCAGTTCGGCCAGCAGCATGGGATCGCTCGCGAGCGCCTCGACGGCGTCCAGGCGCTCATCGATGGGTTCGCGCCGGCGCAGCGGTCGCAGAATCCACTCGCGCAGCAGCCGCGTCCCCATGGGTGTGCGGGTGCGGTCGAGGACCTTGACCAAGGTATTGGCGCCGGATTCGGTGAAGATGGGCTCGACCAGCTCGAGGTTCCGCTGGGTGATGCGGTCCAGAGTCATGGTGTCGTCGGTATGATAGATGCGGAATGCGGTCACGTGGTCGGCGTCCCGCCGCAGGCTGTTGCGGGTGTAGTGCAGCACCGCACCCGCCGCGCGAACGGCGCAGTCCATGCCGCGACAGCCGAACCCGTCCAGACCGGCCACCTCAAAATGGCGGCAAAGAGTGTCGGTGGCGATTTCGGACTCGGATATCCAATCCTCGATGGTGGTCCACACCATGACATGCGGAGCATCCGGGAGTGTATTATCCCGCTCCCACTGATCATACACGGATTGCGGCACAAGGCATTCGGCCGGCTGCAGGCGGTGAAGCTCGACTTCCAGCGCAGCTTGGTCGGGGACCTCCGTCGCCCGAAAATCTCCCGTGCTGACGTCCAACAGGGCGACTCCAATGGTTTTTCGCCCGGGACACACGCAAACCAGAAAGTTGCTGCGGGAGGCCTGAAGCGCGTCATCGCTCAGCACGGTACCGGGCGTGATGACGCGTGTGATGCCTCGCTTGACCAGCCCTTTGGCCTGCTTTGGGTCTTCGAGCTGTTCGGCGATGGCGACCTTGGCGCCGTTGTCGAGCAGGCGCTTGATGTAGGTCTGCAGGGAGTGATAGGGCACGCCGCACATGGGCACGCCGCCGCGCTGGGTGAGCACCACGTCCATCAGCGGCGCCGCCGCCTGCGCGTCCTCGAAGAAAAGTTCGTAGAAGTCGCCCATGCGGAAGAGCAGAATCGTCTCCTCGGCAAGCTCCTGCTTCATATCCCGGTACTGGCGCATGGCCGGGGTAAGTTTTCCGGAGGTTTGAGCGGTCATGGCGAAATGGGCTCGTAGCTCGCCGGCGCGACGGCGGCCGCGACCGGCTCGGTCAGATTCAGAACAACGGCGGTTTCATCGCAGCGCTCGCGCTTGGAGCACAAGCGGCAATCCGACCACACCTTGGCGGGAAAACGGGATTTGGGGACAATGGCGAAACTCAAGTGTACAAACAGATTGGGGCGAACGGTCAACGCGAACAAACGGGTGGTTCCGCGTTCCCGCGCCAAATGGATTGCCGACCGCACCAGCAGGGTTCCCACGCCCCGGCCCTGCACGGACTCGTCCACGGCCAGCGTGCGAATCTCCTCCAACCCTTGCCCGTAATCGCGCAGCGCGACACATCCGACGACGGTGCCGTCACGCTCGACAACGATGAAGTTGTCCAAGCGCGCCCGGATATCCTCGGGTTGGCGGGGAAGCACCAAGCCGCGCTCGGCGTAGGGGCGGATCAAAGACACAATTCGTTTCACATCGCCGGGTGTGGCCATGCGGGTGGAGGCAAATCCGGAATGCGGCATCGCGACGGTCATCAGCTTTCGGTTACCACGCCCAGGCCCCGGAATCGGTCGTAGCGGTCCCGCAGCAATTCCTCTTCGGAGAGGGCGCTCAGCTCATTGAGGTGCTTCTCGACGGCATCTCCGAGCAGATTGGCGGCGCTGTCGCAATCGCGATGCGCCCCCCCTTCGGGCTCGGCGACAACATCGTCGATCAAGCCATGCTCAAGCAGGTCTTTGGCGGTCAACTTGAGAGCTTCAGCCGCCTCGGGTGCCCGATCGCCGTCGCGCCAAAGGATGGCGGCGCAGCCTTCCGGTGTGATGACCGAGTAGTAGGCGTTCTCCAGGACCATCACCCGGTTGCCGACACCGATGCCGAGCGCGCCGCCGCTGCCGCCCTCGCCGGTGACCACGCACACGATTGGCACCCGCAGACGCATCATCTCGCGCAGGTTGACCGCGATGGCCTCACCGATGTGTCGCTGCTCAGCACCGATCCCAGGATAGGCACCCGGCGTATCGATCAGTGTGATGATCGGCAGCCTGCCTTTATCGGCCAACTGCATGACCCGCAGAGCCTTGCGGTATCCCTCAGGATGCGCGCTGCCGAAGTTGTACAGCACGTTCTCCTTCAAGTCCCGGCCTTTCTGCGTGCCGATGACCACCACGGGGCGTTCGCGAAACGTGGCGAAGCCGGCGAACATGGCCTTGTCGTCCGCGAACCGACGGTCCCCGTGCAGCTCCTGAACATCCGTGCACAGACGTTCGATGTAGTCCCGCGGATACGGTCGGTCGGGGTGACGGGCAAGCTGGACGCGCTGCCAGGCGGACAAGTTGGTGAACAGTCTCGAGCGGGCCTCATCCACCCGTTGCTCGAGGATGCGGATGCCATGCGAGACATCCACATCGTGCTCGCGGCTGAATTCGCGCAACTCGTTGATCTTATCCTCGAGTTCGCCGATTTCCTTTTCAAAGTCCAGATAATTATTCGTCATGGGCCTCGTTCCTAATCCGTACCGGGGTTCCCCTGGGAACCAGGTCGAACAACTCGTTGACTTCTTCGTTTTTCATGCGCACGCACCCTTCACTGGCGGCGGTTCCGACCGTTTCGGGTTCCCAGGTGCCGTGGATGCCGTATCCCCGCAAATTCGGATCGGTCTCGCCGGTGGGGGTCAACCCCAGCCAGCGGGTGCCCAGAACGTTTTCGGGATCGCCGTAGGGAATGATTTTGCCCGGCGGCGTCCACGCGGGCTCCTTCTGCTTGCTGGTCACCGTGAAGGTGCCCGTCGGCGTCCGGTTCTGTCGGCCGATCCCCACATCGTACAGTTTGAACAGCTCATCGCCGTCGCGCAGCAGCAGGGCAAACGCCTCCTTCACAACCAGGATGTTCCAATCCGCCTGGTAGATGTGGAGGGTCTCGCCGGGATAGATGCGCGCGCTGTTGGGGTCAAGGTTGTTGCCCCGCTGCAGCGCGCCGATGGTGGTATTGTACTGATCGGCGATGCGGGCCAGCGAATCGCCACGCTGGATGCGGTAGATGACCTTTTCCTCGGAGGGGATGTCGCTGTTGATCAATGCGGTGTTGACTTCGCTGACGATTTCCGCCGCTTTTTGCCAGGGCGGCGAAAACCGCTGGACACCGTCATCGCTCAGCACTTTTTCCGCCAGGGCGCGGGCGCTTTCGAGATTGTTGTCGTCCAGTTGCGACCGAGCGGCCTGCAGCCGTTTGCGAACCACCTTGGGTGTGGACGCGACGCGGCGTTCGGCATCGCCCCGCTCGGCGGAGTCGCCATCGTCGGCGCGGGAATCGCCGCCTTTGGCGGCGGACTGTTCGGGGTTGCCGCTCGGCGTCACCGCAGTGCGGACATCATTGGGCAGGCGATTCCAAATCAGCATCCCGCAGCCGAACAGGCACAGCGCCAGGAGGATCAGCAGGGGAACTTTGTAGTACCAATACATGAGTGCGTCTCTATTCGTGAATTTGCGATTTCTCGAGCATCTGGCAAATGTAGGCCATGCTTGGCAACCGCTTCTGCGATTGCTTCTCAATGCACTGCATAATAGTCTGCTCCACCTTGGGTGTCAAGTCCTTAACCCATTGCGTGGGACGCACCACCCGAAATTTGTCGCTGAGCTGATTTCTTCTAGCCTCCGCCACGGTCGTGCCTTCGAAGGGCATGTGGCCGGTGACCAGGTAGTAGGCGAACACTCCGAAGGCGAAGATGTCCGTGCCGATGTCGACGGTACCCTGCCGCAGTTCCTCGGGGGCCATGTATCGAATTGTGCCGGCCCGGTGCCGGTTCCGCGTGTTGGTGCAGTCTCTGGCCAGGTCGAAATCGGTGAGTTTCACGCGCACGGTGTCGCCCTCCGTTACAACCATGAAGTTTTCCGCTTTGACGTCCAAGTGCAGAATACGGTTCTGATGCATGTACGCCAGGGCGCGGGAGGACTGCACCAGGATCGCGTGCAAATGTCTGCGCACGAACTCCCGGTCCCGATCCACCAAACGGCGCAGGTTGGCTCCGTCCACATACTCGATGATCTCATACGGGCGCATTCCCTGGTGGCCGCGGTCCACGGAGAAAATCAGGTTGGGGTGCGGGCTGAGTGCCTCGCGTATTTTTGTGCCGCGGACAAAGCACAGATGCACACGCGGCTTGAACACGTGGCGGGGGTGCAGTTCGCGCAGAACCAAGGCGGTACCGTCCGGCTGCACGCCTTTGCGCAGCTCTCCCATGCCGCCGGTCGCCAGCGGCGTCAGGTTCGCCAAACGAATTTTTCCGCGTCGAACGGGTGACATGGTTCACTCTGTGGTTTTGCCTGTGTCCGCAGAATATGGCTGGGATGTCGATTCAGACGGCATTAAGACGTCCGCCACGCAGGACATTTTCAACATCCGCGGACGAAAGATTGTGCCGCATCTCGAGCTGCCGGGATGATCCGTCGGCGCCTTCCACGCGCACGACCACCGCTTCGCCCGCGCGCAGCTGCGAGCCGACCTCATCAATCCGCAGACGGTCCCCCGGCTGCAGCGCTTCCTTGGCCGCCGGATTGCGGAACAGCAGAGGCAGAATCCCGAAGTTGATCAGATTCGCCGCATGAATTCGCTCGATGCTCGCCGCCAGAATCGTTCGCACGCCCAGGTACATCGGACAGATGGCGGCATGTTCGCGCGACGATCCCTGTCCGTAGCTCTCCCCGGCCACCACCACCCCGGCGCGTCCGGAATCGCGCACTGCGAGAGCGCGCTCGGCAAAGGTCGGCTTGTCCGGTTCGTTGAAGCACTCGAAGACCACCTTCGCATACTCCGGGATATTGCTGCGCAGCTTCAGATAGGTTCCTGCAGGCATGATGTGGTCGGTGGTGACCTTGTCGCCCACATTCAGCAGCACCTCCCCTTTGAGCGGGTCCGGAAGAGGGGAGCAGTGAGGCGGATCGCCGATGGTTGGCTTGCGGATGATCGCGGGCGCTTCGGAAGCCGGCGGCGGTGCGACAATCATCCGGTCGTCCACCGTGAATTGTTCGGGCTGCGCGATATCCGGATAGTCGATCCCAAGCGTTCTCGGGTCCTTCAAATGCCCGTGCAGCGCTGTGGCCACGGCAGTCTCTGGACTGACCAGGTAGCAGCGGTCGTTTCGTGTCCCCGTGCGCCCGGCGAAATTGCGGTTGAACGTGCGCACGGTCACTTCCCCGTCCGCCGGACTGGCCCCCTGCCCGATGCAGGGGCCGCAGGCAGACTCCAAAACGCGCCCGCCTGCGGACACCAACGTCTGCAGCGCGTCGTTGCCAGCCAGCATCCCGAGAACCTGCCGGCTGCCCGGCGCAATCGCCAGCGACATCCCGGCGGGCACCATCCGTCCCTTCAGCACCTCGGCAATCATCATCATGTCGCGCAGCGAGCTGTTCGTGCAGGAGCCGACGATCACCTGGGCCACCGGCACGTCCGCCAACTCGCTCACCGGGCGAATGTTGTCCGGGCTCGACGGGCAGGCCGCAAGCGGTTCCAGCTCGGACAGATCAATGTCGATCACCCGATCATACTCCGCCTCCGCCCCCGCCGACGCCTCCAGGGCCGTCCACGCCTCCTCCCGTTGCTGCGCGCGCAGAAATTCCCGGGTCACTTCATCGGAGGGGAACACCGAACAGGTCACACCCAACTCGGCGCCCATATTCGCGATCGTCGCACGCGCGGGCACCGACAGCGTCTTCACGCCGGGGCCGAAATATTCCACGGCCGTGCCCACATTGCCCTTTGTGCTCAAAATGGACAGCAGCTTCAAGATTACATCCTTGGCAGCCACCCAGGGCGAAAGCTTGCCGCTCAGACGCACGCCAATGATCTTGGGCATCTGCATGCCGAACGGGATTCCGGCCATGGCCGACGCCACGTCCAGCCCCCCTGCCCCGATGGCCATCATGCCCAGCCCACCGTTCGTTGGCGTATGCGAATCCGAGCCGAGCAGCGTCTTGCCTGGCACCCCGAACCGCTCCAGGTGCACCTGGTGACAGATTCCGTTGCCGGGCCGGGAAAAGTACGCGCCCTTGGCTGCGGCGACACTTTGCAGATACAAATGGTCGTTTTGATTTTCCGGCCCGAACTGAGTGGTGTTGTGGTCGACATACTGCACGGCCAGCTCGTTGCGCACCCGGTCCACCCCCATGGCCTCCAATTCGAGAAAGGCCATCGTTCCCGTGGCGTCCTGCAGCAGCGTCTGGTCGATGCGCACCTGCACCTGGCCGCCCGGGGTCATTTCGCCCTCGTTCCAATGATTCTCAATGATCTTTCCGATCAACGACTTCGCTGCCATACCGCGTATCCTTGTTTTGCCGAACCGGCCCCCCCCGGTCCGCATAGAATCAAAATATCGCCTGCATTGCCGCCAAACATGCCGACGACGGCATCTGCAATCGCAGCCCCTACTATAGCTGACCTTGCCCAGAAAAACCATTTGAACCACGGATCATCGCAAATTCACAAACCGTATGCCCACCATCCACTCAACCCCCAGTACTGCAGGCATGCCTGCCTGCCTGTAGCCACAACCAACCCTAGCACCCCGGGCATCTCGAGGCCATCGTGGTTTCGCCACGTCAACGCACAGCCTGCGCCTCCCCGCCGGCGCGAGCACCCTCCGGGCCGACCTGACCTGGCGCACGCTCAACCTCCTGGACCCGGAAGCCCCCGCGGAAATGACCCTGCGCGTCGGCGACGCGCTCCGCCTGACCGCCGCCCCGCAGGGCGCGACCGACGGCCTGGTCGAAATCGAGATCGGCGACGACGCCCCCCTCCAAACGTCGGTCGGCGATCCCGTTCAGCACACGTTCATCAGCCCCGGAACCGTCACCGTCGAGGGCGTCCATACCGCCGCGGACGGCACACAGCACACCGGCGAATTGCAGGTCACCGTCGTCGACGGTGCCTTCCCCGCCGAACCCCCCGCCTGCATGCTGGGACGGACCCGCATCTGGAACCCCGGCGACTGGTCGGAGAGCGCTGTCTTCGACACCGACGCCACCGTGCGCGCCGCGCGCCTCGACGACGGCCGCCTCAGCCTGACCATGAAGAACGTCGCCGACGCCCACCGCATCCTCGCGCGCGCCGGCGACCGCGGCCCCGTCGTCGACGGCACGCCTCTGGACGGGTTCTGCCTGGAGGCTCTCGCCGACGGCTACGTCTGGGTCATGGAACGCTACGACGACGGCAGCGAACGCTGGCGACAGGAAGTCTTCGAACGCAACCTGCCCCCCTCCGTGGACATCCGCATCCACGTCTTCATCGGCGGGGCAACCCTCGACGATCTGACCCGCGAGCGCTGGATCGCCCACCCCGACTTCAGCGACATCGGCGTCCACGCCTTCGACATGCTGCGCAGCCCCGACGCCACCCACTCCACCTGCCACCGCATCCAGACCTATCAGAACGGCGTCCCGCTCGGCGAAGCCTACTATCACCAGAAACTCCTGCCCGACGAGGAGCAGCTTTAGAAACCGACAGCAAGGGAAGACACCGCCGGGACCGATCCCGGCCCCACCGAAAAGGGAACCGAACACATGCCAGAAGCCATCCGAGCCCTCAAACGCCACCGCGCCGTCCTGCCCCTCTTCGCCCTCGCCGCCGCGGCCGCCATCCTAATCACCCTCCGCCCCCCGTTCACCGAGCAAGCCGACGCCGCCTGCAACGCGCCCGACGGCACCCAGTTCGACGTGACGCTCACCGGCGACTCCTATCTGTGCCTCGGCGACACTGCGGACTACTCGGCCACGCTCACCGGCCCGACCACATGGCCAGGCACGTTCGAATGGACCGTCGAAATCGGCTCGTTCACCACCGACCAGACCCACGGCACCCATTCAACCTATGTCCACAGAATTTGGTTGGATCCGGTCAGTTGAGTTCGCAATGACTTTAGTATCAACGGGCATCCCTGCCTGTTGTGAAGTTCTCCGCACCCAGGATGGCCGCAGTACGTAAGCAATCCAACCAAATTCTGTGGACATAGCATTCAACCGCCACGGTCACGACCGAGGAGACCGGCGTCGGGACCGTGACCGTGCTCTTCACCCCGGACCCGCCGGCCACCGGCCAGTGCCGCGCGGATCTGGACGTGCGCGTGGTCGAGGTGGACCTGGACGTCGACGCCGACTACGACGACTAGATCACTGTGGAGGACGATCCCGGCGATCCCAATGACGACGACAGCCTCGAGACCAGCGACGGCGGCCTGGTCGGAGCGGGGCGCGCCGACACCCTGCGGCTCGCCGCCAGGGGAGGAGAAGGCACAGCCACGGTCACGCTCAGCTGGACGAATCCGTCAAAGGTCGAGGTGCGCGAGGGAAGCACGGTTCTGTCCACTCCCGCAAGCTGGTCGGTGGCTGATCTGCCTGACTCGCTAACTGTCGAGGGTCTCGTGGCCAGCGACGCGCACGGCGACGTTGAATTCACACTCAAATACGACGACCTGCCAACCTGCCTAGACAAGGTGAACATGACCGTCGCCGAGACCGATCTGGACATCGACACCGACAACGACGGCACCGTCGAAGACGACGCGGACGATCCGGACGAAGACGAATCCCCGGGACACGTCCTCATGGTAAACTGGGACAACGACAACAACGACGACGACAACGGCGACGGGACAATCGACAACGACGACCGCGACTGCGACGACCATCTGTGGGAAACCGGGGACGACGACTGCAGCGAGCTCGTCCTTCGACTCGACCCCGACGACCTGCCCGACGCGCACAAGGTCACGCTCACCCTCGACGATCCCTCCCTGATCCGCGTCTTCGACGACGGCAACAACGCCATCCTCGGCCCCTTCACCGAAGTCGACGCGGCGGGCAACCCCGGCCCGTCCGTGACCGAATGGGAGAAGGAGCTTTCGGCGATCTCCCTGCCCGCAAGCGATCTGACCTTCCACATCGAGGGCGTCGAACCCGGCGTCTCCACCCTCACCCTCACATACTACACCGACACCGACCTGGAAATCCACAGCGACGAGGTCAAGGCGGCCGTGCTGCCACCTCCTCTTGTGCCGGACTATGACCGCGACGGAGAAATAGCCGACATAGACAGCTCCAGGGCAGTTGGCAGGGAAACGTTTCATTTCTGGATCAACGATGACAATGATCACGACATCGATAGCGGAGTGGATGCACCGGTCGGTTCTGCGATTCTGTATCCCGACGCCGACTACAGAGGAGGATATATCGACGGGGAACGCGATCTGCTGGACTTCTTTCCGGTTTTGCTGGACCTGGCTTCCGTCCTGCAACAGTACCCGGCTGCAGATTACACCTACAAGCTGCTGCACGAAACCATTACCCTCCCGAATGCCCCGGATGACTGCGGCAATCTAAACGTCCTGTTTAATCTGGGCCTTGAGCGGTCCAACGTAAACCGCCATATCTTCGACCAAGCCTTTGTCGCGGCCCATGCGGGTGAACAAATCAACTATCACATCGGTCATCTTTGGGGAGGAAGCGAAATACCGGAATCGGTGCTCACCAATATCGCCGCCGGCAACGATACCGTGATGCTTCTTGAAGCACACCGCGCCTCCACCAACGACTTGTCTCTTAACGTAGTTCGCAATTCGGACAACTCGGTTGTTATGGCTTTCGATCTTCCGCTCCGCCTGTCCACCGTCGAGCACATGTACCGCCACATCAACCTGCGGAACGACGGCTGCGGACAACCGGAGGATACGAGTCCGCCCGCTGGCTTCCCTGACAGTCTTTGCACATCGGACAAGAACGTTTTCTATGTTCATGGAGTGAATCAAGACGGGCCCTCCGGGCGCTGCGAGAACGCGGACATGTTCAAGCGGCTCTACTGGGCAGGCTCGCGGGCGAAATACTGGGCGGTACAGTGGCAGAGCGACGATCTTACGCGCCTCAACTATCAGCACAACGTTAACAACGCCCTTACAATCAGTTCCAGCTTGGCATCTAAAGTGACAACCGTTCCGAACAAAGTCTTCGTGGCGCACAGTCTCGGGAACATCGCCACCTCAGCAGCAATACAGGACCACAACATGGTCGCGGACCGCTATATTCTGCTCAACGGGGCCGTTGCATGCGAAAGCTACGAGCCCTCCACATTCGACGACTCCACAACGGCCGACAACGATATGCTTCATCATCTCTGGCGCGGATACAACTCCAACACGCTTTCAGCAACCTGGCAGCAGCTGTTCGAGTCCGTCCTCGGAGACCAGCGCGCCAAGCTCACTTGGAAGAACCGGTTTCCAAGCATCGGGCCGCCGTTTGCCTTCAATGACTACGGTCTCAACCAGGACGAAATCAACGAACTGCTCGCCAAAGGAATCCCGGCCCTCTCCCCACCAATGGGGAGGGGGATTGAACAATGGGATGACAACGATCCTGCAGATGACGCGAACGTCGACATGGAAACGCTCAAAACAGGATGGGGCAGGGACCATCCGGAGTACGGCAACTCGTGGCTGCATGGCGACTGGAAGAAAATGGCCTTCATACACACACACAAATTGTTCGAACTCATTGTTGAAGAAGGAGACTTGAGATGATGGAAGAAAGAAAGGCCCAACTTCGCTTTTCAGTCGCATTTGCAGCTATCGTAATTGCTTTGCCATTCGCCGTTTATGGTGAGGATATCTCGCGCGAACCTGTCAAGCATAGGCCCGGCGGCGTAATCGGGCAGATTGAACTGCTGGTAACCGAACCGGATGGCACCCCGGTGCAAAACGCCCATGTGAAGGCGGGCTTCTACAACCCACGGAACCGCCAACCATGGTTCATAAAGAAGACAAACGAACAAGGGCGGTGCGTGGTGTCTGGTCTTACGGAAAATGAAATCCGCTATCGAGTGTTCAAGGACGGCTATTACAAGTCAAAGGGCATATACAGTTGTGTCCATGCCGCGTATAAGCAGGACATCCGGGTCAAGAACGGCTACTGGCAGCCCCGCAAGCCGACGGTGTCCGTCGAACTCCGCCCCATCCGCAATCCGATTCCGATGTATGTTAAGAAGGTCTCCACCCCAGTTCCCCAAGACAGTTCGAACGCCATCTGAGACAAGCGGGCAAAGAAAAGCAAAATATTAGCCCCCGAAAAAATCTTCATTTGCTTTTCAGAATACGGACGCGTGTAGACGATGAAGGGAACGTTATTGAAGCTTTATACGGTAAAATTTATCAAGATATTTATGGGTTCTTTTCCTGGCAGGGAAACGAAGTCGGCTATGTAAACCAGAACTCAGTACAGTAGCCTCAAGGGGTGCGCAAGTTGAACGACATTTTT
>CAZSBQ010000111.1:0-12670 GCA_964604795.1 uncultured Victivallales bacterium | reverse complement strand
CCCCGGCTCGACGGAGTCTCGCCCCATCGCGGGGGGGGTGGGCGGGATCACCATCGGGGTGGGGAGGATCACGCCGCCCCCCCTCAGGAAGAAATTGCCCTGTCTCATCAATTCGACTTGCAATTCCACGAAATCCGCCTATGGTAAAAGCATAGGTTTGGACTGTCGAGTGCACAAGTTCCCACGGCTTGAGCCTGTGTGCACACGCGTCCGGACACCCCTCAAAGCGACTTCACCCGACGGTCCAGGCCGTTGGTCCAACTGAAGCTCGCAGGAACGGGCAAAACTAACTTCCTGTTTTTTGGCGGGAGACGACCCCGGCCATCCTCGGGTAACGGGGAGGATGAGGATGAAAGGCCTGTTTGCGCAGACGCGCAGGCAGTTTTTTTCCCGAACGCTCTCCCCGGCAAGACGGCGGCTCGACCGGAGTCTAGCCCTCTCCAGCACGATGTCGAGCGGACAAAGATTCCAGAGGAGGAATGATGTTTTCCACACGAATTGCACGCTTGGCTATCGGTTTGATTGCGTTTGTTGGAGTCTGCATGGCAGGCAGTACGCTGTTGGCCTACGAGGTTGAGATAGGGGTCGAAACCGAGCCGGACGGCTCGGGAGAGGTTGTGCCGGAGCAGTTGCTCTTGGCAGGCGATACACTGACAGTCTATGCGGTCGAACGGGATGAATCCGGTGATTTCGAGCAATTGCGCTCAGGCGCCGACTGGTCCCTGCAGGGTATCGAAGGCGATGTGACGCAGGACGACTTGGCGGACAACGGGGACGGAAGCGCCACCTTCACCGCCGGCGACTCCGGCTCAGCGATTATCCAGGCGGATTACGGCGATTTGACCCCGGCGCCCTCCGGACGCATAACCGTCATTCCCGAAGGAGGGTTGACGGGGGAAGACGATGGCGACCTTTTCGCCGGCACCTGGCACGGCTCGCTGTCCGGCGAGGCAACGGACCTTCCGTGGGACAATCTGGGATTCAGCATGGACATCAGAAATCTGGAGATCGGCGCCCTGATGTTGGAATCCGAAGACGGGGGCCGTTTCTTCAGGAAAATAACCGGTTCCGCGACGGCGGTTTATCAGAATCCGGTCAGTAAGTATCCAGGAGTTCAGAGGGCGTTTCTGAACCGGTATGAAACGAGCGGTCTGCTGGAAGGCAAAATGGATTCAAAGGGATGGACCTTGGAGGACGGGGAGACTGGTTGGGACATCGAGTTTGAGCGCGACAACTGGCAACCCGGTGGCTACGAGGAAGCCTATGCTGACGGATGGGTTTATGTCGACGATTTCGAGGGCGGAGTTCTGAGTATGCCTAGTACCTGGAACCTCTGGGGCATCGACGTTGAATCGTCTGCCGGAAACGACAAACTGACGCTGTCCAGGTCGTACTCGGACCCCTGGGGCACCCGGAGTTATGAAATTCAAGGAACGCTGTACAAAATCAGCGACGAACAGAACCTTGATTTTCCGGAGGATGTGGGGTCCGGGGAAAGGATTGCAACCGATCAACACACCCGCAAAATCATCAATGTTTCAGAAACCGCCGAAGTGACCGCGAATCCGGGGTCGGAGGCCGAAATAACTCAGAGCGAGGACGGTCAAACCACGGATATCGAACAGTTTAATGGAATGCTTCGGCATAAGGTCAACCAGTTGGATCCCGATCAGTCATACGAAATTCGAACACCGCAGGCTGTCGCCGGCGTGCGGGGGACAACGCTTTGGACGAAGGTCGATGCGGAGAAGCAGGAAACGAGTGTGGACTTGCAGGAGGGAGAGATCGAATTGTCCGAAGGACATGTGAAGCGGGTGGGCGCATCCGGTTCCAGCACTGTCGTTGTCGAGGCGGGGAACGTGGACGACCTGAGCCTCTCGGATACTGCCGCCTCAGAGATCAAAGATGACGCTGCCGTGGGCACCTGCAGTCTCTATGACGACAGCAGCCTTCGTGTTGCGGGGGGAAGCATAGACCAGGTCCGCTCGCTGGGCGCAGGCGCAGTGGAGATATCCGATGGGACCATCGGCACTGTTCGGGCCGAGGATAACAGCACCGTTGAAATCTACGGCGGAGAGTTGACTGAAATACTGGCGATCGGCGCCGGCAATGTCAATATCAGCGCTGAAAACATCACCTTGGACGGCGACTTGGAATGGGGGGAGGACGGCGAGATTATCGGGACCGGCACGCTGAGCGGAGACTGGGTCAATACCCGCACATCCTTTGAAATCAACATCAAACAAAACAATCAGGACGCACTCGTGCGAGCCATTGAGATGCACGCCGTCACGTTCAATCTGGGCGATTTCGGCACACGAACCGGTGGCGGGGAACTGCAACAGACTGTCGCGTCCGAGGATAGCGCCACCGCTCCGGAAGTCGACGCAGAGGAGGGGTGGATATTCGACGGTTGGGACAAGGACTTCAGCAGCGTTGCGGGAGATTTGACGATCAATGCGCAGTATCAGGAAGACGCGGACGGAGACGGATTGCCCGATGACTGGGAGCAGACCATTGTGGACGATTCCTCAGCGCATCAGGGGGTGGAAGACGTCGACCCGAATGCGGATTGCGACGGCGATGGATGGTCGAATCTCCAGGAATACGAGAAAGAAAGCGATCCTACGCAGTACGTGCTCGAATTGCAGGAAGGCTGGAACTTGGTGTCGATAGCGCGTGCGCCGAATGATTATTCGGTCAACGCGATTTTCGGCGACAATATGGCTGAGCCCGTGTGGTGCTGGATAGACGGCAGGTACCAGAGAGCCGAGGATGTTGTGCCCACTGGAGGTCACTGGGTACTGAGCCGGGAGGCCGTGGAAATCGATATCGGTGCAATGACCTTCCCCGAAAGTCCCGATACCGACGGCGACGGACTTTGCGACAGCGTGGAAGAGGACATCGGCACCGATCCGCAAACGTACATCATAACCCTGGAATCCGGCTGGAATCTTGTCTCTCTCTGCCGCGTGCCGGCGGACAATTCGCCGGAGGACATCTTCGGCGACAAGATTATTTCGCCCGTCTGGGAATGGAAAGGCGGAGAGTACAGGCAAGCCGGCGAACTCAAGCCCCTGAAAGCTTATTGGATGTACAGAGATGGGGACCGGACCACCGTGGAAATCGACGGGCTTGGCAGCTAACGCCTGAGCAAACCCGGAAAAAGGTCCGTTTCCTGCATTTGCCAAGGATGCAACTCGCGTCCATAGGACTGCCGCAAGAGGGCAGACCAGAGATCAACTTGATTCCCGCATTGGCATCGACGTCCAGCGTGATTGTGCCGCCGCTCACGTCAAACGTACCATCGCCGGTTACGCCGCCGGAGCCGAGCGTGACGGTGCGCCCGCCGGCTTCTAGTGTGAATTCCCGACGGATACGGCATCTCCGGCGGGCAACTTGTACGGAGTTCATGCTTCAGCATGTGTTAGGGGGTGCAAAGTAAACGTCGAGGGTTTCAGTTTCGGGCGGGAGTGTGGTTGTGCAGTACGCGAAGGTGGGGTGCCGGTGGTGTCCCGGCATATGTCCCCCACAGCAATCCTTGTAGGGTTGTGGGGCGGACCCAAGGCATTGTGGAAAAGATTCCCGCCAACTTGTTGGAATCCGGCAAAAGAGAGCGCTGCCTCCCGTCCTCGCCACTTGAATTGTCGGGTGATGTGATGCATAGTAGGTATGCATCATTTATTTTTTGCAAATGCTGGTTTTGGCCGATCCAAGACGTATACTTCGGCTTGAACTTCATGCGGAACCGAGGCAGAGACGATGGCGAGCAAACACACAGTCAAGCGCGCGTTGGCGACCGTATTGGTGGTCGGTGCCGCTCTATGTCTGTTTTCAGTTTTCCACTCGCCTCCTCCATCCTCATCGGAATCCGACCGGGCAAAGAACTCGAGCACCCCGCGCGAATCGGTGGCGGGAGCGACGGACACCGCATTGCCGAACTCCTTTAAAGAGGAGGAAAAGGAGCAAGGCGCGGACAATGCAGGGGGCTCTTCCGCACTACGTTCTCGGCGACTTGCGGACGCGGACGGCACAGACCTGCTCACGCCGGCAACCGATGCCGCCGCTCCCACTAAGCCGCCGGAAAAGCTGTCCGCCGCATCCAGCTCCGCAGACGCCCACTGGCTGGAATGGCCCGACGGGCGACGAGGACTTCGTTTTGAACTCGAACAGTACGACATCGAGGAAAAGGATGCCGGCAACGGCCGGTTCAGCCGCGTTTCCGCCCCGCGCACCAGCATCCTCAAAACCCCGGACGGACCCGCCCTCCCCGTTCGTCGACTCAATATCATTCTGGAGAACGGCGCCGAGGGGAACGCCACGCTCGCGGACGGCGAATACCGCGAAATTCATGTCGGCCCGCCCGAAGCGGCTCTCGGGTTTGTCTCGCGCGGCGATACCGACCGCACGCCGCCGCAGCCCGCCGAACGCCCCTCCGCCGGGCGCGGCCTGGTTCCGGACTCGGTGATTCGCATGACCGAGCCGTTCAACCTGCGCGAAGTCCGCGGGCGCGGCGTTCTGATTCATCCCTTTCAGTACGATTACGAGCGCGGTGTCCTGCGCGTTTGGACGCGCATCGACATCGCCGTCGACGGTGCGGCCGAGGTGGAATCGGTCCCCGTCCTGCCCTCCGCATTCACGGAGTTCGCCGACGCCCACTTTGTCGCGCCCCTCTCCGCCTCCGCACGCGGGACCACGAGCACCACCGTCTCCGTTTCCACCGAGGAGGACACTGACGAGGAAGACTCCGCGAAGTCCGCAAGCTCGGACGACAGCACGCGCGGCGAAACGGAATCGCCGGGACATCTGCTGGTCGTGGCCGCGGACGAGCTTGTCGATGCACTCGACGAGTTCGTCGAATGGAAGCGCCAGCGCGGCTTCGAAACCACGGTTCTGAAGTATCCCGGAGACACGGGCGCGGGTGCCGAAGCCCTCGGCACCGGCATTCAAAGCGCCTACGACCGAAACGGGATCACCCACATCATGCTGCTCGGCGACAGTGATTTGATTCCCGTTCATTCCTCGGACGACAATCCCACCGACATTCGCTATGCCCTCCTTGACGGCGACGACCTGGTGCGCGACGCGTTCATTTCCCGCACCTCCGCCGACACGCTCGCCTCCGCGACCCGACAACTGTCCAAGTTCTTCACCTATGAAAAACATCCGGAATCGGACGGACAATGGTATTCGCAGGCGACCTTCATCGGCTCCAACGAGGGCGAAAACAAATCAGGCAGCGTCCTCGGTCTGGACGACTGGGAGATACTCGATCAGGAACGGGAGAGCTTTCTGGAATACGGCTACACCCGCGTCGACCGCATGTACGACTACGACGCGGACAATCCCGATCCCTTCCCCGGCGACTCGCCCGACCCGCAGGACATCCTTTCGGCTTGGAACGAGGGGCGCGGCATCCTCTACTACCTCGGACACGGCACGGAAAGCAAGTGGGTCACAGGATCGTTGTACAGCGCGGATGTCCGGCAAGGCCTGACCAACCGAGCCAGGACACCCTTCATCCTCGACGTGGCGTGCCTGAACGGCGACTTCACCTGGTCCTCGAGCGACTGCATCGCCGAAGTCATGATGGACCCCGGCGAGGATGCCGACGGCGCCGCGGGCATGGTCGCGGCCACCGAGGACATGGACTGGGATCCGCCGGTCATCATGCTGCGGGAATTCACGACCCAACTGACCGCGGGCGAACTGCTGACGGCGGGCGCGCTGCACACCTACGCGGTCCAGTCGGCCATGCAATGGTGCGAGTCCACCGCCGGTCTCGGGGCCATCGCCGCCGAAAAAATCATGGAGCAGGCCCACCTGTTCGGCGATCCCACTCTCGGCATCCGCACACGCGAACCGACATCCATCACACTTACGCACGATCCCGCCGTCCTCATGCGGAGCGAACCATTCGCCGTGACGGTGACCAACACGAACAGCGACGAGCCGGTCGCGGGTGCGGAAATCTGCCTGTATCATGCTTCCGGCATACAGACAACTGCCCGCACCGACAGCGCGGGACAGGCTACCCTGACCGTGGAAGACGACCTGACCCAAATCGATTCCCTGCTGCTCACCGTCTACGCCGCAAATCTCAACCCCGTACAGCAGACCGTCGAGATCAACGCAGGCCCCCTCCGCTTTGCGGACTTTGCGATGGCGCCGGCACTGACGGGATTCCCCTACGAAAACGCCATCCCCGTGCTCGGCGGCACGCCACCATACGAATGGACGCTCGACGAAGCGCTGCCGACCGGCCTGAGTCTGGATGCGGACACCGGCCAAATTTCCGGAACCGCGACCGAACCCGGCGAATGGGACCGAACCGTCACCGTCACGGATGCCGCCGGCGCAACCGTCCAGACCGTCATCCACCTCGGAATCGACGATCCCGTCCGAATCGTCAGCGAGACATTGCCCGACGCGCAGGTGGACACAGCCTACGACGTCCAACCGGCGGTCGAGGACGGCTTTTCCCCCCAAGCCTGGCAGGTTCTGTCGGGTGACCTTCCGCCTGGTCTTTCCCTGTCCGAAAGCGGTTCGCTCTCCGGCACCCCCTCCCGCGCAGGCGAGTACACCTTCACACTCGGTGTGCAGTGCGCCGCGGGCAGCGTCGATCAGGCAACCTACACCCTCACCGTCGCATCCAACCCCACGCTCACCATTGCGGATTCCGCACCGCCCGACGCCGATCCGCAGGCCGAGTACAGCCACAGCTTCCGCGCCTCCGGAGGATCGGGCGGCGGATACAGCTGGCGTCTCGTCGACGGCATTCTCCCCGGGGGCGTCGACCTGCATCCGGACGGCACACTCAGCGGCATCCCCGAACAGGACGGCACCTACGAATTCACAGTCCAAGTGCAGGATGATTCGACTCCGGCGCTCTCGGCCACCCGGAAAACCAGCCTGCACGTCCAGTCTCCGGTCCGCATCCTCACCGATTCCCTTCCCGACGCTCAATTGGGCGCGCCGTATGAAGCCGCGCTCGAGCTGACGGGCAGCTACACCCCCTTCGAACTTGCACTCTCCCCCACCGACGCGACCATCTCCGACGCCGAATCCTCGAATTTTGCCGACATCGCCGCGGAGTTCGCAACCGACACGGCGCAGGAGCACTGGGCCGACGACGAGACCGAGTGGACGGTCGCGCTCAACTTCGACTTCCCCTACTTCGGGCGGGACTACCGCGACATCCGCATCGGCGACAACGGCTACCTCGTACTCGGCGACTCCTCCCCGAACCCCATGTGGGAGGCCACCGCCGATCAATTGTCCCAGCACCGCATCATTGCTCCCTTCTGGACCGATCTGCGCTTCACCACCGATCCTGCGGACGGCGTCTTCCTAAACACCACCGCGGACTCCGCAACCATTCTCTGGCGCGGCTCCGACTACCATTACGAGGATGACCGCTCGGAATTTGCCGTCACCCTGCATGCCGACGGACGCATTGTCTTTCACTACGGCGACATCACCACCACCAATCGCGTGGTGGTCGGCTACAGCGACACCACCGAACGGAACACGCAAGCGCTGTTCACACACACCTGGGACGCCCAGAATCCCGTCCCGGTCGAGGGATGGGCCCAACACGCCGACATCCGCATCCAGCCTCCCGACTACCCGCCCGACTGGCTAAGCCTCTCCGACACCGGCGCTCTCCGGGGTACCCCCGCCCAATCCGGCGTCTTTCCGTTCCGCGTTACCGTCGCGGACTCCGCAGGATACTCCGACAGTGTACAGATGGAACTCTCCGTGCTGCGAACCTCGCCGGCGGACACCAACACCGACGGCGACGTGGACAACTCCGAAATTCTCGCCTTCATCGAACGCTGTAAGCACGGAGACGTCACCCGCAGCCAAGTGGAAACCGCCGTCGCCGTCTGGCGCGACGGCCCGCCCGAGAGTCGCCGGACAACGACGGAATCCACCCCCTCCGAGATGACCTCAACCCGGCGTGTCCAGCCGAAACAGCAAGCCGTCTCGCCCGCCATCGAGCGTGCGCGCAGCGTTCGCGCCGGAACATACGAACAGAGCGCGACACGAACCAGCGCGGACGGCGCCTACAGCTCGCCTGCGGACATCGACGCCGAGCTGAGAGAACTCGCCGACCGGCATCCAAACATCTGCCGCTACAACCGCATCGGCACCTCGCAGTCCGGACGGCCCATCGGTGCTCTCCTGATCTCCGACCAACCCGACGCCACGGAGATCGAACCTACCACGGCCCTGGTGGGCGCCATGCACGGCGACGAACCCATCGCCGCGCAACTCCCCCTCGAAATCGCCGGCATCCTGGCCTCGGAGTACGCCAACGACGCGTCCATTCGAGCCATCGTCGACACTACCCGCATCTGGGTACTCCCCTGCCTGAATCCCGACGGGCTGGCCAATGGCGCCCGGAATTTGCCCGACAACCGCGACCTGAACCGGATATTTCCCGACGGCACAGATACTCCGCTCGAGACGCCCTGGCACCAAGCCGTGCCGCTCCAGCAGGACAGTCCTGAAGCAACGGCCGTGATGGACTGGGCGGCCCGGCACCAACCAACCGCCCTGCTGAGCTTCCACAGCGGCGCAACCGTTGTCTGCTACCCGTTCGGAAACAGCCCGAGCGGCAACGATGAAAACACCCCCACCTCCGACGACGATCTGTTCCGGCAACTCGCCAGCGACTACGCGGACCAGTCCACCTACATCGCCGGCGAATCTCCCTTCCCCGACGGCATCGTCAACGGTGCCGACTGGTACGCCGTCGCCGGTGAAATGACCGATTGGCTGTATCGAACCACCGGCACACTTGCCATGACCGTCGAACTGACCGACATCAAAGCGCCCCCCTACGCCGAAGTCGTCGACTACCGCGACTGGAACCGTCCGGCCGTGCTCGCCTTCCTGAACTCCATGCGGAACACCGTCCGCGGACGCGTCCGCTCCAGCACCGGCAATGCCCCCCTTTCCGCGCGCATCTCCGTGGCCGACAGAAGCCAAGCCGTGTTCACCGATCCGTTCGGCGGCGGCTTCCATCGCCTGCTGCCGCCCGGCACTCACACGCTCACCGCCGAAGCCTTCGGCCATCAAACCGCAACGCGAACCGCAACCGTACCGGAAAACACCGCTCCCGAACGCGTGGACATCTCCCTCGAGCGCGCGCCGCAGCTGGCCGTGCGGCGCTTCGAGCAGCCGAACTTCGAGCCCGGCACCTCCCTGACCACCCAAATCGACCTCTATCTCGACACCGCATCGCCCAAGCCCGCCGCCGTCATCATCCGGGAGACGATTCCCGACCTGTGGAGCTACACCCCCAACTCAACGACCACCGGACGGGACTCCGCAGGCCCCGGCGAACCGCGCGTCGACAACCGCAGCTGCGCCTGGCTGCTCTGGGGCGAGGCCGTGCAGGACGCCGCCTTCCGCTTCGACTGGGATATTCCCGCCGACAGCCCCCAAACCACACTCTTCGACGGCACCCTCATAACCTCGAGCATGGAAACACCCCTTCTGGGCGTAAACAAACTGAAAGATCAGCCGCCCACCGAATCCGGCTTCCACCTGCGCCGGGGTTGGAATCTCATCTCGCTTGATCTTCAGCCCGCGAAGCCATCGCCGACCGACATCTTTGCCGGCCACCCCGGCCCGGTCTCGGTCTGGAGCTATGAGAACGGCCACTACATCCGCCCCGCCGCCATGGAACCCGGCCGGGGCTACTGGGTCTACAGTACTGCGGACCGTACAGTTCGGTACGACGGAAGCTTCGAATCCAATGCGCTGCGAACCCTGCAACCCGGCTGGAACCTCGTCGGCCCCCTCGCGAGCCGCGACGCGTTCCAGAACCGAGCGGACGTAACCAGCGTGCTGTCCTGGAATCTACAAGACTATCAGACCAACTCCCACGTGGAGAGCGGACGAGGATACTGGATTTTCATGGACACCGACGGCGTTCTGTCCCTGCGATGAACCACAACAAGGAAAAGGCACTACAGGATTTTTAGTGGCAATGAAGGTTTTCGGGGCAACGCCCCGGTCCATGACTAGCCCAGGGTTCGCGACCCTGGGTTTGCAACCGCAAACCGAACGGCGGGCTGAAAGTCCGCTCCAAAATCCTCCGCTGCAACGATACTCAAAGGAAAAGAACCGCCATGCAGCTTCCCGGAACCGTCGCAGTAAAACTCGCCTTACTTTGCAGCCTTATTGCCGTCCTGTCCGTTCGGGCAGAGCGTCAAACGGTCACCTTCCCATCCGAAGACAACCTGACCATCACGGCCGACCTGTACGCGCCGCACGAATCCCCCGAAACTCCTTTTCTGATCCTCTGCCACCAAGCACGCTGGAGCCGAGGCGAATTCCTGCACATCGCCCCATGGCTCAACCAACTGGGCTACAACTGCATGGCCGTTGACATGCGCGCAGGCAAAACCATCCTCGGCATCCCCAACCAAACCGCCCATCGCGCCGGAAAAGAAAACAAAAACACCGCTTGCGGCGCCGCCGAACCAGACATCCTCGCCGCCGTCAACTACGCACGCAAAAACCACGCCGACCGCAAGCTCATCCTCGTCGGCAGCTCATACTCCGCCTCCCTCGCCCTCCGAATCGCCGGCGAACATCCCGATCTGATCGACGGAGTCGCCGCCTTCTCCCCAGGCGAATTCTTCACCAGCGAAAACAAATCTCCCGATTGGACCGAAAAGGCCGCCGCCAAAATCAAAGCCTGCCCCATCCTCATCGCCTGGGCCAACAACGAACACGAGCAATGGCGCGGCATCGCCGAGGCTATCGACTGCGAAAAACTCACCGTCTTCATCCCCGAAGCCGGCGGCCGACACGGCGCACGCTCCCTCTGGGAGGAATCCGAAACCTCCGAAGAGTACCGCAACGCCTTCACTACCTTCCTCGCCGAGCACTTTCCCGTCCACGAAAACTAAAGTGGCACTACAGGATTTTTCGTGGCTGAAGTTCATAACTCTTGATCTCGCAGAAGTCTCGGCGGCACCGAATTGACTTCGGATCGGAGAGACCCCACGGGGCTCGTCCCCATAAGCGCTAACTTAATGAATTCATCTCGTGCCTAGGCCAGTTCGGCAAGGAAAGCTGAAAGTTCTAAGAATGGCCACAAAAAGGCACAAAAAATCACAAAATAGTAAAGCGGGGCTCCCGGCCCGCCCGAGCAGAGATGGCGGCCGAGACGACCGCCTTACTTGAGGCATGCAACCAAATTCTACGGGCATCGGACTCGCCGACCTCAGCAGGTGCGGCATAGACGAAATAGTGGATCCCGCAAGGTCTGCGCATCAAGCTGGCGGAGCGGCAATGCCGCGATGTTGCTGTCAAGCAAGTACGCCTCCGCGCCGGGATGCACTACCGCAAGGAACTCCAGTTTCAGGTCGCTGACGGCGACTCGCATTGACTTGGTGGTCGTCGGTGCGTCCCCGTACTTGATCTCGATCCCGTAGCGCTTGCCGCCCAAGAAATAGAGCAGGTCCAGCTCGGCCCCCGCCTGGGTGCGCCAATAATACACGTCACGCGTCCCCAGCGCCTGAATCACCTGTTCGACGACGAAGCCTTCCCAGGACGCGCCCACCTTTGGATGCCCAAGCAGCTCATCCTCCGATTCAAGCCCCAGCAAGGCATGCAGGATGCCGCTGTCCCTGACGTAGACTTTTGGGGACTTGACCTGCCGTTTCTTCAGATTCTCATGCCAGGGAAGAAGTCGCCGGACAACGAATGCGCCCTCGAGCAACTCCAAGTAGCGACGCGCAGTGGTCTCCGAACTCCCGAGGGAGCGCGCGAATTCGGCCGCGTTCCAAACCTGGGCGTGATAATGAGCCAACATCGTCCAGAATCGGCGCAAGGACTCGGACGGGATCGAAAATCCAAGCTGGACAACGTCCCGCTCCAGGAAGGTCCGAACGAAGTTCCGGCGCCACAGATACGACGCCGTCTGGCTCGTAGCCAAATAGGACCGCGGGAACCCACCCCTCACCCACAATTCCCTGAATACGTGGTTTCCCAATTCCTGTAACCCAAACCCTGACAAATCCAGAAATCCGATCCGTCCCGCCAGCGTCTCGGACACGCCCCGCACCAAGTGCGGTGAAGCGCTGCCGAGCACAAGAAACCGAGCTGGCGCATCGGGCCGATCCGACAGTACGCGGAGAATCTCGAACAGCTCCGGTTTCCGCTGAATCTCGTCAAGGATCACCAGCCCCTCCTGCCGTTCCAGTTCGAGCATCGGCCCTGAAAGCCGCGCGCGGTCGGTCGGGTCTTCTAAGTCGTAGAACACGCAATGCCCAGCATGTTCACTGTAGACGCGCGCCAACGTCGTCTTGCCACACTGGCGGGGCCCATGAATGGCCACCACGGGAAAGATGCCAAGCAACTCATCAATCCGGTCAAGATACTCGCTTCGATCAACCATTTCGGTACAATAGTCCTTGCAAATCCACTGTCAAGTGTTGGATATACAATAATTTTCGGAGTTTGAACTTCAACTGATGCGACTTGAGACCTACATTCACAGAAGTCTCGGTGACACCGAATTGACTTCGGTTCGGAGAGACCCCACGGGGCTTGTCCCCATAAGCGCTAACTTAATGAATTCATCTCGTGCCTAGCGTGAGTTTATGACGAACGAATGGAAGCGTGAAGCCTTTTCCTGCGTAAA
>CAZSBQ010000110.1:0-12703 GCA_964604795.1 uncultured Victivallales bacterium | reverse complement strand
CGTCATCCCCGCTGACTCAAGGATCTGCGAGATGGGCGGTGATTTTCGAGCTAAGTACGCGCCAAGCCATGGCGTTGACCTGATCGACGGCGTCATCGCCGCAACCGCAGTTGTTCGGGAACTCACGTTCGTTACGCTCAACAAGAAGCATTTTCCGATGCCCGGAAACGTGGTCACCCCCTATCGACGGCACACATAGGACGATGCCAACAACAGCATCGAACGCGATGTCGTAAAGGCTGCGGACGGCCTTCACGACGCGGTTCATTCTGACGTTTGGCCTGCACGGGAAATGGGTATTTATATACCTGCATATGCTTGCATGTTTGAAACGCCGGTTCCGGAGAAGTACTTTAAATTTATGGCTCCGCACCCACAACTCGGTTTTGCAACGAAAACTCTGGATATACTCGACCTCTCTTCGGTTGTTCGTGCGGCAGCGCCGTGGCTGAGCAAAGAACGGGATCACCGCTTGTCATCCGCAGAACGGGAACTGTTGGAGAGCGTTAACGACCAGGCGCACCCCGCAGGAGTCCGTACCAACGGTCCGGCCACACGGCCACAGCAGGAGACGTTCACATCGAAGCTGGCAGACGCCCGCTCCATCGAGGAACGCAGGAATCTCGGGCAGTTCTTCACTCCCCAGCCCATAGTGGATGTAATGATAGAATGGGTTAGAGAACAAACCCCCGCTCAAATAGTCGATGCCGGCTGCGGAACGGGGCGTTTTGCAGTCGCCGCCGCCCGCGCCATGCCCGACATTCCTGTCCTTGCCATCGATTCAGATCCGGTCGCAACGTTGGTGTGCCGTGCCCGCGTGTCAGAACTTGGGCTGGACAAGATAACGGTTCACTGCGGCGACTTTCTGCGCGAACCGCTCCCCCTGCCGCTGCCTGGCTCGCGCACGGCATACGTTGGAAATCCCCCATACGTTCGTCATCACCGACTGTCGCCTGAACTGAAGTCATGGGCAGCACAAGTTTGTCGCGAACTGGGTGTCAAGTTCTCGAAGTTGGCCGGGCTGCACGCATATTTCTTCCTGGCGACGGCCCTTCACGCACGACCTGGTGACATTGGCTGCTATATCACGAGCGCCGAGTGGCTCGATGTGAATTACGGCGCGTGCATGCGCCAGTTGCTCGGAGACCAGCTGGGGTTGCTGTCCGTCAGTGTCCTGGAGGATTCACGAACCGCGTTCAACGATGCCATGACCAGTGCCGCCATTACGTGCTTCCAAGTCGGACAAAAACCGTCCACAGTTTCGTTTTCCAAAGTTGAGGAATTCACCGACGCAGGGGGAGCGCCCGAAGCGTTGCAGATATCGGTTGACAGACTCGATGGCCGTTGGAGCCCTCTCTTACGTACAGATTTAGACTCGCCGAAGGATGGGTTGGCACGACTGGGTGATCTCGTCTCCGTACATCGCGGCGTGGCCACAGGGGCGAACAAATTCTTCGTCATGCCACCCGGAGAAGCTGAAATTCTCGGACTTGCGCGATTTGCCAAACCGGTCGTGTCCGCGAGCAGGCAGATACTTGGCTGTTGTGGAGTGCTGAGTTCTCGGTCACTGGACCGAATCATCCTTTTGCCGCGGGAATTGGACGGACTCCCTGCAATTGATCGCGAAGCCGTGGACCGTTTTCTGGCCGACGGAAAAGTTGCGGGAGTGACCGAGCGTTATCTCTGCCGCCACAGAAATCCCTGGTGGTGGTTGGGCCCCCTGCGATCGGCCCCGATTATCGCATCCTACATGGCCCGCCGCCCCCCCGCGTTTGCATTGAATCCGGATGGAGCATTGCTCTTGAACATAGCCCACGGCTTGTTCCCGCGTTTCCTCATGACCACAGAGCAGATGCGCCTTCTTGTGAATTCGCTAAACGGGGCCGCGCCGAGCTTTGCCGGAAGCGGCAGGACATACAAAGGAGGCCTCGAAAAATTCGAGCCGCGGGAGATGGAGAATCTAATGGTTCCCGCACCCAAGGAACTGCGTGACTTGGCGGCGGCTATCAAGACCCCGCAACTCTGAAAGAACTGTTGATGAAAGTACCCCGAAAACTGACTGTCGAAGAGATGGAGCGAGAGGCCGGTGCAGTATTGCAGGCATTCGTTCATGAACGCCTTGCCGAAGGCACCGCTTCGTATACGGCCGCATTCAAGCAGGCAAAGCGCCTAGTCTCGAAGCTCTTTGAGTTGACCGACAACCTCACGATGCTCGACGGCAACGCCATCTGCGAAAGCCCGGACCTGATTCAGGCCGCCCGTTTTCTGGGCGGACCGCCACTGAGTCAGGACGACCTCAACACCCTCGCAGGCGGGCCCGTTTGTTCCCGAAAAACAGTAGACGCAGAGCTGGCCGCCAACGCCGTCAAAGTGGTGCACAGCTTTCTCGATCCCTTCCGGTATCATTGGATTGCTGCGGGGCGCAAACCAAGTAAAGCCGCAGTCCGCAACGCCGTGAACTGGACCAGCAGTCTATGGGCTGTCGAGAAATGCAGGACATCGCGACGCACGGCATCAAGCGCCGGCCAGGAACAACGCGTCGAAAATCTGTTGACAGCGGCTGGGCTGAAAAGGCAGCCCGGCATCCGGAAGATTCATGCATTGGACGAATTGCCACGAGGTCGTTTCACTCGGGAAGTCGTTCTCGGCGGCGCCAAGGCAGACTTGGCGGTTCGATTGCTCGACGGCCGACTTCTTGCCATCGAATGCAAAGTCTCAAACAGTGCTGTCAACAGCGTGAAGCGTTTGAACCGCGAAACTGCGGGCAAAGCCGGTCAATGGCGAGACAGGTACGGTCAGCAGGTCGTGACTGCCGCAGTGCTGTCCGGTGTCTTTAAGGTCGGCAACTTGGTGGATGCCCAATCCGTCGGCGTCCATATCTTCTGGGATCACGACTTAACCCCATTGCAAGACTACATTCGGAACACCTGCGAAACCTGACTCCAATTTGCCTTTATAGAATGAGCGCCGACCCTCTCTCTTCTTCCCACGCCAATGCCAATAAACGCGCGCCCGGCAGTCCAAGACCGAAGACCTCACGGAGAAAGGCGTTTTCCTCTCTCCGCGGCAAGCATTTGCTGGCGGGTGGTCCGCTGCATCGGGCTGGGCTATGTGCTGCTGGTGCTGGTCATGGTTGGTTGCCAACGCAGCATGATCTAGTATCCGAAGCGCAATTCCGCCTCCGTTCTTCGGAGGCGGGCCGCGGACCGAGGACTCGAGGCGTGGACCGATGGCGACGGCACCTTGACGGGCTGGAAAACGCCCGCACCCAGCCACGCCGGTGCGGTGCCCGCAGTGCTCGTGTTTCACGGCAACGCCGGCCATGCCCTGCACCGCACCTACTTTGCGAAGGGATTTCAGGACCAGGGAACGCGCGCTCCCTGGCAGACACACCTTATCGAGTATCCCGGTTACGGCGCCCGCGAGGGACGCCCGTCGGAATCGGCCATCCTCGCCGCTGCGGAGAGCGCCGTCAAACCACTGCTGAACCGGGACAAAAATGCTCCCGTGTTTCTGGTGGGCGAATCGCTGGGATCCGGCGTTGCCTGTGACCTGGCCGGTCAATATCCGGACAGGATCGCCGGTCTACTGCTGATCACCCCCTTTCCCAGTCTGCCCGCCGTCGGCCGGCATCATTACCCATTTCTGCCCGTCGATCTGCTGTTGCGCGACCGCTTTGACAACCAGAACTCGTAACAGTAGGCTCAAGGGACGCGCAAGTTGAACGACATATTTTTGGATGAAATTATGTGCGTGGCTGCTCTCGGGCTGAAAGCCCGGTCCAATCTCAGCCCAGGGCTCGCAGCCCTGGGTATAGGATACACCCGCAATTGCGGGCTGAAGGCCCGCACCAATGGAAATACATGCGGCGCAAGACATTGGAGCGGACTTTCAGCCCGCCGTTCGTTTTGCGATAGCAAACCCAGGGTCGCGGACCCTGGGCTGAAAATGGGCCGGGCCGTTGGCCCCAAAACCGCAACGTAATTCGGTCGTTCAATTTGCGAGAAATTACGAGTTCTGGACAACCGGCGAGCGCTGCGGAACTACAATGGGCCCGTCGCATTTGTCGTTGCCGAACAAGACCGAGTGGTCCCTCCCGAACTCGGCATCTCTCTGTATGAGGCCTACACCGGCCCCAAACAGCTGTGGCGACTCGGAGAAAGCGGCCACAATACCATCAGCTACCATCCAGACGCCCCGTGGTGGATCGAAGCGATCAACTTCCTCGCTCCGAACTCGAACCCGAACCAAGAGAATGACGCAGCTCCGCTGGACCGAACAATGTACTGAAACACCACTTTGAGGTGCAACGGGATTCGATGGAGTCGCGCGAGTGGCGCGCGCTATTCGCCGATGATTTTGACCAGCACGCGTTTGCGGCGCTTGCCGTCGAATTCACCGTAGAAAATCTGCTCCCACGGGCCGAAATCCAGCTCGCCGTCGGTCACCGCAACCACCACTTCGCGTCCCATGACACTGCGCTTGAGGTGGGCGTCGCCATTGTCCTCGAAGCCGTTGTGCGCGTACTGGGAATGCGGCTTCTCGGGGGCGAGCTTTTCCAGCCAGCGTTCGAAGTCGGCGTGCAGCCCGCTTTCGTCGTCGTTGATGAACACCGAGGCGGTGATGTGCATGGCGTTGACCAGGCACAGGCCCTCCCGGATGCCGGATTCGGTCAGGCATTCGCGCACCTGGCCGGTCATGTTGATCAGTTCGCGGCGCTGCCGGGCCTGGAACCACAGTTCCTTGCGATAGCTTTTCATGGTGGCCTCCTGCCGATTTTGGGGGTTGACTTCGGGGTCAGCCCGTCGATTCGCGGTTCATGATTTCCCATGCCTTGCGGACATAGAACTTGTAGTTTTCCAGGGGCGTGCCGTTGGGGATTCGGTGGTCGAGGGCGAGCACGCATCCGCCGGTTTTGACCATGGGGGGAATTTTGTGTTCCAGCTCGCGCTCGATGTCTTCGCGGGACTGCCGGATGACATGCTTGTCGATGCCGCCGTAGAAGGCCAGACGCGTGCCGTATTTTTCTCTGACTTGGACGATGTCCATGTTGGCGGCCGGCTCCATGGGATGCATGCAGTTGACTCCGGCCTCGAGGAAGGATTCGATCACCGGGTTCATGTCGCCGTCGCTGTCCTGATCGAAAATCCGCGCGCCGCGGTCGCGCAGCAAATCCCAGACCCGTCGGTAGTAGGGAGCGATGAATTCACGGATTTGATTCGGTCCGGCCAGGGGACCGGATTTTCCGGCCATGTCCTCGTGCACCGAGAGCATGTCGACCTGCACTGCGGCGGAGACGGTGTCCAGGACCTTCACCGCCGTGTCGCCGATGGTGGTCAGGATGTCGTGAATCAGTTCCGGCTGCTCGTAGAACGCGACGCACAACTCCTCTTCACCGAGCAGCTGGCGGGGTTCGTCGAATCCGCCGGGGATGCCGACGACCACCACCTTGTCCTCGGCCAGGACTCGCTCCGCAGCGTCCTTCCAGCCCGGACGGAGTCGGTCCTCGGAAAATTGATACCACGGCTTGATCTTCAGCCAGTCATCCATGGTTTTGACCGGATAGTCACGCGGCAGCGGCAGAGTGGCGCAGGCCTTGTGCAGCTCCATGGTTCGTCCAAGACTGTCCCGCCAGACCCTGCGTTCCTCGGTGTCCACGATCGGTTCCTCGGGGTACCCGCCGTTGCGGCCGGCGTTCACCGGGATTCCTGCGCGAGCTTCGCAGCGGTACGGGAACGCGGAGAAATCCAGTTCCTCCGGCGTCGCCCCCTGCTCCTCCCACTCCTCCTTCAAACCGAGAATCGGCCCGAAGATTTCGGTGAAAAGCGGTCGGGCATTGCTCTGAAATGTCATGTGATCGAGGAATTCCTCGCGGCCGACCGACGGGGAGCGTTTGATCGCCAGGTCGGCGTGATTCGCCCATTTCAGCTTCTTCATTGCGCCTCTCCAATGTCGCAGACGCAGTGCGGGGACCGCGCCCAGTTGCCAATCACGTTCTTCACGCTCTCCTGCCTCGATTCGTGCGTCATGTCATAAAATTCCAGGGTCCGGACATCGTAGACGACCGTCTCATTTATGCCATCCAACCACATTTTTCGAACCTGCCACTATATCCCATCCCATACAGGATTCCAACTCCTGGAAACTGGAAAGAGGTTTGCACGGATGCCTGTAATACTTGCTGGCACCTGAACACTGAAAAACAGATCAAGCCTCACGGAAGCCCACCAAGGTGGAGATCAACTAAAATCCAAGGGCCGACTTTTCATGCACAGTCTTTTTTCTGTCTTCTCGTATTGCACAAGAAACAACATGCGCTATAGTACGCAACTCAACCACGAGATCTACACATGCCGTTGCCCGAGTACAATTTTGAGATACTTCGCGAACTCCGCAAACGCGAGGGTCTGACCATCGAGGAGGTGTCGCGCCGTTCCTCGGTCTCGCCGGCGGTGATCTCGAAAATCGAGCGGAACCAGACGCGCGCGGAGCTGGACACGCTGTTTCGGCTGAGTCGGGTGTTCAACCTGACGGCGGCGGACTTGGTGGCACTTGCGGAATCGCGGACCTCGCAGCAGACGCTCGAGACCGATTACGTGGTCGGCGGATTTGAATTCCGCCGCATCGAGTTCCGCAACTCGCGCTGCATGATCGGGCGCGCAACGGCCGGCAGCACGGTGTCGCGTCCGGACATTCACAGCGAGGACTACGAAATCGCGTGGGTGCTCGACGGCGAAGTCGTTGTCGATGTGGCCGGAGAACGGCACGAGCTTTCCGCGGGCGAGGCATTGCAGTTCGATGCGGTGCTGACCCATCGATACACGGCGAACACCGATTGCCGGATCATCGTTCAGCACATTGCCAAGGACAAACGGTTCTGAACAACACGGAGACCAACATGACGATTGCCGATTTGAATGAGATGCAGGGGCGCAGCTACCCCGCGCGCCGGACCACGCGCAACCTGGTGGGTGGCCCCTCGCCGATCCAGGCGGATAATTTTTCCATGGGCATGGTGACCTTGGCGCCCAACGGCGGCCAGGTGCCGTGGCACAATCAGGAGCAGGAGGAGGTGTATCTCGTGCTCGAAGGCACCGGTGAGATGTGCCTGGGCGAGGAGCGCCGCGAACTCCGCGGCGGCCAGGCGGTGTACATCCCCAGCGGAGAGTTTCATCAGTTGACCAATGTCGGCGACACCGAGTTGAAGATGCTGTATTGCTACGGCCCCGCCGGCGATGTCGCCCATTGGAAGCAGGAGCTGGAGGGCACCCTGCCCAAGGCCGGCGTGGACGTGCCGCCCCTGCCCGCCGGCGCTGCCGAACAGATCACCTGAACCAGCAAAACGCAAAACAGGCCTCCCCCCTGTACAACCGAACTCCCGGCAGAATCAGCGAAACCGAAATTTCATAGGAGCATGGACCACCGAACGCAAAAGTACCCACGGGCTTCAGCCCGTGTGCACACGCGTCCGGACAACCCGCGAGGAGACTTCCCAAAACGGCCTGAAGGCCGTTGGCACCAAGGAAAGTCTCATAGGAGGCCGCCTTTGAGCACAGGCCGACATCCCCGGGTGAATCTTGTCACGCATCACGTTTCACACATCAAGTCCCACAGGAGAACGACAACATGGACAACACAAAAATCCGCAAGATCGGCATCATCATGAACGGCGTGACCGGACGCATGGGCACCAACCAGCACCTGCTGCGCTCGATCGTGCCGATCATCCAACAGGGCGGCGTAAAAATCAACGACAACGAATACCTCATGCCGGACCCCGTCCTGGTTGGGCGCAATCCCGCCAAGCTGGAAGCCGTCGCGCAGATGTCCGGCATCGACACCTGGACGACCGATGTGGAGGCGGTGCTCAAGGACGACCGCTACGAAGTCTACTTCGACGCGCAAAGCACCGAGCGGCGCGTGGAATGGGTCCACAAGGCCATCGCCGCCGGCAAGCATATCTACTGCGAGAAGCCGACCGGACTGACCACGGAGGACGCGCTCAAACTGCATCAGGAGGCGGAAGCGCGCGGCATCATCCACGGAGTCGTTCAGGACAAGCTCTGGCTGGGCGGACTGAAAAAACTGCGAAGCTTGATCGATCAGGGCTTTTTCGGCAAAATTCTGTCGGTGCGCGGCGAATTCGGCTATTGGGTTTTCGACGGCGAGGTGATCCCCGCTCAGCGTCCGAGCTGGAACTATCGGAAGGAGGACGGCGGCGGCATCATCTTCGACATGTTCTGCCACTGGCGCTACGTGCTGGACAACCTGTTCGGCAATGTGAAGGGCGTCTCCTGCCTGGGGCGCACGCATGTCGGGACACGTCGCGACGAGCAGGGCAATCCCTACACCTGCACGGCCGACGACGCGGCCTACGCCACCTTCGAGCTGGAGGAGGATGTCGTCGCGCAGTTCAATTCCTCCTGGTGCGTGCGCGTTCGGCGTGACGACCTGCTGACGCTCCAGGTGGACGGCACCGACGGCAGCGCCGTCGCCACCCTGCGCAAGTGCTTCGTGCAACCCGCCGCCGCCACGCCCAAGCCCTTGTGGAATCCGGACATCGACTCGCCGATCGACTACTACGACCAGTGGATCGAGGTCCCCGATGTCGAGGAAGAGGGAAACGCCTTCAAAACTCAATGGGAGCTGTACCTGAAATCGCTGGCTGCCGGTGAAAAGTTCCGCTGGAATCTTCTTGAGGGCGCCAAGGGCGTGCAGCTCGCCGAGCTGGGCCTGAAATCATGGAACGACCGCCAGTGGGTCGACGTGCCCGCGCTCGAGTGCTGAAAAAAACGGAGAGGTCTCGATGGAAAAAAGTACAGTATCACTTAAGACAGGACAGAATCTGCCGCTGACCCGCGTGCACACACTGGTCATCGGCAGCGGCGCCGCAGGGCTGAACACGGCCCTGCAGTTGCGCAATCAAGGCATTGAAGACCTGCTGGTCGTATCCGAGGGGCTCGAGATGGGCACCTCGCACAACACCGGCAGCGACAAGCAAACTTACTACAAGCTTGCCCTTTGCGGCGAGGATTTGGATGCTCCGCGCACCATGGCGGAAAACTATTTCGCCGGCGGCAGCATGCACGGCGATCTGGCCTTGGTCGAGGCCAGCCAGTCCGCGCGCGGTTTTCTCAACCTGGTCAACATCGGCGTCCCCTTCCCGCAGGACCCCTACGGGCAGTTTGTCGGCTACAAGACCGACCACGATCCGCGCCAGCGCGCCACCTCCATCGGCCCCTACACCTCCCGCGAAATGTGCCGCGCGCTGATCCGCAAGGTCCGGCAGCTCGACATCCCGGTGCAGGAGAAAACCGATGTGGTCGAGCTGCTTGTCGACGGCGAGGGGGGCGAGCGCCGCGCCGTGGGTGCGCTGGCGCTCGACGCGAACGACGAGCTGATCGCTTTCCAGGCCGAAAATGTGGTGTTCGCCGTCGGCGGCCCCGGCGGTATCTACAAGTCCAGCGTCTATCCCGAGGTGCACACCGGTGCGGCCGGACTGGCACTGATGGCCGGCGCGCGCGCTCAGAGCTTGCCCGAATCGCAGTACGGCATGGCCTCGATCAAGTTTCGCTGGAACGTCTCGGGAACCTACATGCAGGTGATCCCCAAGTTCGTCAGCACCGAGCAGGACGGCGAGAGCGAGCCGCGCGAATTTCTGCGCGACTACTTCGACGCTCCGGGCACCATGAACTCGATGGTGTTCCTCAAGGGCTACCAATGGCCCTTCGACTCGCGCAAGATCATCGGCGGCTCGTCGATCGTCGACATCCTGGTCTACATCGAGACCGTTCTGAAGGGGCGGCGCGTGTTTATGGACTTCCGCGAGAACCCGCGGGACTTCTCGTTCGACGAGCTGAGCGACGAGGCACGCGACTATCTGACCAACTCCGACGCCCTGCTGGACACGCCCATCGCGCGCCTGCAGAAAATGAATCCGAACGCCATCCAGCTCTATTTGGACCACGACATCGATGTGCGAACCGAACCGCTGGAAATCGCGGTCTGCGCTCAGCACAACAACGGCGGCCTGGCCGGCAACGCCTGGTGGGAATCCGGAAACATCCGCCACCTGTTCCCCGTCGGCGAAGTCAACGGCTCCCACGGCGCCTACCGTCCCGGCGGCTCCGCGCTGAACTCCGGACAGGTCGGCGCATTCCGCGCCGCGGACTTCATTGCCGCCAAGTACGCGGACTGGACGCTGCACGACGACGCCTTCCAGCGCACCGCAACCGACGCAGCGGAGCGGCTGCTTGAGTGGACCGAAGCCTGCCGTGAAGCCCCCCGCTCCTGGCAGGAGGAGCGCGAAGAGTTCCAAGCCCGCATGAGCCGGGCCGGCGCGCACATCCGCAGTCGCGAGGACCTGGACCAGGCCGTCGAGGAAGCCAGGCAGCAGTGGCAAAACCTGCAGCGCAACGGCAACCGCCCCGGCAGCAAGGCCGAGTTGCGCGAAGCTTTGCGCAACCGTCACCTCTGCTTTGCCCACCGGGTATACCTGGAGGCGGTTCGACACGCCGTGCACAGCGGCGTCGGCAGCCGCGGCTCGGTGATGGTCACCAACCCGGACGGTCAACCTGCCCACCCGAAGCTCGGCGACGAATGGCGCTTCGAGGCGGAAAACGAAGCCTTCCGCGAGAAAGTGCTGGTCACCGAGGTTGCCAGCGACGGCGACGTGCGCGTCGAGTGGATCGACCGCCGTCCCATCCCGGAAAGCGACCTCTGGTTCGAAACCGCCTGGGCCGCCTACCGCGAAGGACGCATCTACGACCGATAAAAAAAGGAAAGCGCACCCCGGCACCGAAGTGCCCGCAGGCTTTAGCCCGTGGGCACTCGTCCCGGGTGCCAGGGGTGAAACAGATTCGGCAGCACCCGGCAGCACCCGGCAGCACCCGAATTTTTTCGATATCTGACCCCCCCCCACCCACAAACCCACACACCCACACCCCCACGTCACACAGGAGTACACCATCATGAAGAGCGACAACACCAACGCACCCGCCGCCGGCAAACCGGTGGCGCTGGTCACCGGCGCAGGCCGCGGCATTGGCCTGGGCATCGCCAAATGTCTCGCCTCCGACGGCTGGAACATCGCCGTGGCCGACATCCACGAACCGAGCGCCGTCGAACCGGCCATGGCTGAGCTGCGCGCCCTGGGTGCGCAGGTTCTTTACTGCGTGGCCGACGTCACCGACGCCGACGCGCGCACCGCGATGCTTCAGAACATCCGCACCACTTTCGGCCAGCTCAACATGCTGGTCAACAACGCCGGCGTGGCCCCCAACGTGCGGGCCGACATCACCGAAGCCACCGAGGAAAGTTACGAGCGGGTCATGCGCATCAACCTGCAGGGCCCCTACTTCCTGACCCAGGCCGCGGCCAACTGGATGATCAAGCAGAAGGAGGCAAATCCGGATTTCCGGGGCTGCATCTGCAACATCTCGTCCATCTCCGCGACTGTGGCCTCGCCCAGCCGCGGAGAGTACTGCCTGTCGAAGGCGGGCGTCAGCATGGCCACCAAGCTGTGGGCCGCCCGCCTCGGCGAATACGGCATCCCCGTGCTGGAAATCCGCCCCGGCCTGATTCAGACCGACATGACCGCGAAGGTGAAGGAGAAGTACGACGCGATGATCGAAGACGGTCTGCTGGTGCAGCCGCGCTGGGGCTTTCCCGAGGATATCGGCAGGGCCGTGGCGGCGGTCGCGCGCGGCGACCTGGCCTACTCCACGGGGGCTGTTATCCCTGTCGACGGCGGATTCTCCTCGGTCATGCGTCTGTAGACTCAGATCAATTTTTCCAACTTGCCAAACCCAACGGACAAGAACAATCATGAGTGAAAACCCTGTAGCTGCGATTCTGGTCGGAACCGGTGGATACGCCTCGTTCTACATTAAACACATTCTCGAAACCGATCAGACGGACGTGCGCCTGGTCGGCACGGTGGACCCCACCACGGACGGCCTGGACGGCACCGGGATTCCGCATTGGAAATCCCTGCCCAAGTGTCTGAGCAATGCGGAGTCCGAGCTGGTGATCATCTCTTCGCCGCCGATGTTCCATGCGGAGCAGATTCGGCAGGCTCTGGAGACCGGCCGCCATGTCTTGTGCGAGAAACCGCTTGCGCCGACCCCCGCTCCGCTGGCGGATCTGGCCGCGCTGCGCGACCGGGTCGGACTGCAGGTCGGCATCGGCTTCCAATGGAGCTTTTCGCGGCCGATCCTCGATCTCAAGGCTGACATTCTCAGCGGTGTTTTCGGCGCTGCCCTGTCTGCCCAGGCGATGGTTCTGTGGCCGCGTTCGTTCGAGTACTATCAACGCAACAGCTGGGCGGGACGGATCACGGACAACCGCGGCAACCCGGTCAACGACAGCGTGCTGTTCAACGCCACCGCCCATCATTTCCACAACCTGACCTTCCTGCTGGGGGCGCAAATCAACCGCAGCGCCCCCGTTCGCGATGTCCGTGCGGAAACCTTCCGCGCCTACGACATCGAAAATTTCGACACCGTCGCCTTGCACGCCACAACCGAATCCGGAGTCCCGCTCGGCTACTACGCGTCTCATGCCGGCGAAATCCGACATTCGCCCGTCTTTCGGATTGCCTTCGAAAAGGGCACGGTCGCCATGGAGGAAGGGGAAAACGCCAACGACGTGATTGCGACCTTCGCAGACGGAACCACCAAAAACTACGGCAACCCGGAAACCG
>CAZSBQ010000109.1:0-12735 GCA_964604795.1 uncultured Victivallales bacterium | reverse complement strand
AAAAATGTCGTTCAACTTGCGCACCCCTTGAGGCTACTGTACTGAGTTCTGGTTTTCTGGATCTTGTACCGGTGCAAATCTTCCGCCCCAGCGAGTGATCCGAAACTCATCGTATTTCTTCTTTAATCCGAGTTTTGGGAAGTACTTGGAATTGTAGTAGACACATCTCAGCGAGCCAGTTTGGTAGTCTTCAGCTGGGAAATAGCAATCTGAGAGATAGCAATCCGGATTATGCTCTGTTGTGGTACAAACTGATGGAAAGACTGCTTGACAGAAACTTTTTGGAACGTATATGCCCGCTTGGTGAGCGTCAGTCAAGCTCGTATCGTTGCCAGATAACCTCTTGACAATCCAGTAACCGTTGCAAGTCACAACTTCCTCAATGAACCTTGTCAGAGATAGTTTTGAAAACTCAAAGAAACAGCTCTTCATTTCAACTTCCTCAACATACGTGCAATTTCAGCAGCTGTATCGCAGATCGCCGGCACCACGACGCTATTACCAATCTGCCTGTAGGCTTGAGTGTTAGATACGGGGAACACGAAGCTGTCCGGATCATACCCCTGCAACTGCATCGCTTCTCTCACGGTAAGTCTTCTTGGCCTACCGCTAGGTTGGTCAATGAGAATTTCTGCACCGTCCTTGTGATACCTAGCCGAGATGGTTCTTGTCACTTCATCATCAGCGAAAGGCGCAGTATGAATGCCGTATCCGAAGCCCTGCCCCTTCGACTGGTGGTGCTTCTTGTGGCGAACCAAGGTCTGCCATGTGCCCGGGCCAAGTGTGCATGAACTGTCTACCTCGCGCTCGATGACCTCTGCAAGAGTTTTCTTGTTGTTCGACGAAGAGGGTTGTGTAGGTATTCTTATGTCGGACTTGGATACCGGTAAAGTGTTGGGATTATATCCAACAATGAAGACCCGTTCTCTGTGTTGGGGACACCAGTGCCGTCCATCGACAACGGCCCAATTGATAACGTATCCAAGCTCATTCTCAAGGGTCCGCTTAATAATTTTAAAGGTCTGCCCGTGGTTGTGCCCCATCAGGTTCTTCACATTCTCCAAAAAGAAAGCAGGAGGGCGCTTGACCTTTAGGATGCGGGCAATGTCGAAGAATAGCGTTCCTTGGGTTGCGTGCTCAAATCCGTGCTTTCTACCCAAGGACTGGTTTTTGGAAACGCCAGCAAGGGAGAATGGCTGACATGGAAAACCGGCACAAAGAACATCGTGACCCGGGATCAATCTATTAAGTTCATCATCTGACACTGAAGGGGCGGTGAACTTGTGAATGTCACCATAAGGAACTTCCCCGAAGTTCGCAGCATATGTCTGTTTGGCAAATTTGTCCCATTCACAGGTAAACAAGCACTTGCCGTTTGCCTCCTGCATAGCAATGCGGAAACCTCCAATGCCAGCAAAGAGATCGATGAAAGTGAAGTCAGGCTGACTGGGTGGAGGATATGGGACGTCTGGGATATGCAATGGCAAATCGAGTTGTGTAGCGTACCGTCCCCAAGATTCCGCGTTAACATTTTGTAACGCCTCTAAAAGACCGCAAAGCCATGTGTACGCATCTTTTGGCATTAGGGGCGGTCTAATTTCTGGAGTTTGTAGCCAGTGAGTAAGGATTGCCTCCAAGTCATCAGAATCGGCCATAACCGAGCTGGAAGTGAAGAAGTTCCTCAAACAGCTGAGGGAATAGAGAACAGAGGTTTTCATCTTTGTAAACTGACTCCCCTAGAAGTGTATATAACAATCTCGATCAAAAGTGGAGAACCAATAAGCTGCAGGCAATATTCCCCAAGCTGCGCTTGGTTGGCAGAATTCAAAGTTTCGTCAGGCATGAACATGATCAACGAAGGCCGTGATTGGTTTGCCATAGAAATGAGCCAAATGCGCAAGCTCAACGGCATCCAGTCGTCGTTCACCGGATTCGATTTTGGATATGAAGGGCTGAGACTCACCTAGGGCACGAGCTACGTCAACCTGCGTGAAGCCGGCTTCTTTGCGCGCTTGGATGAGTCGCTTGCGAAATTCGTTGTATTCTTCGGTGAAAACGCTGGGCATTTGTTGTATCCCGTTTGAATGTGTGAAACGTACCCCCTATATTGCAATATACCAAAATCGCATATTTGGCGTGTGAGTTGGTGCTAAAGGAGAAAAAAGATGAACGGACAAGCAACATCGTCGTTTCTGCAGAACCTCGATCTCCATGAGTTCGGGAACCTTTGGTATAGGATCGGTAGACACTCTCCCGGCTTGCATCCGGACGAAGTGGACAACCCGGAGGGCGGCTGGCCCAAGGATTTGAAAGAAGTGGGACGTGAGGCTTGGCGCAGGCGGTTTGCCGGCAGCCTCTCAGACGATGACCTGTACTGGATGGACCTAATGCCAGGAAATCAGGCGCTGTAACTGTGGTATCCAAAGGGTGTTTTTCCGGAGCTGCTGGTGGCCAGTCACATTGTTCCGTGGGCGCAGGCATCGAAGTCCCGCCTGAATCCATGCAACGGCCTGTGTCTCAACATGCTCCATGACAAGGCATTCGATCGGGGATTGATCTCCTTCACGGACGACTTGGAGCTGCTCGTTCACACCCGCATTCACGAGCACTATGCGAACGCCGCGGTCGCGGCTAACTTCGCGGCATTTGAAGGCAAGGCCATTGCGCCGCCTGCCCGGTTCATGCCGGATGCCGGATTCGTGCGCATGCACCGAGAGCTTTGGGGATTCCAGACAAATCGTGGCTCTGCCTTTCAGGCGGAGCTGTGAAGTTTTTGGCTGTGTCGGGGCCGTTGATCAGGGCACTTCTTTTCGACATTGTACAATGCTTTTATGGAGCAGAGTGTGCGGGAACGGATGACCCGCGCGGTGCGCGTTGAGAGGGCGAGACTCTGTCGAGCCCCGCCCGTCTCTCGAATGGCGGCGCGGGTTTTCTGCACCGAAAAAATCGTCGCCTTCCGGGGGGGGGCAACACGGGGCGCGGAGGCCGCGCCCGCTACTGGGTAGAGGCCGGCGCCCCGACGGCCTGTGGGGGACGAGGCGCGGTGAACGCGTCGCCCTCGGGGCGACAACCAGGGGTTCCAGTGTCCATAAACCCGGCTCGACGGAGTCTCGCCTTCTCTCAGGGCGGATCGCGGGCGGCGCGGGTTGGCGGCGTTCTCAGAATTCCTCGCCGAGGTGTTCCCGGTACTGCTGGATGGCGTAGAGATCGGTCATGCCGGCGATGTAGTCGGCAGCGGCTCGTTCGACGCCGTTGTCGCGGATTCGGGCGCGGGCGCCGCTGCCCATGGCTTCGGGGTGCGCGCAAAAGAATTCGAAGAGCCGCGTCATTGCTTTTTCCGCGCGCCGGTTGACGTCCAGCACCTCGGCGTGCCAGTACAGCTTGCTGAACAGAAAGGTGCGGAACTCGTCCGATCCTTGCTGAAACTCGTCGGAGAAGCTCACCAGCGGATCGGGATTTGCCGTTATGTCCTCGGCGGCGCGCGGATTCCGCCGCGCGATCCGCTCGCCGGTGGTTCGAACAATATCGCCGACCAGCATGTCGATTAGGCAGCGGACCACGTAGCTGGGGAAGTAGGCGGCATCGGGCTCGCCGCCGCTTTCCGCGGCCTGTTGGCACGCCATTTGCCAGAACTGCACCTCCTGCAGCTGGTCCATGTCCAGCAAGCCGGCTACCACCCCGTCGTCCACATCGTGCGCGTAGTAGGCCACGTCATCGGCCAAATCGGCAATTTGCGCCTCCGCCGAGGGTTGCGGCGGCAGCTGCACGCCGTCCAGCTCGGCCGCCTGGCCGCGTCGCTTGACCAGCCCCGTGCGCGTGCCCCAGGTGAGATTCAAACCGTCCACGCGGGGATATTTTTTCTCCAGGCGGTCGACGATGCGCAGGGATTGCTCGTTGTGATCGAAGCCGCCGGTGTCCGCCAGGAGTTTGTCCAGCACCCGTTCGCCGACATGCCCGAAGGGCGTGTGGCCGAGGTCGTGAGCCAGTGCGATGGCTTCGGTCAGGTCCTCGTTCACCTTGAGCCCGCGCGCGAGAGTGCGGGCGATGGCGACGACCTCGATGGTGTGAGTCATGCGGGTGCGATAGTGATCGCCGCTGCCGTTGAGGAACACTTGAGTTTTGTATTCGAGTCGTCGAAAGGCGCGGCTGTGGATGATTCGGTCGCGGTCTCGGGCGAAAGGAGATCGAAGAGGGTGTTCGGGTTCGCCTCTGCGTCGTTTGCAGGCATCCGCGGACCGGACCGCAAAGACCGCCAGGCCGTCCGCTTCAGTGGCAACTGCACTCGCTGATTTCATGCCGAATATCCTTGGTTTGCGGTTTCGCTGTTCGCGGGAAAGGCGGTGTTTTGCGTTTGCCGCCAATGCCGGGGTGAAATTCTCGCCGGCGCATATACTTTAAGGGCATTCGGGCCGGAGTAAAGAAGCCGGCCTGAATTCGCGAGAAAGAACCGCCGGCGATCAAACATCGCGCTCATGGGTGCGTTGGAGGTTTGGACTCCTTGCGGAGACAGGGCGAATTGGACTGCGGCGGAGTCCGCGGACCGGCAAAAAAGGAGCGCAGGAGCATTGTGGTCACCGGTGGTAACGGATTGGGCAAGCAGTTTCGGCTGACGGTGCTGCTGCTGCTCGGCATCCTTGTGCTGGGCGTGGTCGGATACCGCTTTGTGGAGAACACCACGTGGCTGCACGCCGTGTACGTCGTGGTTCAGGTGTTCAGCACAGTCGGATTGGACAAATACGCGCCGATCAGCCCGGCCGGGCGCGTGTACGTGATCGTCCTGATTACGATTTTTCTGAGTGCGTTCACCTTTGCCACCTCGCTGCTGATTCGACAGGTCGGCAGCGGTGAACTTCGGCGGGCGCTGCGCCAGCACTGGCGCGAAAAAAAGGCATACAAAATGCACAGTCACATCATTATCTGCGGATTCGGACGGCTCGGGCGACAGATGTACAACGAAATGCATCGGGTCAACCGCGAGGTGGTGGTGATCGAGACCAACGAAACCCTGGCGGACCAACTCGCGGCCGACGGCGTGGCGGTGATCAACGGCGACGCCACCGAGGAGGAGGTGCTCCTGCGCGCCGGCGTCGAACATGCGCAGGGACTGCTCGCAGGCTTGCCCGAGGATGCCGACAATGTCTTCGTCACTCTGACCGCTAAGGAGTACAATCACGCTCTGCGCATCGTCACCCGCGCCAACAGCGAAAAGAGCCGCTCGAAGCTCATGTTCGCCGGGGCCGAGCGGGTCGTAATGCCCCAGGAAATGGGCGGCCAGCGCATGGCCAACGCCCTCCTGCGCCCGGTGGTGGCCGAATTCCTCGAAGTGGTCACCGGCGAAAGCCCGGGTTTGACCTTGGACGAGTGGCAAATCCCGCAAGGCAGCCCTCTCTGCGGCAAGAGCGTCAGCGAAGCGCGGTTCCGCAGCCAGTTTGACGTCTCCGTGCTAGGGATCGCGAAATCGGGCTATGGCGTCGACATCGCCAACGTTCAGAGCACCCTCATGGAACCGGGCGACACTCTCGTGCTGCTCGGCACGGCCGAGAATCTCCGCAAACTCGCCCACATCGCCGATTCCAAGGACGCGGCGACCCGATGAGGCGCTGGCTGAGCGAGGGGCTAGCTCTCGCAATTTTTTTGGGCCCTCGCCGCCTTTTTTGATCATTGCCGTTTGCTCATCATGATCAGGGCCGTCAGAAGGCCGATCGCAACGCCCGCCAGCAGCGCGAGCCCAAGGAGAACGGCGTTGGGCATGGTGAAGTCGAGGAACAGAAACCGCATCTTTACTTCTTGCGTGTTCTGCAGGATGACAATGAGACTCAGAACAACTGCGGTGAGCACCCCGATGAGCTTGACTCTCTTCATGAGGGCTCCGTTTGGGTGAAGTCGACGGCTTGCGGATCTCGGTGCCAGGCGTCCCGGAGTAGTTTGGTGGTTTCATGCAGGGCTTCGGGTACGACGTCGGTTCCGCTCAGCACGGGCATGAAATTGGTGTCGCCCGGCCATCGCGGGACCAAATGTCCGTGCACGTGCTCCTTCAGTCCGGCGCCCGCCGCCGCGCCCAGATTGAACCCGAAGTTGAATCCGTCCGGGTTCATCGCCGCCCGCAGGACGCGTTCCATGTGCACCGCCATCTCCAGGAGTTCCGTGCGTTCGCCCGCGGTCAGGTCCGTCAAGTCGGCGCAGTGCCGAAGGGGCGCGACCAGGACGTGACCGGAATTGTAGGGATAGGTGTTGAGAAGCAGAAACGTGGATGGACCACGCGCAATGATGCAATTGCGCTCATCGTCGTTTGCGGCGGCCTTTTCGCACAGGAAGCATCCGTCGGGTTTGGGGCTGCGGATGTATTCAATGCGCCAGGGCGCCCAGAGCGGGCGGGCGTTGGAACCGTTCATTCGAGTCTCCGTGTGTGAGTGGGTTGACTGAGCCGTACCGTACCCCTCGGCACCGCTCAATCAAGCCTGAATCGACCATCTCGGCTTGACGATGCCGCTGGCCGGATTAGTGTCCCCGCATGATTGCCGTCACCAAAAATCTGTCTCTGGACGAGAGTGAATTGGAGTTCGAGTATGTTTTGGCGTCCGGCCCCGGTGGGCAAAACGTCAACCGCACCGCTTCGGCCGTGCAGTTGCGCTTCAATGTCCGCAACAGCGCATCTCTGCCTGCTCCGGTGAAGGAACGTTTGTGCGCGCAGCAGGGCAACCGCATCAATGACCAGGGCGAGTTGGTGATCGAAGCCAAGCGTTTTCGCAGCCAGCATCGAAATCGCGAGGACGCCGTCGAGCGCCTGATCAAGATGCTGCAGCATGCGGCCACCCCGCCCAAACGGCGCAAACCCACCAAACCAACTTCGTCAAGCAAACGCAAACGACTGGACCGCAAGAAACAGCAGGGCGAAAAGAAAAAACGCAGGAATCCCCCCGATTGGGGATAAATGCGTGGACAGTCCTGCACCACTGCGAAACGGCGTCACAATCGGACGCAGCTGCCCCATGAAGGACCGCCGACAGCTGAACCACTCCCGATCCAAATCCGCACTGATCCTCCCCCATTCACCTGGAGCCAGAAAAAACGCCATAAATGGTACAATATTAACCCGCCGAGTACTACAGGCATCCCTGCCTGTAGAAATCCAACGGATTCAGGCGTGGGGTTTTCAGTACTACAGGCATCTCTGCCTGTAGAAACTAAACGGACACTGGCGTCGAGCGTTTGCAGTACTACAGGCATCCCTGCCTGTAGAGAACTCAAGATCGCTTCCACCCAAGTCCCGACCAACCCAGTCCACCCCCGAGTGAGACAGCTTGCAGTTCCCCCTTCAGGGGGGACATTTCGGGCAACCCGAACACCGGTTGCCTTAGATCAAAACAGTACGGGACCCCGTTAGATTACAGAGTGAACTCCCTACGCCGCCGTCTCGGGCGGACAACCTAGTCGGAGTTCATGCTTCAGCATGCCTGAAGGGCAGCCAAGCAAACGTCGAGAGTTTCAGTTTCGGGCTGGAGCGTGGTTGCGGAGTGCGCAAACGTGCATGTCCCGGTGGCGAAATTCGCCTGTCCCCACGGTTCCTTTACCTAAAGTACAGTACCCCGTCACCCCGTACTCAACCCCTCTCGGCCGCGCGCCGCCTTACTTCTCTTCGTTATCTTCTGCTACAACTTCCGTATTCCGTGGGCAACTTTATCCGCGCCGACGGCGCAGCAGTGCCAGAGCGCCGAAGGCCAGCAGGGCTATGGAAGTCGGTTCAGGCACGCCGGTTTCAAAAGCGCCCATGGCAAACCCGCCGTCCTGCGGACGAATGGCCCCTTCCAGATCACTGCTAAGCGTTGCATCTGGGTCGGCAGCAGTGAGCAACGAACTGCTGAGGAGCAGATGATAATTGTCGGCTGCCGGGTCTACGAAGCCCGGGTCGACCGAAAGGCTCCCCGTACCTGCGGAGGCCGAATCGCTATAGTCGCTGGTGTGGCCCCATACATCGCTGTAATCCGCTGTCGCACCGTCAATATTGCTGCTTACGCCGACCGAAGCGTTGTTTGCGATAATGCTGTTGGTGACCGAAAGTCCGTCACCGTTGCCGTAGACTCCGTTCTCGTTGTCCGCCACGGTACTGAAGTCGACCGCGAGACTGCCGCTGCCGTAGTGGTACAGGGCATAGTTTCCAGTGTTGTCCGTAATTCGGCAGTTCTGGAAATTATAAACTTTGCTGTGAAAACCATGGTCGACGCCGACCACTCCACCGTTTCCGTCCGTGCTGTTGCCGTCAAAAATGCTGTCTGTTATTGTCATGCTTACGCCATTGCCTTCATCTCCCAAAGCACCGCTGTGAGAACTCGCGTAATTGGAGTAGAAGGCAGAATCCGAAACGAGTATGCTGCCGCTCCCGTGAAAGGCACCTCCCTCAACCCCGGAATTACTTGTGAAAACACAGTTTGAAACCCTGCCGGTGCTGCTGGTTCCGCCTGGAATATTGAGTGCGCCGCCGTTTCCCCCCGTATTGTTCTCGAATTCAACATTGCTGATTGTAACATCGTAATAACTGGCCTTGCCATTAACAGCGCCACCCGCGCCAGTGGCGGTGTTGTTATAGAAACGGCTGTTACGGATTATGACGCCGCTGCCAAAATTTCCGCACTACAGGCTTTTTAGTGGCAATGAAGGTTTTCGGGGCAACGCCCCGGTCCATGACTAGCCCAGGGTCCGCGACCCTGGGTTTGCAACCGCAAACCGAACAGCGGGCTGAAAGTCCGCTCCAAAATCCTCTGCCGCAACGATGTCCATTGGAGCGGGCCTTCAGCCCGCAATTGCGGGTGTATCTTCTACCCAGGGCTGCGAGCCCTGGGCTGAAAATGGGCCGGGCCTTCAGCCCGCAATCAGCATCCACTAATAATCCTGTAGTGTGGGAAAATGGATGAAAACGGGGCGAATTCGGGCGCACCGGTCCGGAACCGCCCTCGGGGCGGCGAATTTGTCTACTGGGCGGCGGCGAAATCTTCGAAGGGAATGTACTCGTACTCGAGAATCTCCGGTTCGGGTTCGGTTTCCCCGGGCGGGGCGCGGGATGATGGGCGTTCCCACAGGCCGCAGTGCCTCAATATCTTCTCGATGACGTCGGCTTGGTTGCGTTTCTCGAGGAAGGCAATGATTCTTTAGTTGTTGTATCCATCAGGACATGTTCGAGAATGCGGGCGCAATAGCCGCACAACCGGCAATTGCGGTCGCAGCTTGACGTTTTCCCGAACCAGTTGTCGGGGAACTTTTCATTGTCGATGACATGGGGTGCGAAGGCCGGGGCGAAGCCGGGCTCGAGCAGGTCGAGCAGGTTGCCGCGCCATTTCCCGCTGGTGTAGGCTTCCAGCACCGCTCGGGGGCGCGAGTGCATTCGGGTGGCGAGCTTGATCACGTTTGCCAGCCCCTCGTAGTGGTGGAGGTCTTCCGGGCGAATCCAGGTCGCCTTGAGAATGGCGGGCCAGTTTTCGCGCTTGCGATAGAGATTCCAACAGACGTGAGGCGTCCAGCCTTCGATGTTCTTCACCTCGTCGATCTCGGCGTCGTGCGCGACCATGTTGTCGTGAAAAATCTGGCCGGGGCAGCGGTACAGACATCCGGAGTTGGCCAACAGGCACAGCCTCTTGCTGTTTTTGTTGCACCAATCCCTAACCTGCCGAACATGCTCCAGGTTGCGCTGCGCATCGCGGCAGAGGTGGAAACTGTCGAACAGTCCGGCCACATAGCTCATGGCTTCGGTGCTTTCCATCTTCATGTTCACGGACGCCCGCACCTCGATGCTCGGGAAGTACTTCTTCACCGTTCTTGCCACGGTCAGGCTGGTAGTAGTCACGATATCGACGCCGCCAACCGCGGTCCGGAGGTGTTCGAGAATCGAGCCGACTTCATGCTGGAGGTGCTGGCTGACGGCGCGGGCGCCGTAGCAGTTGGCGTTGAACAGCAAGTCCAGCTTCAGCCCCCGTTCGCGGATGGCCGCCAGGTCGTTTTCCAGCCGCTGTTGGGCGCTCCAGTCGACGATGCCGCGCCGGCGACCGAGGAGGCCCCGTCCAGAAGCCATTCCCACCCACGGAAAATAAACTTCGGCCAGGTGCTCGCGATAGTCGTCGACCAGCTCGACAAAACTGCTGTCGCCAATTTCTTCGGACTGCTGATAGCCAATGGCGAATTTCATGCTCAATCCACTTTGTCGGCGGGGTCGCTTCCCGCGCATTTGGCGCGGGCGCTGTTTCCGCCTTCACCGATCACGGGTTCGCCCGGCATCGCCACATCCGCGGGGTATTCCGGCTCGGTGCTCCAGTCCACCCGCCACTCCGGGCGACGGCGGAACTCGTCCTTGAACTTGTTGCGCAGGACGCCGCGCTTCTCGAGCTGGATCATGCAGGCGCGGGTGCAGCCGCGGGCGCCGCCGACGGCCTGGCCGGAGTTGTAGAGATTCTTGGGTTTCTTGAAGAACGGACTCCAGAACCCGGCCTTGGTCGTTTCATTCATGTACTGCTGGTCGGGCGGCAGTTCACGGCCGGCTTCCTCGGCGCCGCGGAACCCGCGGTTGCAGGCACCGCAGTCGATTTTCGCGAACTCGACTTCATTCCCGGCAAGATTGAGCTTGACGGTTTCTTTCCTGCTGATTGCGCCGGTCGGGCAGTCGCGCACGCAGGCCATGCAGCGGTTACACAGTTGCGGGCCGTCGTAGATGGGATCCGGCTCCAGCTCGACGTCGGTCAGGATAATGCCGACCCGGTTGCGCGGGCCGAACTCGGGGGTGAGCAGCATCATACTGTGCCCGATCTCGCCGAGCCCGCACAGGTAGCCGGCAATGCGCAGGTGAATCATCACATCGGGAGCGGCGCGGCCGGGCGCCACCGGGCGACTGTATTCTCTTTTGAGACGACCACCGCCCTGGGCGCCCGTATAATACGCGTCGATACCGCGCCAATCGCTCTGGTGCCCCATGGGCAGGGCTTCGTATCCACGATCTTCGATGTATTTGCACAGGTTGATCACGGTCATCGGCATGTACAGATAGGTAATGCCGCCGTAGCCCATGGACGAATAATTGCTGAAGAACGTGCCTTCCTCAATCCCGCGCATGCTGCCGCGCATGACCCGAAAGGCCATGGCGATGATACTTTTGCACTCCGGCATGATTTGTTTCGGATCCATTTGCGTCGGTGCGTTCGTCCAGCGCTCGATGTTGCCGATGCCGACCGAATCGGCACCGAGCGCCAGAGCTTGACGTTTGATCGCATCCGCCGCCTTTTTCGGATCGTGGTCCAAATCCTTTTGTCCCATTTCACGCTGAATTCGTGAATTCTTGTCTGACGTGCCTGACATGGTTTTGTCCCTTCTTTTATGAGGCTTTGTTCTGCGGCATTGCGTCCTTTGGGCAGACCTGCAACGCCGCCGCTTTCAAGTGTTCGATCGTTGTCGCCAGTGCGTCATCGTCAAACATCTGGCCTTTCGCTGCAGTTCGCGATGCGCCCAACACCCCCCTCAGGGAATGCTTTTCATCGTATATCGGACACGCGACCGCCAACCGCTTTTCATCCGTGTACGGGTGAACCGCATGTCTCTGGCTTCGTATCTCGTCGAGGCACTGATCGAACATTGCCGGAGGCGACCAGATATGGGCCCCCTCGTCCAAAAACGGATGATGCTGCTGCAACAACATATAGCATTCCTCGGAGCAGAACGCCATCATCGCCAGTCCCGATGCGCTGGCGTACAGACCCAGCGAAAAACCCGACGGTTTTTGAACAATCCCGTAATCATCCGCACTCAATCGCCGCACCACCATGATTTCACCATTCAGAGGCTGAGTGAACGTGATGGTCGCGTCCGGCAGCGCTGAAAGCAGTGAGGTCATGGCGTTTTCAACATCCTGAAAAAAGGCTTGACCATTCTGGCGCGACAGTATTTCGGCAAGCCGGGGGCCCAGGCGGTAAACTGGCGCGCGCACGTCACGCTGCGCGAACCCCTTGACTCTGAGCGTCCGCAGTAGGTTGTGCGCCACCGCAGGTTTAACCCGCATTTTTTCAGCCACGTCCTTGACGCGCAGTCCGTTCTCGGCTTCGGCCAGGAACACGAGGACATCCATTCCCGCAGCCAATGATTGAATGATGTCGCTACCCGGCATGCTCGGCCTCGGCGTTTATCCTAGATGAAGATTTGTTTATCGCAATATACCTGGTTGCGCCCTCGCCGTCAAGTCGGCATCAAGCGTTTCTGGTCAGTGTCAGATCCAGGCGGGGTGGGTGGTGGTGATGTCGGGGGTGGAGTCCGAGTAGTCGGTGTGGGTGAGAGCGGCAGTGTCACAAATCGCCTGTCCCCAAGCTCCGTCCCCAAGCTCCTTTTAGGCGGAGCGGTGAAATTCTATTCCCGCCAAGGCGGGCCTTTGGTCAAATTGCCCCGCGTGCAGTGTGTTCCGGTTGCCGCGCGGCATGTTCATTCAACATCCCACGCACCGGCTGAAAGCCAGTGCCACGGTTGGCCCCAATGACTTAGTTTCGGTGTGACGCAACCCCGTTGGGGTTGAAAATGGGGGGGCTTTGGCCCCAGGGTAGCAGGCTGGCGCCCGCAACCCTGGGCTATGGGACGGAATCCCGTTGGGATTCGGGATCAGGCTCCGCTACCCCGAAGGCGCCGCTACCCCGAAGGCACCCCCACCCCGAAGGCGCCGCTACCCCGAAGGGGTTATGTCTCCTAGCCCAGGGTTGCGCCGTCAGGGGCTACCCT
>CAZSBQ010000108.1:0-12744 GCA_964604795.1 uncultured Victivallales bacterium | reverse complement strand
CGCCGATCTGCGGAAAGACGTAGAGCAGAGCCTGGGGGTTGGCCTTGAGGCCGATATCGGCCGCATTGAATCGCCATCCCTGGTCAAATACTTGAGCGAAGGGCACCTCGCCCAACGGCGAGCAGTCGAGGCCGCAGAGGATTTGCTGCATGGTGGAATTGCCGGCCACGGCAATGTCGTAGATGCGGTTGTGGGAGATGTGTTCGGTATCGGCCAGGCGCGCGATGATTTCGTTCATGGTCTCGACCAGGGCGGTCTGCATGTCGCCGAGCGCTTCGGGTTCCTCGCGCATGCGCAGGATGCGCGTGACCACGTCGTCCCCGTAGGCCACCTGGGGATTCATTTCGGAGATCGCGCTCAGCTCGCGATTGTGCCGCAGGTCCATGAGAGTTCCAACCACGGTGGTGGTGCCAATGTCGAAGGCCACGCCGTAGAGTTTATCCTCGGTGTTCTTCTTCTCGAGCCGCAACAGCCACTCGCCTGCGATGACCGCAGTGCCGCGCCAGTTGTTTCCGCGCAGGAACGCTGGCAGTTTGCGGAGCTGACCGAGCGACACGCGGATGTCGCCGACCGCCGCGCGCAGCCGGGTCAGGTCGGCTTCGGGATGATGCCGGTCCGGAGGGGTGAGTTCAAAGTAGGTTTTGCGCACCACCGGGGCCAGCTCACCCTTTTCCCAGGAGTCCGTCATCAGAATCTGCTGGTGATCGGAGGAGAGGGATTCGGCGGGCACCTCGATCACGCAGGCCGACTGAATTTTTGCCTGACAGCCCAAGCGCCACCCCTCTGCGATCTCCGCAGCGGAGAAGAACTCCTCGGCGGCTGGGGATGCGGCGCATTCGCCCTGGACCACGCGCACGGCGCATTTGCCGCACGTCCCGTTGTTGCCGCAGGGCGTGCGGAGAATCAGGCCCGCGCGGCCGGCAGCCTCGATAATCTCCGTGCCAGGCAGCTCGTAGACATGCCGCCCGCCGGGTTGGAAGGTGACTCGAACTTCCTGCTCTTTGCGCATGGCTGACGACTCCTATGGGACTTCAGGCGGAGAATATTGAATGTGTAATATTGAATATTGATTTTATTGTATCAACCTGCTTAGAAACTGGTTTTGCAATCAATATTCAAAATTCAGAATTCGATATTCAATATTTCGTCTCACCCGGGTGTCCGGCGGGTGGCCTTCCGGTTACTACCACTCGCGCAGTTTGCGGGAGGTGGTGACGCCGAGGGAATGGTAGATTCGGACGGCGGCGTCGGAACGGTTGAGGGTGTAGAAGTGGATGCCCTGGACACCGTTGTCGAGCAGGTCCATGACCTGTTGGGTCGCCCAGTGGATGCCGACGTTCTCGATGTATTCATCGTCCTCGGCACGATTGATGGCTTTGAGCAGCTTGGCCGGGATGCGCGATCCCGCGGCCAAGTCGGACATTTTGTACATGGCCTTTTTGCTGGTGATGGGCATGATCCCGGCAATGATGGGGATTTCGATGCCCGCAAGCTCGCAGCGCTCGCAGTAATCGTAGAAATCGCGGTTGTCGAAGAAGAGTTGGGTGCAGATGTAGTCCGCGCCGGCGTCGACCTTCTTCTTCATGTTGTCGATTTCCTCGAGTCGGTTGGGGGTTTCCGGATGCCCCTCCGGGTAGCCCGCAACACCGATGCCCATGCGCGGGAACTTTTCGCGGATGAAGGCGACCAGCTCCGTGGCGTTGTTGAAGCCGTTCTTCGGCGGTGTGAATTTGGTTTCGCCCTGGGGAGGATCGCCGCGCAGTGCCAGGATGTTGCGGATGCCGCTTTCCCAGTAGTTCTTGAGCAGTTCGTGGATTTCATCCTTGGAGGCGCCGACGCAGGTCAGATGGGAAACCACGGGGATATCGGTTTCCTGCTTGATTTTGAGCAGCAGCTCGTAGGTCAGCTCGCGGGTGGTGCCGCCTGCGCCGTAGGTCACGCTGACGTAGCAGGGATCGAGCGGTGCGAGTTCCTCGATGGCCTCGAACAGCCGCTTCGAGGATTCCTCGGTCTTGGGAGGAAAGAACTCGAAGCTGAAGTTGGTTGCGTGTCGGTTGAGAATCTCGGGAATCTGCATGGGGTTGGCCTCTTGTCTGGCTGTCAATTAGTTCGAGACGTAAGTTGGTGTCAGGTGTCAGGTGTCTTTACAGTACTACAGGCATCTCTGCCTGTAGCGGATACTCCGTTTCGAACAGGCAGGGATGCCTGTTTTACTTGGTTCGCACACGGGCTGAAACCCGTGGGTACTTACGCGTTCGGCGGGGCGTTTCCTATGAGACTTCCCTTGGTACCAACGGCCTTTAGGCCGTTTGGAGAAGTCTCGCTGCGGGGTGTTCGGAAGCACGCACACGGGCTGAAGCCCGCGGGTACTTACGCGTTCGGCGGGGCGTCTGCTCACGGTTTGCGGAACAGGAAGATGCCCCAGGTGAGGTAGCCGTTGCGGCCGCCGTCGACCCAGTGGCGCAGGCCCTTCTTCATGTTCTCGATGTAGGCTTCGGAAATCTGCCCCTTGATGCGGTCCTGGTTGGCTTCGGTTTCGTCAAGCACGCGCTGGTAGTGCATGGGCAGAAACTGGTCAAGATCGACATACTCGACATTCTCCAGACCGACCCTTTCGGCGGCCTCGCGGTAGAATCCGGGACTGCCCAGGGACTCGAGGTTGATCCGGTCGAAAATGGGCTGGAGCACGTCGGCGGGGCAGTCGTCGGTCATCATCGGATCGGTGAAGACCATGTGGCCGCCGGATTTGAGCACGCGCGCCGCTTCGCGCAGAACCTTTTCCCGGTCGCCGCTGTGCAGGATGGCGTCCTGGGACCAGATGACGTCGAACGTGCCGTCCTCGAAGGGAATGTCCTCGAAGTTGCCGTCGACCACGTCGATGAGATGGTCCACGCCCTGTTCCTTGTTCATGCGGCGTCCGCGCTCGTTTTCGCGCTCGCTCAAGTTGAGGACCGTAACGTGGCAGCCGAAGTTGAGCGCCAGGTAGCGCGCGGAACCGGAGAAACCGCCGCCGAGGTCGAGCACCTTCATGTTGTTGTCGAGCTTGGGCAGCAGGGCGGCCATTTCACGGATGGTTCGCCTGCTGGCCCGGTGGATGGTCTCTTCCTCGTTGAGATAGATGCCGAGATGCAGGTCCTCGCCGCCCCAGAGCTGGTAGTAGAAGTTCTGGGCGTCGTCGCTGTCGTAGTAGTTTTTGGTCGTGTCGATGACTTGGCTGTAGTCTTTGGACATGGTGTGTCTCCTTTTGCTTGGGAGGTCGGGTTTTGGGATTTGGGGGCTGCCGGATGCTGCCGAGTGCTGTCGAACGCAATCGGATGCTGTCGGGGGGGGTATCCCCCCTCGGCGCAATGCGTCCCGCTACTCGAGCAGGCCGTCGCGATAGGCGTTGAGATAGTTCTCGCAGTAGGTGTCGCGTCCAATCAGGGTTTCCGCGGCTACGATGGAGCCCATCATCTTCTTGTCCTTGGGATTGACAATGGCGCCGTCCAGACCTTTGGTTACGGCCATGACCATGAAGGTGTGGTTGGCGAACTTGCGGTTGGGCAGCCCGTAGGAAATGTTGGACAAGCCGCACATGGTGTGGATGCCGGGGAATTCGGCGCGGATGCGCTCGATGGAGTTGAGGAACTCGATGCCGTAGTCGTCGCGGGTGCCGATGGACTGCACGAGGGGATCGACGTAGATGTTTTCGATGGGCACATTCTTGTTGGTGAGCGCGGTGATCAGCTCGTCGGCGATTTCGAGGCGCTGTTCCGCAGTCTCGGGCATTTCGCCGTCGCGCATGCACAGGGCGATGATCTTCAGATCGGTGTTCTCAATCAGCGCGAGCATGTCGTCGAATCGGTTGCGCTCCAGGGAGATCGAGTTCAGCATGGCGGTTCCCTTGTGGGAGGCCAGCGCGGTTTCAATGGCTTTGGCGTCGGGGCTGTCGATGCAGCAGGGCACGTCCACCTCGGACTGCACGGTTTCGACCAGCCATTTGAGGTATTCGGGCTCCTGGCCGACAAAGATGCCGGCGTTGACGTCCAGGTAGTCGGCGCCGCAGTCGACCTGTTCGCGGGCGACCTTGATGACACCCTCGGTGTCGGCCTCGACGATCATCGGTTTCATGGACTTGCGGCTGGCGTTGATCAGTTCTCCAACAATAAGCATAGTGCGTTTCTCCTTTTGGGTTTTCGTACTGTTCTGGCCAAGCGTACTAGGTGGTGGCCGTCTTCGTTTCCGCGGCGAAAATATTGCTGCTGGTCGCCTCCGAGGCGGCATCCTCGGTTTCAGTCTCCTCGTCCGCACCGGAGAGTTTGGGGTTGCCGACGGCCCGTCCGGTGACGCGGATGACCGCGCCGTTCTGCCGCCGGGTGACGTCGATATGCGGTGCGGTGGCACCCGCGGCGAGCAGCGCCTCGCGCGCCCGTTCCTCGACCACCTCCTCGGCGAAATCGCAGGCGTCGTCCCACTCATCGAAAGTGTGGGTTTCCTCGTCGATCTGCACGATGTGGGTGGTCGTATCCGCGGTTTTGCGGGTGAACAGCATGGCCTGCCTGCTTTCCATCACCGATCCGGATACGGCACCGACCGCGTTGGCGACGGCGTAGTGCTTGGGCATGATGAACGGTGTCGACAGCATTTCCGCAGCGCGTTTGATAAAGTACTCGGCCGGCGCGCCGGTGCCCAGGAGGGGATACCGGCTGTCGATGTTCACCGACAGAAAACGGCTGCGCCCGTCCACCATCTCCTCAAACAGCCAACGCCCCCACTCGCCGTCGATCCGGTGGGGCATTTCTCCCTTCTTCATGCCTTGGCAGGCCAGGAAGATAATGATTTCCTCGACGACTTTGCGGACGATTCCGTCGAGAGTTCCCTCGACAAAGTGCTCGCGGTTTTTCTCGTGAACCTTGCAGAGGATGCGGACAACATTGCGCGCGGCTTCCTCGTCCCATAGGTCCATGTTCCCGGTTACGTGCAGCAAGTCGGTGGGGGTCAGCGCCGCGGCTTCGATCTCGCCGCGCCGAAAAAGACCCTCGGCCGGCAGCTGCGAGGCGTGAAACACCCCGAGCGCGTCGAGCAGAGAGGTCAGATTGGCGGGACCGTCACGCAAAACCTCGACCAATTTTGCCTCCTCGTCGGTCAGCGATTCGGGGTCCGGCGTGTTGTACAGCATCCAGTATTCAACGTCGGTGCTTTTCCACATGGAGGCGGGACGGTTGCGCAGCGCGGCGATTTCGCCGGCGACCTGGGGATACCGGTCGGCCAGCTGGGAAATGGCCATGATGCGCTCCGGACCGACCGTGGTTTCGCCGTCGCGGTCGATACTGACGCGGCTGTCGCAGCCGATGCACAGCGTTCGGATGTGGGCGGCTTCGACGGCGGTTTCGGTGTCGCCCACACGCGCGCCGCGCTCGCTAACCACCACGTGCCCCTCGTCGACCAGCGCCATATCGGTGGTGGTGCTGCCCATGTCGATCACCAGGCTGTCCCGGTGGTGACTCAGGAAACGCCCGCCGCTGGCGCTCGCCGCCGGTCCGGAAAGAACCGTTTCCACCGGCTTGCGGATGGCCTCGGTATACGGCATCAGCGTGCCGTCGCCGCGCACGATCATCAGGGGGGCGCGAATGCCGTGCTCCTTGAGCGAGTGGCGAACCGCCTCGATGAACTCCTGCATGACGGCGACCAGGGACGCATTCAGGGAAGCGGTGGCCGCGCGCTTGATGGAGTCCAACTTGGTGGACAACTGGTGCCCCATGACCACCGGCAGGTCGCAGCATTCGCGAATGACCGCGAACGCCCGCTCCTCGTGCTCCGGATTCAGCGGACTGAAGTAGCTGGAGACCGCGTAGGCCTCGACATCCTCGCGTGTCCGCTCGATCCAGGCGCGGACCGCATCCAGGTCCAACGGTGACTTCTCCGCACCCTGCGAGGTGTGGCCGCCGGCGAAATACTCGACCACGTCGGCCGACAGTTTCTCGCCGAGACCATAGCCCTCCACCAGGTCACGGTCGTACCCGACAAGCAGCAAGCCCACCTTGCGGGCCTTGCCCTCGGCAATCGAGTTGGTGGCCAGCGTGCTGGAAATCCCCACCAGACGCACATTCCGCGTATCCTCGATGTCCAGGTCGTCAATCACCTGGATGACGCCTTCCTTGAGGTCGTGCCGGGTGGTCAAAGTCTTGGCGGACTTGACCACCTTGCGCGACCGGTAGTGCATCAGGATGCCGTCGGTGAATGTGCCTCCGGTGTCAATGCCGATGACGTACCGGTTCATTCAGACGCGCCTCCGGTTTGGGCCACGCGCGCCTCCGCCTCTTCGAGGATGGCCTCGATCTGACGGCTGGATTCCTCGGGAACCTTCTCGCGCGGACCTTCGTGCGTATTGATCAGGTCCCGGGTTTTCGCGATGATGCGGTCCTTCATGGTCATGCGTCCGGCGGCGACCCAGTCCTCGTAGCTGTTGCGGTCCATGAGGGTGGGCTGCCAATGCTTGCGGAACCACTCCATGGTGTGCTCCTCGTAGAGGTAGTGGCCGCCGGGACCGACGTTGCAGATGGTGTCCACGGCCATGCTTTCCTCGGTCACTTCGATGCCGTTTTCGATGACGCGGGCCATGCCGATCAGTTCGTCGTCCATGACGCACTGGAAGATGTCGCCGGTGATGCCGGACTCGGTATAGCCGTTGTCGTGCACGAAATCGGCGCCGCTCATCATGGCGGCGTTGATCGAGAAGGCGGCTTCCATGGCGGACTGCACGTCCATCTTCTTGGTGTCGGTGCAGCCGGACTGCGAGAACATGGGCAGACCGCAGTGATGGGCCATCTCGGTGAGCGCGGCGCTGAGGATGCTCAGCTCGGGCGCGCCGTACGAGTAGATGCTGTGGCGCATGTCCAGAATGGACTGAACCCCGCCGATGATCACACAGGTGCCCGGGTTGATCAGCTGGGCGGTCACCACGCCGACCATGGACTCGGAAAGCGCGACCACGAGCTGTCCGGCGTGCGTGGCCGGCACCGTGCCGCCGCCGATGGCGCAGGGGCTGTACACCTGCGGAATCCGGTTCTCGGCGCAGTACATGCACTTGTCGATGGCGTGGAAGTCGCTGACCAGTGGGGAAATCGGCTCGCCGTAGAAGATGTAGTTCGGCTTGCGCTTGAAGTTTTCCTCGCCGCCGGCCATGGCGATGGCCATGCGGTGCTCGTCGCGGCAGCCCTCGCGGGCGAAGGACCAGCTCATGATGGGTGTGGTCGTATTGCGGATCATGTCCGCAAACTCGTAGATGTCGGCCAGCTGGCCGGTCACGTCGCTGATCGATCCCAGCGACTGGACGTAGCCGATGTTCGGCAGCGCGTCGCAGACGCGGGCCACCGTGGAGGCGTCTTTGCGCAGATAGGGGCGCCGCTCCAGCGTCTCCGGATCAATGAAGTTCGGCGGCGTCGGACCGGGGCCGAAGTAGCTCCGGCCGCGCTCGATGACAATCTTCTTCTCCTTGTCGCCGTCCCAACAGAACACCTCGGTCACAGGAGGAACGGTCGAGAGTGCCTTGAGAACCACCTCGGGGGGAATGTAGACCGTCACGCCGTCCACGGTGCAGCCCGCGGAATACAGAATTTCCCGCGCCTTTTCGTTGTGGACGTGGGCGCCCGTACTGCTGAGCGTACGGATCATGCCGTTGAAGATGGTTTCTTTCTGGTCGTCGGAGAGAACCTGGAACTGAGGCGTCAGATTCTCGGTGAGATTTACTCTGGTACTGCCCATGATGGACTCCTTTCAATCGTGATTAAAAAAGACATTCGGCACGGCGTCACTTCCTAGGAGTGGCGTTCGTCCGCGGCTTGGATGATGGCTTGCAGCTCCTTGCGCTCGTCGTCCTTGATGGGAATCGGCTCGTAGGTGTCGAGCAGATACTGGGTGCGCTCGTTGATGCGGTCAGTCATGCTCTTGGAGCCGTCGGCCACCCAGGATTCGAAGTCGGAGCGGTCCTGCAGGGTCGGCAGATACCATTCCTTCCAATGCTTGAAGGTGTGCTCGGTGGTGACGTATTCGCCGCCCGGTCCCTGCTCGTTGATGAGGTCGAGCGCGAGATGCTCCTCGTCGGTGTTGATGCCCTTGCCGAACTGACGGATCATGCCCATGATCTCCTCGTTCAGCACAAGCGCTTCGAGCGACGCGTTCGTTCCGCTGTCGATGTAGCCGACATCGTGAATCAGGCTGGCGCCGGAGAGGTAGGCGTAGAAGTTGCTCATGGTCATTTCCGCGGCCGCCTGTTCGTCGACAACCTTGGAGTCGGAACAGCCGCCGGTGCTGAACATCAGCAGGTTGAGCCACTTGGAGATGTCGGTGTTGGCCGCGGAGGCCAGCGACAACTCGGGCGCGCCGTAGGAATAGGTGGATTTGCGCATGTCCAGCAGAGTGGTCACACCGCCCATGATCAGCGGCATGCCCGGCTTCTTCAGGTGACACAGAACCACCGCCAGCAGGGTCTCGGCAAGCGACTGAACCAGCATGCCCGGCAGGCTCGCAGGCGCGGTCGCGCCGGCGCTGGGACAAGGCGTGTACATGGCCGGAATTCCCTTCTCCGCGGCGAACAGCAACTTCTCGATGGCCGTCCGGTCGTTCTTCAGCGGTGAAATCGGCTCGATATAGGCCACGAACATCGGGTTCAGGCGGAATTCGCCCTCGCCGCCGCGGAATACGCAGGCCATCTTCCAAAGGTCTTCGAGGCCTTCGCCGTCAACGCTGGTCACCACCATCGGCTTGGTGCAGGTTTCCAGCATAGCCATGAACTGGTGACGGTCGTAGGTCTGCGTGTTGGGCGCGTCGCTGACGATGCCGTGCGACATGAAGAAGTCGTAGTTGGGCAGCGCGTCCACCAGCAACCCCGCGTTGCCGATGTCCTTGTACATGGTTCGGCGGCGCTCGCCGGTTTCCCGGTCGTAGCAGAACGGCAGGTCCGATCCCGTCCCGAAGCCCGCCGAATCCTTCTGGATGTGCAGCGAACGCTCGCCGTTGCGGCCGGCCAGCGTAATCTTGCCGGGATAAAAATTGAGGGCTTCCTCGACCATGGAGACCGGCACGCGGACTCGGTCGTCGCTGGTGACGACCGCGTCGCTGTTTCGGAACAGCTCGAGGGCGTCCTCCTGGTACATGGCGGCGCCGACCCGCTCCAGCACGTCCAGCGCGGCAAAGTAAATGCGCTCAATCTGGTCGTCCGAGAGAACTCGGAACTGGGGCGTTCGGAAAATGCTTTGATTCATTTTCATGCGTTGACTCCTTTTTCAAAGGTGAACTGTGAGGGTGGCGCGCACCGGCGCGCCGAATCGCTTCGTCGGTTATTTCTTGAAGTAGGCGCGCGCCTTGTCGACGCCGTTGCGGGCGTTGGCCGCGTAGATGTCCGCGCCGATGGACTCGGCGAACTCCTCGGTCACCGGCGCGCCGCCGATGATGACCGCGACCTGGTCGCGGATGCCTGCCTCTTCGAGCCCGTTGATGATCTCGCCCATTTTGGGCATGGTGGTGGTCAGCAGCGCGGAAATGCCCAGCAGGTCGGGCTTGTGCTCCTTGACCGCATCGATGAAGGTGTCGTTGGACTGGTCGATGCCCAGGTTGACCACCTTGTAGCCGGCGCCCTCGAACATCATCGCGGCCAAGTCCTTGCCGATGTCGTGCAGGTCGCCTTCGACCGTGCCGATGACCATGGTCCCGGCATTGGACTCGCTGTCGGCCAGGTCCTCGCGGATCAGATCAATGGAGTTGCGCATGGCCTTGGCGGAGCGCAGAACCTCCGGAAGGAACATTTCGTCGTTCTTCCAGCGCTGGCCGACGGTCTCCATGCCGACGATCAGTCCCTGCATCATGATGTCCTCGGCCGAGACGCCCTCGTCGACGGCCTTCTGGGTCATGTCCTTCGCTTCGTCAATTTTGCCGGCGATGATGCACTCGGCGATGGCTTTCATGTCTACTGCCATGATTCTGTCTCCTTGCTGTTCGTTTTGGGTGTCCGGGGGGATAAGATGCGCCGCCGCGCTCCGGCATGGATGCCGGGTAGGCGGGCAAAAGGCCCGGCCTGGGGCGAGCTTTCGCTCAACCCGTCGATTTTGTTTCGGTTTTGTTGCGTGGTCGGAATGAAGGCTTTCCGGCTGAGGGAGGGCGTGCGCCGCTCAGTCCGGGCATCGTAAGCATCGCCGATGCGGCGATTGCCGACCGGTCGGTCGGCTGAGTACCGGAATCCCCGCCATGTCGCCTCGGGAATGCCCAAGGGGGCGGTTCGTCGGGTTTGCGGTCTACGGTCTGCACGCTGCCTGCGGCGTTCCTGCCGCAGCGAACTCCCGAACGACCCGTCGCACTCCGTCGCCGGGCAGCCTGGCCCGGCAAGCGGCGCGAGAAAATGTCGCGAAGGCTCTCCAGTTCGGAGAGAAGGGCGGACCCGACACGCCTCTCTACGGCCGGTCCACCACAATACAAGCACGCTCCGTGCTACTTTTTGAAATAGGCGCGCGCCTTGTCGACGCCGTTGCGGGCGTTGGCCGCATAGATGTCCGCGCCGATGGACTCGGCGAACTCCTCGGTCACCGGCGCGCCGCCGATGATGACCGCGACCTGGTCGCGGATGCCTGCCTCTTCGAGCCCGTTGATGATCTCGCCCATTTTGGGCATGGTGGTGGTCAGCAGCGCGGAAATGCCCAGCAGGTCGGGCTTGTGCTCCTTGACCGCATCGATGAAGGTGTCGTTGGACTGGTCGATGCCCAGGTTGACCACCTTGTAGCCGGCGCCCTCGAACATCATCGCGGCCAAGTCCTTGCCGATGTCGTGCAGGTCGCCTTCGACCGTGCCGATGACCATGGTCCCGGCATTGGACTCGCTGTCGGCCAGGTCCTCGCGGATCAGATCAATGGAGTTGCGCATGGCCTTGGCGGAGCGCAGAACCTCCGGAAGGAACATTTCGTCGTTCTTCCAGCGCTGGCCGACGGTCTCCATGCCGACGATCAGTCCCTGCATCATGATGTCCTCGGCCGAGACGCCCTCGTCGACGGCCTTCTGGGTCATGTCCTTCGCTTCGTCGATTTTGCCGGCGATGATGCACTCGGCGATGTTTTTCATGTCTACTGCCATAATCCTCGTCCTCATGTTGTTGGGGGCGATCCGTATGCCGCCCGGCGGTTCGGAGAACGCGCCGGGCCGTTTTCCGTATAAAAACTGCTTATCCCGCGAAATGCTTCTCGAGGAAGTCCGCGTCCAGTTCCGGGTACACCGGGTATTCGCGGAGCAGCGTTTCCACACCAAGCACGGCTTCGGTGCGTGCGTCGCTGTCCAGTTCGTACTTGATCTTGCTGGGTTTACCGGCGTTCTTGCCGCTCTCCACGACTCCCTGGCGGGTGTGGCGCAGAACGGTGTCGATGATCTCCGCCATCGTTTCCATCTGCGCAGGCCCCATGCCCAGCGTGGTCACTGCGGAAGCGCCGATGCGCAGACCGCTGGTGATCATCGGGCTTTCGGGATCGAACGGAATGCCGTTTTTGTTCAGCGTGATGCGGCAATCCTTGAGGGCGGCCGCCGCCTGGCGTCCGGACAGCCCGTAGCTCTTCATCGCATCGATGAGAAACAGGTGATTGTCCGTGCCGCCGCCGACGATTGTCATGCCTTTCTTCGCGCAGGCCTCCGCAAATGCCGACGCGTTGGCCACGATCTGGTGTGCGTAGTCCTTGAACGCCTGCGTGCGCGCTTCGGTGAACGCAACGCCCTTGGCCGCCATCACGTGCGCCAGCGGACCGCCGAGCACCATCGGACATCCCTTGTCCATGACGTCGGCAAACTCTTCAGTGCAAAGCACGATGCCGCCGCGCGGACCGCGCAGTGTCTTGTGCGTGGTCGAGGTGACCACGTGCGCATGCTCCACCGGATTGTAGTCGCCGGTGAACACGCCTCCGGCCACCAAGCCGGCGAAATGCGCCATGTCGACCATCAGCACCGCCCCCACCTTGTCGGCGATCTCGCGCATTCGGCGGAAGTCGACCTTGCGGGGATACGCGCTGTAGCCGCCCAGCAGGATCAGCGGCTTGATCTCCATCACCTGCTTCTCGATGGCGTCGTAGTCCAGGCAGTAATCCTTCTCGCTGACCCCGTAGGAATAGGAGTGGAACATGCGCCCGGACACGTTCAGACGATAGCCGTGCGTGAGATGGCCTCCCGCCGCCAGGTCCATGCCCAGCAGGCGCTGATTGCCGAGCGCGGCTCGCACCGTCTCCCAATCGGAGTCGCTGAGCTTCGCCGGATTCTTGACGCCCAACTTCTCCAGTTCGGGTACCTGCACGCGCTGCTGCAGAATCCCCCAGAATGCGACCATGTTGGCGTCGGCCCCGCTGTGAGGTTGCACATATGCGTGCTCCGCACCGAACAAGGCCTTGGCCTGCTCGCAGGCATAAGCTTCCACATCGTCGATATTGTCGCACCCCTCATAGAAGCGCGCGCCGGGCACGCCCTCGGCGTATTTGTCGGTCAGGACGTTGGACATGGCCAGTTGAGTGGCGAGACTGCAGTAGTTCTCGCTGGCGATCAGCTTGAGGTTGTGCCGTTGGTCCTGCAATTCCTTGACGATGGCTCGCGACACCTCCGGCGCCACCTGAGCGACGCTGGTGAGATTGCTGACATAGGCCAGCATTGACGGATCGATGTCTTCGGGGCTTTTCTCCTTCAGGAGGGCTACGATCGGATTGTCCACAGTGGACTCCTTTGCTGTCGGTTCTGGTTGCGCTGCGCAGC